>CAJOKM010000109.1 GCA_905235205.1 uncultured Clostridia bacterium | reverse complement strand
TTAGCCGCAATTCATTGATCCTCCGCAAAGAAGAACGGGTCCGCAATCCGCTCCTTACTCCAGAACGTGATCGCAAGCCGGTACAGCGCCCGGGCGTGGATGCGGTCGTGCCAGAGGAGGCGGCGCAGAAGTTTTCTGCGCGTCCACTGCTCGCCGTCCGTGTCGGTGTAGACGCGCAGCGCGAGAAAATCCGACGTCGCTTCCAGCGCACGGAACAGCCGCTTGCGGTTTTCAACGAGTCCGCCTTCGTTCTCAAACGGCACGCCGACCGCGTTTGCGTAATACGCAAGCGTCGCATTCGTATGCTCCGCCATTTCACGCGCGGAACAGGGAATCTTCCCGTAAAACGTGCGCCGGGACTTGCGCAGCGCGCGGTCCTTTTGCGGGATCGACGCATAGAGCTTTTCAAAGTCCTGCGCCGAGCGCATGCATAAAAGCTTCTTTTGCGTGTACTCGGTCATGTCCATCGGCAGCCGCTCGGACGGGAACAGCACGTCGCTGTCCGCGTCCTCCACATGCAGTTCGGTCCTGTATGCCTGCGTCACGACAAAATCCGCTTCCGAAAGGTTCGGCATCGGTGCGCCGATCGCCCAGCGCGCGTAGACCGACAGTTCCTTCGGGAACTTTTCAAGCGCTTTGGAGACCGTTTCCGCGCGCGAAAACGCCCCCGGATACGCGTCCGCCCAGAGAAGCGCACCCTGCTCGTTGTATTCTGCGATCACTTCAATGTGCGCCATGCCTGCTCCTTTCGCGTTACTTGCCCGCCTGTCTGCGGATCCTTGTGATGATTTCGTTCGCCTTCGCGTAGACCGCTTCGGGGTCGGCGTCGAACGTATAAGCGCCGTGCTCATAGAGGATCTTTCCCGCGACCATCGTCAACGCGACGTTTGCCTTGCTGCCGCTGTACACGACGTTCTTTGCGATATGGTTGATCGGCTGCATGTTGGGCGTATGCAGATCCAGCATCACGAGATCCGCCTGCTTGCCTTCTTTGAGACAGTCACAGTCATCGAGTCCCATCATCTTTGCGCCGACGGAGCACGCCGAATGCAGTACGCGAACCGGATCCGCCGCCGCCGCGCCCGCCGTGAGTTTCTGCAGTCCCGTCACCAGGAACATCTCCCGGAAGAAATCGAGACAGTTGTTGCTCGCCGCACCGTCCGTGCCGATCGCGACCGGCACGCCCGCTTCGTAATACCGTTCAATCGGCGCAATCCCGCTCGACAGCTTCAGGTTCGACGCCGGATTTGTGCAGACATACAGCCCGCGCCTTTGCATGATCTCAATATCGCCGTCCTGCGGATGCACCATGTGGAACCCGCCGCCGCCGTAGCGGAACATACCCAAAGAATCGAGATACGCGACCGGCGACATGCCGGTACGCTTGATGCAGTCGTCAACCTCCGCTTTCGTTTCCGCCAAATGCGTAAACACCGGCGCTTTGTATTCTTCGGCAAGCGCCGCAATGTCTTTTAGCAGCGATTCGTTTGTCGTGTACTCGGCATGCAGTCCGAGCCGGCTCGAAATCAGAGGATGCGCATGGTTGTACGTCAGATAGTCGTGTCTTAGCGTCTCCTTCGTGCCGCCGAAATCATTGACCGCGCCGCACAGCACGATCCGAAAGCCGGTGTCGCGCGCGCAGTCGGAGATGCGGTCCACGTGGTAGTACATATCGAACGCCGCCGTAATGCCGCCGGACACATACTCCAGGATCGCAAGCTTAGTGAGCGCATACACGTCGTCGCCGGTCAGATGCGCTTCCATCGGAAAGACGTCCTCGTGCAGCCAGTTGTGCAGCGGCTTGTCGTCCGCAAAGGAGCGCAGAAACGTCATTGCCGAATGCGTGTGCGCATTCTTGAATCCGGGCAGCAGCAGGTTGCCCTCGCAGTCGATCTCGCGATCGAACGCCGGCCGCTTGAGCCCCTTCGGATCGCCGACAAGCGTAATGCAATCGTCTTTGACCCACAGTTCCCCTTCGAGAATCGTTGCGTCCGCCCGCTCGAGCGGCAGGATGCGCGCGTTGGTAAACCGAATGTTCATGCCGTTCCCTCTCCTTTGCTGTTGCCTTTAAGTATAGCATACAAATCCCCGGGCGTGGATGAACATTCTATGAAAAGATGCAGGGAGGTCATATTCATTTATTCATATGGGGGTGTTTCCGAAAGAAAGCGAACCCGCGACAAGTGCGATCGCTATGAACATGTTTCTGTGAACAAACCGCAAAACTGCGTCCGCGTGGTGGTTGATTCCGTGTGATTCCTGTTCGCGCTTTCGACTCCGTTCCTTTCGCCAACGCACAATATACCTCGGTTCTTCCGCATTTGCAACGGCGTTTCAAAGATCGTCCCGCGTCGGCTGTTTGTCTGCCTGCCGCTATGCAGAACAGGAACCATTCAGTTCATGTATTCAACCGACAAAGAGCAGATCTCCCGAAAGAATCTGCTCTGCATTGAGAATCTGCGGTTGTGTTTCGTCTGCGGCGAACGTTATGGATTGCCTTCTTTGCACGCTGTAACCTCTAAACTGCTAACTTGCCGAAGGCAATCCTAACCGCGAAAGGTTCACCTTCGCTCA
>CAJOKM010000108.1 GCA_905235205.1 uncultured Clostridia bacterium | reverse complement strand
CTTTAATTGACGCAGGTAGTCGAGCAGATCGTCGCACTGCATCAGCGCGATGCCGTCGCGCACCGCCTGATACTCTTCATCCTGCCGTTTCAGATAGTCGTAGTCCGCGCTGCCGCGCACGTCGTTCAGATCGCAGCGATCCTTCAGAAACGCGCCGATGTAGTTCGTCATCTTCTGTGCGCCGGCAACGTTCGCGTGTTTTTCATCCCAGTAATCGAACGGGAAATCCAGACCGGCCGCTTCCTGCACGGAAACCAGATTGAAATCGATCAGCGGAACGTCATATGAATCCGCCAGATACTGCAGCGCGTCGTGCTGCACGTCCGTCGATGGCTTTGCGATCTTGATAAAGACGAGGGCAAGATCCCGTTCCCGGCAGAAATCGACGATCTGCCGGAGATACTCCATGTTCTGCGAAACCAGCGTGTCGTCGATCTCCCACTGCAGTTGATCGATCTGCTCGGTGAGTTCAAACTGCGGCACAAGCTGGTCGGAAGGCTTTTTGATGTCGTGCGAGATGTCGAACTCCAGATTCTGCCCGCGCGTGTAGAAATAGTTTTTCAGCGTCGTCAGACCGAGGAAATCGTTCTTCGTGACGGAAGACCAGCGGGAATGGTACCGCGTGAGCGGATTGATATACTCCGTCGCGTTGATGTCGTACTGTTCGGCAAGCGCGCGATACGCTTCCAGCTTGACGCGCGAAAACCGCATATGCGCCAGCGCTTTTTCGTTCATGGAGAGACGGCCGCTCTTATCCTCGTTGTGAAAAACAAACGAAAGATCCAGCACGACCGCGCGCAGCGTATCGCCGTGCAGACGTTCGGCTTCCTTAATCCAATAGTATGACGCCAGCAGCGGCTGCTGCTCGCTTGAAAGATTATACGCGCAGATCCCGTACGCGTGATACAGCTCCGTCGGCGCGATCCCGTTCAGCGACTGGCTGGTACCGGCAAAAACCACCTGCAGGCGGTTTTTCGGCTCGCGGTAGAACCCTTTGACCGTATTGTCGTTGTTCCAGTCCAGCCACGTCGGCGTCAGGACGCTCGAAAAGAACAGTATCAGCAGCACCGTGACGAGCACAACGCATAATACTCTCAGGACTTCCTTCTTTTTCATTCTGTGCGATCCGGTCTCAGTCCTCCTGCAGCTTTTTGACAAGCGTCAGGATCGCTTCCGCCGTATTGAAATTGTCCGGCTCAAGGTCTTCAACGTCGATCTCGATGTCGTAATGCTCGTTGAGCTCTCCGACGATGGAGATGATGTCGAACGAATCGAGGATCGAATCGTCGATCAGCTTCGTCTCCTTTTCAAAATCCACGTCGGGACGGATCTCCTTCAAAATGCCAAGCAGTTCTTCCATTTTTTATCTCCTTTCCGATTGATGTCCAGAGGGTCATGTTATTCTTCGGCAGGCAACAGATACTGCCGACAGGTTTTTTCGGTTCTTTGAAAACCGATTTTTTCGTACATGGCAAGCGAGCGCACGTTGTGTTCGTCGATGTAGGTGAACGCGCTGCGCATGCCGTTTTCCGCGGCGTCCTTCAAGGCGTACAGGATCAGGAACGATCCGATGCCCTGCCTGAGACAGTCCGGCCTTGTGACGGTGTGGCGGATTTCGCAGACGCCGTCCCTCAGCTCCCAGCGGTTTACGCCCGAGACCGAACCGGATCCGTCCAGAATGCACACCAGATGCGCGTCTTTTGCGTCCGCGTCAAAGTGTCCCGGCGGGAGGTCGGTCGGTTTCAGATGCGCGCGCCACAGCGCATGCGCTTCTTCGAGCGGTCGACCCTTCGGATCGACGGCGATGCGGTATCCCTTTTTCCGGTACGATTCCAGCAGCGAGGCATACCGGTCGTCGTTTGCCGCGATCGACTCCGGGGCGATCTCCACCAGAATGTTCTTTGCGATCGTCGTGAACCCGGCGCGCGCGAGCTTCGGTTCCAGTTCCGAAAGATACGCCGCGCGGCGGTCGTTCGCATCGGGCTCCTCCAGAAGCACGGGGCGGTCGGTCATGAGCCCCGTCATCTCCGCGCCGGGCTTCAGAAAGTAGTACAGCTGCAGGAACGGAGCATCCTCGCCTTCCGCGCCGTACAGCGCAAATCCGTCGGGCAGCTCGCGGAAAAACACCCGCCCGCGTGCAAGCGCGTCGCGGACCGTCCTTCCGGGGAGCAGACAGTTGGAAACGAGCTTGCCGCAGCGTTCCTTCTGCGTCCTGCCGATCTCTTTATACTGTTCTTCGGTTTTCAGTTCGACCGTCATTTGTTGTCGTACGCCTCGCGGATCGCCTTGCGGTCGATCTTTCCGTTCTTGGTCAGCGGCAGACGTTCCATCTGCATAAAGATGTTCGGGATCATGTACTTCGGCAGTTTCTTTTTGAGCGTCTCGATGATCTCTTCCTTGGTCGCTTCGCCGGAAAAGCACGCGACGATCTTGTTGCGGTTCGTGTCGAACAGGCAGCACGTGCGCCTGACGCCGTCGACGGCGCCGATGTGCGCTTCGATCTCTTCCAGTTCGATGCGATGTCCCATGTGCTTGATCTGGAAATCCTTGCGCGCCGCGAAAACGAGCGTTCCGTCCTCGTTCAGCTTTGCAAGGTCTCCGGTCCGGTAGATCCGTTCCGGATATGCCGTGTTCAGCGGGTTCTGTACGAACGCCGCCGCGGTACGCTCGGGATTGTTGTAGTACCCGAGAGCAAGACAGGTGCCGCGCACGCAGATCTCGCCGGTCTCGCCCGGGCGAACCGGACGGTTGTCCTCGGTCAGCACCATCACGTCTTCGTTCTCAAACGGAACGCCGAGCGGAAGCGCTTCGGTGGGGCCGAACGCGCGGTCGACGACGTAGTACATGCAGTTGCACGTGATCTCCGTCGGCCCGTACAGGTTGACGTATGTCGCGTCCGGCACATTCTCACGCCAGATATTCAGCATCT
>CAJOKM010000107.1 GCA_905235205.1 uncultured Clostridia bacterium | reverse complement strand
CAGCAGGACCTGCACTTTCGGCAGTTCTTCAAGGTGCTCGAACTCATGGGCCGCGACTGGGTGAAGGACTGCGTGCACGTGAACTTCGGCATGGTCTCTATGGAGGGCGGTTCGTTCCACACGCGCGAGGGCAAGGTTTTGTATCTCGACGACGTTTTGGACGCGGCGGTCGAAAAAACGTACGAGATCATTTGCGAAAAGAGTCCGGACCTCGAGGACAAGCGCGGCGCGGCGGAAGCGGTCGGCGTCGGCGCGATCCTGTGGTCGGTGCTGTACAACAACCGCATCAAGGACGTTTCGTTCTCCTGGGACAAGGTCTTAAACTTCGACGGAGAGACCGCGCCGTACGTGCAGTACACGCACGCGCGCGCCTGCTCGGTGCTGCGCAGGGCGGGCAGCCGCGAACAAGCCTTCGACGCGTCGCTTCTCTCCGATCCCGAGAGCGTTGCGCTCTTAAAAGCGATCGCGGCGTTCCCCGAAGCCGTCAAAGGCGCGGCGGACAAGTATGAACCGTACGTGGTGGCGCGCGCGATCATGCAGATAAGCAACGCGTTCAACCGCTTCTATTACGAACAGCGCATCATGGCGGACGATCCCGCGCTGAAAGCCGCGCGTCTCGCGCTCACGGACGCCACGCGGCAGACGCTCAAAAACGGACTGAATCTCTTGGGGCTAGTTGCCCCCGAAAGGATGTAATATGCTCGATATCAAGCTCGTCCGGTCGAACCCGGATCTCGTCAAAGAGAATATCAAAAAGAAGTTTCAGAATGAAAAGCTCGTCCTCGTCGACGAAGTGCTTGCGCTCGATAAGGAATACCGCGAAGCGCACGTGCGCGGCGACTATCTGCGCAATCAGCGAAACGTCATCTCAAAATCCATCGGCGTGATGATGGCGCACGGCGAACGCGACAAGGCGGAGGAAGCGAAAGCGCAGGTCGGCGCGATGGCAAAGGAGATGGCGGAGCTTGAGGTGCGCGAGACCGAGCTCGAAGCCGAGATCAGAAAACGCATGCTGGTGATTCCGAACATCATCGATCCGTCGGTCCCGATCGGAAAGGACGATTCCGAAAACGTCGAGATCGAGCGCTTCGGCGAACCGGTCGTGCCAGCCTTCGAAATTCCCTACCACGTGGACATTATGGAACGGCTTTCGGGCATCGACCTCGATTCCGCGCGCAAGACGAGCGGAAACGGCTTCTATTATCTGATGGGCGACGTCGCGCGGCTGCACAGCGCGATTCTTAGCTACGCGCGCGATTTTATGATCGACCGCGGCTTTACCTACGTCGTGCCGCCGTTTATGATCCGGTCCGCGGTCGTCGACGGGGTCATGAGCTTTGCCGAGATGGAGAACATGATGTACAAGATCGAGGGTGAGGACCTGTACCTGATCGGCACCTCGGAGCACAGCATGATCGGGCGCTTTATGAACACGTTCCAGGACGAGGACAAACTGCCTCTTCGGCTCACGAGCTATTCGCCCTGCTTCCGCAAGGAGGTCGGCGCGCATGGGATAGAGGAGCGCGGCGTGTACCGCATCCACCAGTTCGAAAAGCAGGAGATGATCGTCGTCTGCAAGCCCGAGGACAGCATGACGCTCTACAACGAGCTTTGGAAGAACTCCGTCGATTTCTTCCGCTCGCTCGACATTCCGGTGCGCACGCTCGAGTGCTGCTCGGGCGATCTCGCGGACCTCAAGGTGAAGAGCTGCGACGTCGAGGCGTGGTCGCCGCGGCAGCAGAAATACTTCGAGGTCGGCAGCTGCTCGAACCTCGGCGACGCGCAGGCGCGCCGGCTCGGCATCCGCGTCAAGAACAAGGAGAAGGGCAACTACTTCGCGCACACGCTGAACAACACGGTCGTCGCCCCGCCGCGCATGCTGATCGCGTTTTTCGAAAACAACCTGAACGCGGACGGCACGATCCGCATTCCTGCGCCTTTGCGTCCGTACATGGGGTTCAAAGAATCTATCGGGTAATAACCGTTTATTTCGAAGGTTCCTCTGTGACAGAGGGACCTTCTTTTTGTTGCAAAAATGTCAAAACGCCCTCGGCAACGGCATCCGCTATCCGCTGCTGGTAAGAAGGCTCCTGCAAAAGCCGCTCCTCCTCCGGATTGCTCAAAAATCCGCACTCGACCAGCACCGACGGCGCAGTCGGGATGCGCGTCACATAATTATCGCCGGGGTTACTTAGCCGCGCGGAACGGTCAAGCGAGCTGCAGAGCGCGTCCATCACACTTTGCGCAAGCGCCTGTCCCTCCGCCGCGCCCGCCTGATAATAACACATCGGACCCTTGACGGAGCGGTCAGAGAACTTGTTCATGTGAATCGAAACCGTGCAGTCCGCGCCCTCGGTGCACAGGATCGCGCCGCGCTTTGCCATGTCGTCGCGCTTCGTGTCGGCAAGCGCGTCCGCGCTTGTGCGGGTGCGCAGCACATAGCAGTCGCGGTCCTCGAGCGCGCGCGCGACGCACTCGCCGATCAAAAGGTTCAGATCGGATTCCGCAACGCCCGTATCGACGCCGCTTGCCCCGCGATCGAACCCGCCGTGCCCGTAATCGAGCACCACGAAGTACTTCGGCGGCACGGCGTCGAGCGAAAACGGCGTGCACGGCGCTTGGGGCGCGCCGCAGCTGAGAAGGAAAAAGGACAGCAGCAGAGTCAATGAACGCTTCATGGTAGAGTTTATGCGAAAAAGACGATGGTTTGCCGTTTTTATCCGTTGACATTTTTGCAAAAAGCAAGTAAAATGGTGACGTTATCATGGAGGCATGCGGGTGTAGCTCAGTGGCAGAGCACCGGCTTCCCAAGCCGGCTATACGGGTTCGATTCCCGCCACCCGCTCCACAAGTCGAGGCGCAGGCTTCGGCAAGCACCGACATGATAACGGTCGGCCCGCTGCCATTGCAGTCGGGTAAAAATCAAAAACATTTTTATAAGGAGAACTACAATGGCAAAAGCAAAATTCGAACGTACCAAGCCGCATGTAAACATCGGCACGATCGGACACGTAGACCATGGCAAGACGACGCT
>CAJOKM010000106.1 GCA_905235205.1 uncultured Clostridia bacterium | reverse complement strand
GCTCGCTCTTCCGGAGCTGATCGAAAATTTATTTCAAAACGAAGCCCCGCCGGACGCCGTCGGCGTTTCGGTCGAGCCGGTCGATGACCATCATGTAATGCCGTCCGTTCTTGATCAGGTCCCCCGACTCGGCGCGGTCATAGTCGATCCTGTTGTCATTTTTGCGCTCGCGCTCGCCGAGCGACGCGATCGACACGCTGCTGCCGAGCGCAAACAGGTTCAGCCCCGCCTGCTTGTACGCCCAGATGATGCTCGCCGCGTCGTGCATGCCGACGTAGGTTTTCTCCGTGCCGCGCACCTTCATGCCCCAGTTCGGGTTTGCACCCCACTCGCGTCCCGCGTGATAGGTTCCGCTGCCCTGATACGGGATCGCGTAGCCGTTCTTCGCCATGCGCGAGATCAGCGACACGCCTGCGCTCACCGCGCCTGCGCGGGTATACAGGCCCGCCGCGGCGGCGTCCGTCGCGATGGCACGGTTCAGCTCCTCCAGCGACGTGGCGTAGTCCTTTAGAAGATGCTCGATCGGAATGCGCGCGGGCTCGATATTCGGCGTGTCGATCGGGTAGGTGTAGCCGGACGTAACGGTAAGGTCGATCGACGGAAGCAGCGTTCCGTTCGCGTCCTTGATCCAAAGCGTGTACGCGCCGTCATACTTAAAGACTTTGAAGAGACTTTGCGGCTCGCCCGAATCGGAAACGTCGAACCAGTCGCGTCCGTCCTCCTTCGGCGTACAGCCCTGTGCGGTGAAACAGTACTGCTGCGCCGCGCCTGTTTTCAGTTCCGCCTCCACCACCGCGCCGCGCACGCGCACGCGCACCGCGTCGTTTTGGTGCTCGAACGAGACCGGAACGCTCGACGCGTCCGTTTCTGCGATCATCTCGCTGCGGATCAGATCGACCTCAAGATAGCGCAGCAGATCCGCGTCTGCCGCGTACGGAAGCGAAACGGGGTCCTCGCCGGACCGTTCCAGCGTCACTTCGCCTTCGTCGAACAGGTAGCTGCCCTCAAGCGTCTGATCCCTGTAGCGCGCTTCGTACGTGCCGTCCAAACGCAGCGTCAGCGAAAACGGACGGTTTAAGACCGTCCACGTTCCCGCGTACGGGTTCGGGACCGGCGTATCGGTCGGCGCGGGCGTCGGCAAAGGCGTCTCGATCGGACGCTCCGTTTCCTCGACCGTTACGTCCACCGAGACCGTCGCGGGCGTAGGAACCGGGGTCGAAACGACCGGCTCCGGCGTGTCTTCGATCGCCTGCGAAGGCGTTTTGAAACACGCCGTCAGAAACAGGACCGCAAGCAACAGCGCCGAAAGGACGGTGATTCGTTTTATTACACAATTTTTCACGTTATCATTCTACCACAGTTTTGCGCGCTTGTCCACCGCGCAAAAAAGCCGGGGAGCGGGTCCCCGGCAAACAAAACGATCGAAACGTCTTACTTCGCGTTCAACAGGAACGCGCGATACGCCTTGAACGCTTCGTAGAGGTCGGCCTTCGAGATGATCTCCCAGGGCGCATGCATGGACAGCACCGCAACGCCGCTGTCGATGACTTCCATGCCGTATTCGGCACAGATGTACGCGATCGTTCCGCCGCCGCCTGCGTCGACCTTGCCGAGCTCCGCGGTCTGGTAACGCACTTTTGCGTCGTCCATGAGCTTACGAAGCTTCGCCATATATTCGGCGTTCGCGTCGTTCGAACCGCTCTTGCCGCGCGCGCCGGTGTACTTGTTGAAGCAGACGCCGTTGCCCAAGAACGCGCTGTTCTTCTTTTCAAACACGCCCGCGAAGTTCGGATCGAAGCCCGCGCTGACGTCGCAGGAGAGCATATGCGCGTTGGTGAGCGCGCGCCGAAGCTTGAGTTCGGAATAGTCGCCGAGAAGGTTCATCAGCTCCGCGACGGTGTTCTCGAAGTATTTCGCGTGCATGCCGGTCGCGCCGACGGACCCGATCTCCTCCTTGTCGGCAAGGATGCAGCAGCAGGTGGAATCCGGCGTCGTTTTCACGTCGAGCATCGCCTTGATCTGCGCAAACGCGCAGACGCGGTCGTCATGCCCGTAGCCGATGATCATGCTGCGGTCGAGACCCATC
Source organism: uncultured Clostridia bacterium (assembly GCA_905235205.1). Taxonomy (GTDB): domain Bacteria; phylum Bacillota; class Clostridia; order Christensenellales; family CAG-138; genus UBA3792. Next base: position 970 of record CAJOKM010000106.1, on the reverse strand, counting down.
TCGCGGCACTTGCCTGCCGGAACGACCTCGATCTCCGCAGAGAGGAAGTCCTCCTCCTCGATGTCGTATTTCTCCTTGAGGATCTTCAGCATGTTCGCCTTGACAGGTTCCTTCTCCTCGTCCTTTAAGGGCATGCCGCCGATGATCACGTTCAGCTCCTCGCCTTCGATGGCGACCGACGCCTTTTTCTGCATCTGATCCGCCGAGAGATGGATCAGAAGATCGGAAATGCCGACGACCGGATCATTCTCATCCTCGCCGATCACAATGTTCACAAGCGTGCCGTCCTTTTTCGCAACCACGCCGTGCAGCGCGAGCGGGATCGTGACCCACTGATACTTCTTGATGCCGCCGTAGTAATGCGTGTCGAGATACGCAAGGCCCGAATCCTCATACAGCGGATTCTGCTTCAGGTCCATGCGCGGCGAATCAATGTGCGCGCCGATGATGTTGAAGCCCTGCTCCATCGGCTGCTTGCCCACGATGAACAGCATGATCGCCTTGCCCATGCAGTCCGCATACACGCGGTCGCCCGCTTTGAGCTTGCCGTTGCTTTTGATGATCTCCTTGAGGTCGCGGTATCCCGCTTCCTTTGCGCGCGCGATCGCTCCGGTCACGCATTCGCGCTCGGTCTTGCCCGCATCCAGAAAGGCGCGGTATTCCTTCGAAACCGCTTCGAGCTTTCTAAGCTCGGTCTTGTTGTACAGGTTCCATGCCGTAGTCCGTTCCATAAATGCCTCCAAACGTAGATTTCCCGATCATAGTACCACACTTCGGGCGCATTTGCCATAGTTTTCAAAAAAGTTTTTCTCCCGCGCCGGACGTGTTTACAAGGACGTCCACCGGCGCGTTATAGATACAGCTCATCAGATAGCGTTCGCCGTGCGTGATCTCTCCGCCGTGTTCGTCGAGCTGCGCCTCGATAAAGTCGATGTGATCGATCGTGAGCAGCTTCAGCCGTTCCCGCACC
>CAJOKM010000105.1 GCA_905235205.1 uncultured Clostridia bacterium | reverse complement strand
CCTTTTTCTGATCCCAGAATAACCCACGACCTGTCCGATAAACCGGAACGCAGTTCCGATTTGCAATTCGGATCGCGCCATGGTATACTGAACGCATCAAACGGAGGAGGTGCCTATGAAACGTACGATCCTGTTTCTGCTTTGCGCAGTGCTGACACTTTGCGTCGCATGTATTCAAATCTACCCGCAGCTTCCCGAATCAACGCCTGAACCGATCGCGCAGGCGACGGAATCTGCTGTCCCGACGCAAGACGCCACCGTGCCGGATCCCACCGATGCACCGGATCCCACCGATGCACCGGATCCGACCGACGCACCCGAATCCACCGATGCGCCCGAACCGACGAGAGACACGTCCGATCTGCCGAAGGTCTATGATGTATGGGAAGAGATCGAAAAAGGGGTTTTTGAGGCGGAGATGTTCCGCTGCGATATCGACGGCGACGGAAAAGAGGAGCGCATCTCGTTCCGTATGGATCGTGAAGATGAAACCGCAACGATTCTGATTGGCGACGAGAGTGTTGTGATTGATTCGTGTATGGTGTTTTATGACGTCATCCTGATCGATCTCGATCCAGCAACGCCGTGGATCAATCTGCTGATCAATTATGATTGGTGTTCGGACGATTATATGACGACCGAGGTTCATCTTGAAAACGGCAAGGCGGTCATAGGCGCGACCGACGGGAGCACATGGATCGGAGACGACGGTCGACTGATGATGTCCGAGCGCACCGATCTGCTCGGTACGCGATTTGGCTTCTGCGGTTGCGTAGGCGAAACGCTGCAGCCCGATTCCGAATGGTACGATTGCCGGTATCCGACTGAGGAAGAACTGATCAATGAGCGCGAAGACCTAATCGAGTTCAACCAATTGCTGCATGCCGTGCGAGAGATCCCCTGCACAATCAACGGAAAGGCCGATAGGATCGCAAAGGACAGTTATATCTATATGACCCGCTTTAATCCGACGCAGATGCTTGCCGAAGTACGTATGCCGGACGGCGTGACCGCGACGATTGCATTTACGATGGACGAATACGGATACTATCTGATCGACGGCATCGTGCAGCACGAATGTTTTGACAACATTTTGTATGCCGATTGATAAAAAACGAACGGCGCTTTACAGGAAAGGCGCGAATGTGATATACTGAATGTGCCGCTGATATGAAAAAAACGCTTTTGATCGTATTAAGCATCGCAATGGTGCTTTGTATCGCCTGCAATCAGGCAGGTCAGGATACCGCGGAAGGGACGCCGGCGCCCGGCGGCGAGGAGGTTTCCGTTTCGGTGAACACCGATGATCCGGCAAACACCGCAGAAGCCGGGACCGACGAACCGTTTATCATGACCGATACCTCCGATCTGCCGCTGGAGTATTACACGTTTGACGAGGTCGGGTACGAAGCGGACGCGGCGAAGATGTTCGATTACGACTTCGACCGCAACGGCACGCCCGAGGAGATCGGCTTCAAGCTCGACCGCGAGAACCGCACCTGCGAGGTACACGCCGGCACGCGCAGCGTCACGCTCGAGGAGGTCGCGACGCTCGACACCGCGATCATCACCGATCTCGATCCCGAGAGCCCGCGGCTGAATCTTCTGGTCGTGGTCGACGCGTGGGAAGGCGAGTATTCCACCGTTGAGCTGCACATCGAAAACGGCGCGCTCACGGTCGGCAAGACAATGAAGTGCTATTGCTGGATGGACGACAACAAAACGGTCTGGTTCTCCGAACGCGGCGAGATGCTTGGAACGCAGTACGGCGACCGCACCTATCACGGCGACGATCTCGTGCCGGATACGGAGTGGCTGTTCGTTTCGGACGTGCTCACCGACGCGGAGATCGACGCCGATCGGGAATCGCTGATCGAGAGCGGCTTTTTGATGGAGCTGATGCGCGATCTGCCCTGCACGGTCGACGGGCAGAACGACGTGCTGAAGCAGGGCGATCTGATCTATCTGCTGCGCTTCCGGGAAACGGGCGACGCGGCGGAGGTACGTTCGCTGTCCGGCAAGACCGCGCTGATCACATTCACCTGCGACGACGGATTCACCTATAAGATCAACGGCGTCGCGGTCGACTCGTACTTTGACAATCTGTACTATCAGGACTAACGGAACAGAAAACGGAAAGCCGCCCGAACGGGGCGGCTTAGGCTGTCGAAGAAGGGGTCAGACCGTTTGCGGCGAGAATACCAAATCAGAATACTTATCGGAGGAAAAGGCGAAGAACGCCTTTTCTTTTCATACTTTCGCCGCAAACTTTCCGCGTTTTCGCTCAGTCGCATACTGTAGTATAGCTCCATCGCGAAGAACGCGAATTCTGCCACCCTTCCCGGCAGCCTTCAGCTTGTCAAAGTTTTTTTTGAGACGCAAAAGCCGCCCGAACGGGGCGGCTTTTGCATTACGTCGGATTCTCGATAAAGTGGAACGAATAGGGGGTATTGGACGCATCCAGAAACACACGGCGCAGCCGGACGGCGTATTCGCCTAAGGCTTCATCCATCTGCTTGCCGTTGATCAGAATCAGGTATACGCTGCTTGGAAAGTCGGTCAGACAATCATACAGCGCGTCGAGATTGCGCCCGTAATGCGGCGGAAGCCGCAGCGTGCGTTCGAGATACAGATGCGCCTGCTCGATGGAAGTCATGCGCGCGCCGTCTACAAGAATCAGCTCCATCTCAATCCTCCCCGTATAAAAGCGTAAATGTCGCGTAGTGGTCGTCCGTGTAGTAAATCAGGCCGTCGTTGCTGAACACAATGCGCTTTGCACCGCGACTCCTTGCGCCGCGGGTGTCGATGTCGCATTCGGTGTAGGTACGGCCTTTCGCTTTCGGCAAGAGCTCCTCATAGTTGCCGAAACGGCTTCCGCCGATTGAGCAGCCGGGCGCGTACGGCTCGAGCGAACCACCTTCCCAGCCGAGCGCCTGCGCCTGCGACTTGGTAATGTAGTTCGAGGGCAGATGCCCGAATAAATGGATATACAGCGCGACTTCGTCCTTCGAGTCGTACTGTCCGTCCTCCGAGACCGGACACGGCGTGTCGGTCGGCGCTGAGGTCGGTTCGTCCGTCGGTTGTTCGGTCGGCGCCGAGGTCGGTTCGTCCGTCGGTTGTTCGGTCGGCACGTCCGTATCGATGGGCGTATCGGGGAGCGGTTCTGCCGTTGCCGGGTCGGTCGGTTCGAGCGTGTAGACCGGAAAGTCAACCACGTCCGATTCCGGCACCGGATCGGGCGTGATCGCGCACGCAACCAGCGACGCGAGCAGCAGCAGCGTCAGCAGCAGCGAAAGAGCTTGTTTCAAATTCTTCTTCATAGCCCCATTATAGCACGACTTTTCAACGATACCAACTGTTTTTCAAAAAGCCGTTCAATCGTTCGGGCTTATTCTTGACAGCAGGAAGTCGGGCGGCTCGCCGATCCGGACAGATGCGGTCACGTCTTATCTTCAACTGTGAAATCGTTCGCTTGGCTCACGGTGAAATCAGCGACCGGTATCGCCGATGAAATCCTCGGACTTCGTCCTCGGGTGAAATGAAATCCGTCCTTCATCCCGCGAAGCGGGATTTCACCGCCGAAGGCGATTTCATCCGCGACAGTCGGATCTCACCCGTCCGCAAGGACGGATTTCGTTGAAAAAGTCTCTTTTGTCGGTAGACAAAAGAGACTTTTGGTACCCGGTACGGGAGTCGAACCCGTGTTACCGCCGTGAGAGGGCGGTGTCCTAGGCCACTAGACGAACCGAGCACGCAAACCATATAATACCGAATCTTGACGGGTTTGTCAATGATTTTTTTAAAATTTCGCGTTTTTTATTCCACACGCCAGTCGATCGGAGCCTGTCCGGTTTCGATCAGGCGCGCGTTCGCCCTGGAGAAATGTCGGCAGCCGAAGAATCCATTGTAGGCGGAGAGCGGACTTGGATGCGGCGCTTCGAGCTTCAGATGCCGCGGGTTTGTGACGATTCTTGCTTTATTGCGCGCGTTCGCGCCCCACAGCAAAAACACGACCGGCGTATCCTTTTGATCGAGCAGTTCGATCACGCGGTCGGTAAACGCCTCCCAGCCGTGTCCCTTGTGCGAGTTCGGCTGATGCGCGCGCACGGTGAGGACCGTGTTCAGCAGCAGCACGCCCTGCTTTGCCCAGCAGGTCAGCTCGCCGTGGTCGGGTCTTGGAATGCCCACGTCGTCAATGAGTTCCTGATAGATGTTCTTCAGCGAAGGCGGCGGTTCCACGCCTTTTTTCACGGAGAAGCAGAGCCCGTGCGCCTGTCCGGGACCGTGATACGGGTCCTGCCCGAGGATCACAACGCGCGCGTTTTCGTAGGACGTATATTTCAGCGCGTTAAAGATATCGTGCATATCGGGATAGACTGTATGAGAGCGGTATTCGTCAAAGAGAAACCGGCGCAGCGTCTGATAGGCTTCCGAATCAAAGTAGTCCTTCAAGAGTGCATCCCAGTCGTTTCCGATATGTACCATACGCGCCTCCGAGCCGTTTTTTCCAGTATACACCAAAGGACGCTTGCAAGGCAAGGGGGAGTCGTGCTATACTTGGGACATGGATTTTTTGGACGCATTGCAGCAATACAGACCGCGCGACGCGCAGGAACGCGCCGATCAGGCGGTCATGCTCGATTGCCTTGCGCGGTTTTCGGACGTATACGAGCGCAGCAATCTTTTGTGCCATGTGACGGCGTCGGCATGGATCACAAACGAATCGCGCGATCGTGTGCTGATGATCTATCATAAGATCTACGACTCCTGGGCATGGACCGGCGGGCATGCGGACGGTGAGCATGACCTGCTTTCCGTTGCGCTGCGCGAGGCGGCGGAGGAGACCGGTCTCAGCTCGGTGCGCGCCGCGTCGGACCGGCTGCTGTCGATCGAGACGCTGACGGTCAATCCGCATATCCGGCGCGGCGTATTCGTACCGGCGCATCTGCATCTCAACGGGACCTATCTGCTGATCGCGGATGATTCGGCGCCGCTTCGGATCAAAGCGGATGAGAACAGCGCGGTTCAATGGTTTACGCCGGATGCGGCGATCGCCGCCTGCTCGGAGCCTTGGATGCGCCCCGTGTATCAGCGCCTGAACGAGCGAATGAAATCATTCTGAGTCTACAGTTTTTATAAGCAAAGGGATCGTCTTTCGACGATCCCTTTGTTGTACTGTTTCGTGTGTTACGCGGCGGGGAAGGTTTTGATCAGATTGACGACGTAGCGCAGGATGATGGCCGCGTCTTCCGCCGTGATCTTCTTGTCGCCGTTGACGTCCGCATTCAGCACGCCCTGCGGTTTCAGCGCGGTCAGTCCGACGACGGAGCGGAGCGTTGCCGCGGCGTCCGCGGAGGTGATCCTGCCGTCGCAGTTCGCGTCGCCGAGCAGGATCGCGCCGAAGGTGATGCTGCCGTCTTCGGTATCCACATGCTCCGCTTCCACGACGTTCGTGCCGTCCGCATAGCCGAATCCGCTCGGGTTGTCATGCGTGTCGGTTGTGAATGTGATGTCGAGTTTCGTTCCTGCGGGAATCGCTTTGGCCGCTTCGAAGTACAGGGACACAACGACCTGTTCGTCGGCAAGCGTGATGCCTGCGCCGTCGCTCGTCCAACCGAACAGCAGTTTGCCGTCGGCGGTTGCGTTGATGCCTGTGTTGCCGGACAGCGCGGATTCCGCTTCGAGGAACTTCAGAGCGGTCTTGTCGAACTGCACGAACGCCTGCAGGCTTACGACTTCGCGCGCCGCGGGAATATCCTTGACCTTGATGTCGTAGCGGTACACGATCTTCCCGTTGCGAATGGCGGCGACTTCGCCTGCGTCGACGTCTTCGCCGTAGATGACGCCGTCAAGCGCATAGACCTTGATGCGGCCTTCGCCCTTCGGATCCGCGTAAGCGGACACGACATGGTCATAATGCTTGACCGTGCCGTCGGGCAGGGTGACGTCCTTGCCGGGCATGGACTGGATGTAGTTGATCAGGACCTTGTTGTCCAGCATGACCTCATCCTGGAGAACCGTGATGTTCTTCTCGCCGAACATCGCCATGCCGTCGCCCTGGCTCTTCAGCATGTAGTTGTGAGAGGCGAGCGTGTAGGTCTTTTCGAGATCCAGCGGCTCGTACGCGTTGGTCTCCCTGTTGAGGACCATTACGTTGCGGACGCGGTAGGGGATACCGGCAGGACCGGTCCACATATCTTTGTCGTCGAGCGTAATGTTCGCCGGAGCGTTTACGTTGATCTCATAGGTGAGGCCGGCCACCTGCAGGAAGCCGCCATTCTCGCCCGGGCAGACGCGCGCGCCCATTTCAAGCGCATCGAGGATCTGTTGACCGGTGACCTCTGCGAGCACTGCAGCGTTGCCGAACGGATGGACGTTGAGGATGTTCTCGTAAGTGATCTCGCCTACCGGAATATTCGCGCGCACACCGCCGCCGTTGACAAACGCGACGTCCGCGCCGAGCAGCGTCCGGTACGCGTCCGCGCACAGGTCGCCCAGGTTGGTTTCCGCTCTGCGAACCGCGCGTGCGCCGGTATCCGGATCATTGATGGTCAGCGGGTTTTCGGTGTACGCGACGACCTCCTGCAGCAGTTCGTCGTACTCCGCCTTGATGCTGTCGATATACGCCTTGGTTTCGGCATCGTCCTTGACCTTCTCGGAAGCGGGAAGCAGCTCCATCTCGAGCGTGCCGTCTCCGATGTTTTCGAGCTTCGTGCCGGTCTGACCGTGGAGCACGAGGTTGCCGTCCTTGTCGGCTACTTCCGTGTCGATCGTGGAATGGCTGTGACCGTCGATAAACGCGTCCGCGCCGGTGATGTTTGCGATCACCTCCGTGGACCTCCACGGGCTGGACTGCTCGTCAATGCCCATGTGCCCGACGAGAATGACGTAATCCGCGCCGGCGGCCGTCGCTGCGTCGATCGCATTCTGCGCCGCGGTATAAACGCCTTCACCGGTTGTATCCTGACAGAAGCCGTAGATATAGTTGCCCTCGGCATCCTGGAAATAGGTGGGGGTGGACTTGGTAAATGTTTCGGGGGTCGAGAGACCGACGAACGCGATCTTCTTGCCGTTCGCCTCGATCATCTTGTACGCGTCGAGCACCGGCGTGGTGGGCTGATCGTTTTCGTAGTTCATGAAGTTCGCGGACACATACGGATAGTCTGCGTAATCCTTCAGGTAAAGGAACCGATCCATGCCGTAGTCGAACTCATGGTTGCCGGGGATCGCGACGTCATAGCCGACGAAGTTCATGATGTCGATGATGTATTCACCCTCGGAGAGCGTGCCGACCGGACCGCCCTGGATGTGGTCGCCCGCATCGACGAGCAGGACCTCGTTGCCCTGCGCTTCGAGCGTCTTCTTGAGGTCCGCAAGGCCCGCATAGCCCCAGCCTTCCTCGATGCCGCAGTGTACGTCGTTCGTGAACAGAACGATCGTGTCGCCGGTCGCCACTGCTTTGTCGAGGATCGTGATACGGCCTTCGCCCTTCGGATCCGCGTAGCCGTCCACGACGTGATCATAGTGCTTGGTCGTGCCGTTCTCCAATGTGACGTCCTTGGCGGGCATGGACTGAATGTAGTTGATCAGGACCTTGTTGTCCAGCATGACCTCATCCTGGAGGACCGTGATGTTCTTCTCGCCGAACATCGCCATGCCGTCGCCCTGGCTCTTCAGCATATAGTTGTGCGAAGCGAGCTTATAGGTCTTGGTCAGGTCGAGCGGTTCGTATTCGCCGGTCGTCTGGTTCAGAACCTTGACGTTTTGCACACGATACTGATCGAGTCCTGCGGTGCCGGTCCACATTCCGCTCTCGTCGATCGTGACGTTGGCGGACAGATAGGTGTGGATC
>CAJOKM010000104.1 GCA_905235205.1 uncultured Clostridia bacterium | reverse complement strand
ATATTCGTGGAGGAACGCCGCGTGCAGGTGCGTCGGCAAAAACATCGCGTCGTAGAGCTTTGCAAGAACGCCCTTGGACGGCGGCGCCGCTTCGGTCGCGACCGACACGTCCGCGCCGACGGTTGCCGCGCTTGCGCTGATCGAAAGCGCCAGCTGTTCGGAGGACAGCGTTTTCAGATCGTCGAGCGTGTAGGCGGAGAGCCAGTTCAAAAACGCGTCCGAAACGGTTACGCCGTCCGGAAGCTTCGCATGCGCCGCCGCGTTTGAAAACAGCGTGAATCCGGACAGAACGTGCTGCCGCTGCGCGTCGGTCCAGACCGCGTCCGGCTCATACCCGAGCGCGGCGATCAGCTTCCGATAGCGTCCGGGCTTTTGAAACGTGATCGCATATGATTTGCTCAAGTGGTAGAACGAAAGGAATTCATAGTACAGCCGCGTTTTCGGATCGTCCGACTCCGGCGGCACGATGCGCAGCACCGAGCACGCGACGTCCGTCGCGCCGAAGTGCTTCAGCACGGACAGACGCTTGTTGCCCTCCTGCACATAAAAATCGCCGTAGTACTCAAAACAGCGGATCGGATCATGGATGCCTTCGTCGGACAGATGCGCATCGCACAGCGCGATCCACTTTGCGCCGAACTCGGTGTCCGGCTCCAGCAGCGGCATGAAATCGGAAGCGAACGCGGTGCGTCTTCCGGCGTTCACGGTGCCGACGATGCGTTCGATCGGAACGGTGCAGACGCCGAGCTCGATGCGCCCTAAAACGGCGTGTCCGTCCAGGCATTCGTCCAGCGCCTGTACATACGGATACCGTCCGTGATCGACGTCGTCGCGGTATGTTTTGAGTCCTTTTTTCCGTGCGGCGCGGTATGCGTCAAGCGCTTCGGCTTTGATCAAGGCGATCGCTCCTTTCCTGTGATTCGGGGATGCCGCATTGTAGCATTTCGCACCCGAAAAGTCAAGCATGTCGCCGCGAGCATCGAATTGTTCGCGGTGGCGCTTTTGTACTTGAAAACCGGCGTGTTGCTTTTCTGAAGCGTCACCGCTCACTCTCTTTGCTGCGGCTCCTTTCCGTAAGTGATCCCGCTTGCTTCGGCTGCTCGGTTGCAAGCGCCCTCGCGACGCCTCTGCTGCGCTACCAATCACTTACGGTGATACACGATTCGCCGCAAACGGACAGCTCGGGTTTTATATTTTTAAAAAGCGACGGTTTTGCCTTGCAATTCTCGACCGCATCCCGTATAATAGAACAAAATTCAGATGAACCTTTCTGCCGATATAGGTCCGGATAAACGGCCCGGACGTTTCTACCGCGGCGCCACAGCCACGACTATTGGGAGATCAGGCACGCGTGTACGGTCACGCGCGCTTGCGATATGGGCAGCAGAGACGATCTGCTGCAATTTTTATTTTGAGGAGGGGAACTATGCAGGAGCTGAAGGATCGGATTCTCAAAGAGGGCAGGGTGCTTCCGGGCGACATCATCAAGGTTGACGGCTTTCTGAATCATCGCGTGGACTGCGAACTGATGTCGCACATCGCGGACGAGTTTCAGAAGTACTTCAACATCGACGACGTGGACATGCTTTTGACCGCAGAGGCGAGCGGCATCGCGCTCACCGCGATCTGCGCACTGCGCTACGGAAAGCCGATGGTCTACGCAAAGAAGGCGAAGAGCGACAACATCGAGGGCGGACTGTTTACGAGCGAGATCTTCTCCTACACCTATAAAAAGAAAGTCACGCTGCTCGTCGCAAAGGACTGGATTAAACCCGGTACGCGCGTGCTGGTCGTGGATGATTTCCTTGCGCGCGGAGAAGCGCTGCGCGGACTTTGCGAGATCGTGGAGCAGGCGGGCGCTCAGCTTGTCGGCATCGGCTGCGCGATCGAAAAAGGATTCCAGGGCGGCGGCGACCGTCTGCGTGAAAAGGGCGTGAACCTGCATTCGCTGGCGATCATCGAGCATGCAGAGCCCGGCAACATCGTATTCCGCGCCGACGATTGACGCATGGCGAGAAGTACACACAGTACCCCGATGAAAGTTTAAATAAATAGGAGGAAAAAATATGCCCGTTTTAACAAGACCCGAAACCATGGAACGTATCACCACGCCCGCGCTTGCGGAGGCGTTCATTGCCGAGCAGATCAGGGATATCCGCGCACAGGTCGGCGATCACAAGGTCCTGCTGGCGCTTTCCGGCGGCGTGGATTCTTCCGTCGTCGCCGCGCTTCTGATCAAGGCGATCGGAAAACAGCTCACCTGCGTGCACGTCAATCACGGGCTGCTGCGCAAGGGCGAACCGGAGCAGGTCATCCGCGTATTCAAGGATGAAATGGACGCCAACCTGATCTACGTGGACGCAACGGACCGTTTTCTGGACAAGCTTGCCGGCGTTTCCGACCCGGAAACGAAGCGCAGGATCATCGGCGGCGAGTTTATCGAGGTCTTTGCGGAAGAAGCGAGAAAGCTCGAGGGCATCACCTTCTTTGCGCAGGGCACGATCTGGCCCGACATCCTCGAAAGCGAGCACGGTATCAAGGCGCATCACAACGCCGGAGGTCTGCCCGAGGATCTGAAGTTTGAGCTGGTCGAACCCGTCCGCATCCTCTTTAAGGACGAGGTGCGCGTCGTGGGCAAAGCGCTCGGACTTCCGGACAACATGGTCTACCGCCAGCCGTTCCCGGGTCCGGGACTCGGCGTGCGCTGCCTCGGCGCGATCACGCGCGACCGGCTCGAAGCGGTCAGAGAGTCCGACGCGATCCTCCGTGAGGAGTTTGCCGCCGCAGGTCTTGCTCAAAAGGTCTGGCAGTATTTCACGATCGTTCCCGACTTCAAGTCCGTCGGCGTCCGGGACGGCCGCCGCGTCGACGAATGGCCGGTCATCCTTCGGGCCGTCAACACCCGCGACGCAATGACCGCCACGGTCCAGGACGTGCCGTTTGCACTGCTTACAAAGATCACCGAGCGCATCACGCATGAGGTCAAGGGCGTCAACCGCGTGCTGTACGATCTGACTCCAAAGCCCACCGGCACGATCGAGTGGGAGTGAGCGAAGGTGAACCTTTCGCGGTTAGGATTGCCTTCGGCAAGTTAGCAGTTTAGAGGTTACAGCGTGCAAAGAAGGCAATCCATAACGTTCGCCGCA
>CAJOKM010000103.1 GCA_905235205.1 uncultured Clostridia bacterium | reverse complement strand
CGCGACAACCCGATCCTCGCGGACATGGTGATCGTCGACGAGATGTCGATGGTCGACGCGCCTTTGATGTACGCGCTTTTACAGGCGCTCGGTAAGGGAACGCGGCTTGTTCTGGTCGGCGACCGGGATCAGCTTCCGCCGGTCGGCTGCGGAAACGTCTTTTCGGACGCGCTGGAATCCGAAACGCTTCCGTACTTTCGCCTGACCGAGATTTTCCGTCAGGCGCAGCGCTCCGCGATCGTGAAAAACGCGCACCTGATCAATCACGGAAGAATGCCGATCCTCAACGCACAGGATTCTGACTTCATCTTTGAAGAGATCCCGAACATCGACCGCATCCGCGAACGGCTCGTGCAGTTGATCCGGGAAGAAACCGCGCGGCTCGGGACAACGGACCCGCTGATGGACGTGCAGGTGCTTGTTCCGATGAAGACCTCCGCGCTCGGCGTTGCGGAATTGAACAAGCTTTTGCAGAACGTATTGAATCCGGCTTCCCCCATGAAAGCGGAACGGCAGTCCGGCGCGGTCCTGTTCCGTGAAGGCGATAAGATCATGCAGATCCGCAACAACTATAAAATCGAATGGAAACGCCGCATAAACGGCGGCGGCTTTGAGGAAGGGCTCGGGGTGTTCAACGGCGATCTCGGAACGGTTCTCCGGATCGATCCGCAGGAAAAGATCGCCGTGATCGCGTTCGACGACGGCCGCGTCGCAGAGTACGCGTTTGCGCAGTTTGAAGAGCTGGACCTGGCGTACTGTATCACCATTCATAAAAGCCAGGGCAGCGAATTTCAAACGATCCTGCTCCCGCTTGCCGGCGGACCCATGCCGCTTTTGACGCGTAATCTTCTGTACACCGCCGTCACGCGCGCAAAGAAGCTTGTCTATTGCATCGGCAGAAGCGATACGATCGCAAGAATGGTTTCAAACGCGAAAAGAAACGTCCGCAACACCGGACTCAAACAGAGGCTGCGCGAATATGCGATTCTCGGATAAGCTGAAAGAACGCGGGCGGTTTCTGACCGATACGCTGTTCCCCGGACCGTATCAGTGCTTCCTCTGTGACGAGGAAGCCGTTCTCGGCGAGGACGGACTCTGTGACGAGTGCCGTCAATCGCTCCGTTATGTTCCGGAACCGATCTGTCTGCCGCCGCTTGACGGGATTGCGATCGGGATCCGGTACTCCGATTCCGTTTCGCAGGCGATCCTCCGATTCAAAAAGAGCGGTGAAACGGACTACGCGCCGTTCTTTGCGCAGTTTCTCTCCGTCCCCAAAGACTGGAACGCCGATCTGCTTGTCCCGGTTCCGATGCATCCGCTTAAGAAATGGCTTCGTCGGTTCAACCATACGGAGCTTCTCTGCGCATACGTAAGTCATGCGACCGGCATTCCGTATTCGACCGCGCTGCTGCACAAAGTGCGCTTGACCGCCGAACAGAAATCACTTGACGCGCCGGAACGTTACCGCAATATCCGCAACAGTTTCAAAGCCGATCCGCGTGTCAAGGGACTTCGGATCGTGCTGATCGACGACGTCTTTACTACCGGCGCGACGGTCTACGAATGTGCACGGGCGCTCAAGGCCTGCGGCGCGTCACGCGTTTATTTGTCCGCGATCTCGTCGCCTTCGCGCTGACGCAGCGCCGCGTACTTATCGTGCGTCGCTTTACCGCCGCGCAGGTGCCGCTCCGCCTTGTTGACGTTTAAAACGTCACGCACGCGCCGAAACAAACCCGGATTCATCCCGCGCAGGCGCTCCGTCACATCCTTATGCACCGTGCTTTTCCCGACCGCGAGCGCTTTTGCCGCGTCACGCACGGTCGCGCGGTGCTCGACGATATACCTTGCTTCCGCATAGATCCGATCTTCAACGTACTGCAAAAAAAGATCCCCCAATCGCTTTTGGTACAGCATATTGGGGGACGTCGGTTCCTATGCTCAGTATTTTTCGATATTGACCGCGAAGATCTGCCCTTTCGGGAGATTCTTTAAATGCTGGAAATCGAACCGCTTGAAATCCGTTTCCCGGTCGCTGAAGCAGTATTCGACTGTATTCTTGTCCTGCGTGCGCTTGATCGGAACGGTCAATTGCAGCGCTTCCGAAAGCGCAACGCCGATATCGATCAGCGTTATGCCCGGGAGCACCCGCTTAATCGCTTCGATCAGAAACGGATAATGCGTGCAGCCGAGGATCAGCGTATCGACGTCCGTATCGCGGATCGGCGCCAGATAGCGCTCGACCGTGAGCTGCGTGATCGGATCGTCCTCACGGAATCCGTTCTCGATCAGCGGAACGAACAGCGGACACTCCACGCCGGACACGCGGCAGTGCGGATAGTTCGCGTTCAGATAGTCGGAATATGCGTGGCTGTTGACGGTCGCATGTGTGCCGATGACGCAGATGTGATTCGTCACGGTCACCTTGGCAGCGGCGTCGCACGCGGGCTCGATTACACCGATGATCGGTACGTCGAATTCATCACGCAGGGAGTTTAACGCGATCGCGCTGACCGTGCCGCAGGCGACAACGATCGCTTCGACCTTTTTAGAAAGCAGAAACCGCACGTCCTGCCTTGCGTAATGCGCAATGGTATCGGGCGTACGCGGACCGTACGGCACGCGCGCCGTATCGCCGAAATAGATGATCGATAACCCTTCGTTTGCGGCGCAGATCGCGTTTAGGACGGTCAGTCCGCCCAATCCGCTGTCAAATACGCCGATGGTTCCGTACTGTTCCATAGTTCCTCGTTTCAAAATGACTTTTTGTTTATTGTAGCATATTCGTACGGTTTGCGCAACCATACCAAAACCGGAGCCGTTTACGCTCCGGTTTGATGCTTATTCGTATGTCCGGATGATCCGATATCCGGTCTCCGTCTGTTGTGCGACCTGTTCCGCATCCCGGTCGAGCAGTTCGAAGCAGGGGTCGTCCGCCTGATACCGCACGCACGTTCCGCAGCTCGATGAGAGATCGCGCGGAACCGGCGCAAGCCGCGACGCGATTCCGTGTTTCTTCATGGCACGGTCGGTCATCAGCGCCGCTGCATGCGTGTAGAACGTCGCGACGTAGTTCATTTGCGCAGGGTCATCCGGTATTCGCCGTCGATCTCCTCCGTCTGCACGGTGTAGTGACTGGCGGAAGCGAACCGCGTAATATTTCCGACTGCGGTCATGTTGTCCACTAAGACCTCAAGCTCTAAAGGCGCGTTCTTTTTTACTTCACGCTGCACCAGCAGAACCGGCATCGGACAGCTCAATCCTCTTGCATCTACCATGGTTACGCCCTCCTTTTCGTATTGACGATCGAAAGAATCGCGAGAATCACAAAGCCTGCGATCAGCACCCACAGAACCGGACCTTCGCCGATACCCTTCGCGCTGGACGCAAGACCGAAGTTATGCGCGATAAAGCCGAACACGGTGACTGCGGAATCGCTGTTGCCCTCGCCTGCCAGGATGAGCTGACGCAGCGGGCATCCGCCGAGCAGCACGCTGCCCCATCCGACCAGCGCCATACCGAGGAAATTGAATACGCCGTCCGTGTGCGCGATCGGCTGATCCGCCATCGCAAACCTGAACAGCGGCGTTACACCGTTGACGGCGTTGACGATCACGTTTCCGCAGACGACCGCAACGATGATCGCAAGGAAGCCGTAGATCAGATGGAAGTCCTTGAACAGCACGACGTCACGAACGCCGCCCGCCATGCACAGGCGCGAACGCTGGCAAAGCGCGCCGACGACGATCGCGATCAGCAGCGCGGCAACCCACGGCGCATGCATGCTGCCGGGGCCCTCTTCGCTCTTGGCAAACAGCGGCGTCACAAGCGAAAGAACAAGCAGAATCACCATCAGAATCGGGAAGAACAGACCTTCAA
>CAJOKM010000102.1 GCA_905235205.1 uncultured Clostridia bacterium | reverse complement strand
GAGGAACGCGCGCGCGAGCTTGACGTTCATCCCGCACAGCTCGGAGATGTTCTTCCCGCCGACGGTGACGGCAAGCGACGCGGGTTTTAAGCGCCGCCCCTTGCAGTCGGGGCAGGGGATGTGCGCCATATAGCTTTCGATGTCCGCCTTTGCCCAGTCGCTCTGCGATTCGCGGTAGCGCCGCTCCATGTTCGGCACGACGCCCTCGAACGTGGAGAGGAAGTGTCCGCCGCCGAAGCTGCGCTCGTAGCGGACCTCCATCTTTTCCCCGGTGCCGTACAAAAGCGCGTCGCGACCGGCTTTGGGGATGTCGCAAAACGGCGTGTCCAGCGAAAACCCGAAGTGGTTTGCGATCGCCTCATAGTACATATCGGAAAAAACGTTGTTCGTGCCGCTCTTCCAGCCTGGCGCCTTGATCGCGCCTTCGTTTAGGGACAGCGATTCGTCCGGCACGATCAGACCGGGATCGATCTTCATCTGTTCGCCGAGCCCCGCGCAGGTCGGGCAGGCGCCGAACGGGTTGTTGAACGAGAACGCGCGCGGCGCGAGCTCCTCGAGTCCGATGCCGCAGTCGGGGCAGGCGTAGTTTTGCGAGAACAGCAGCTCCTCGCCGTCCTGCACCGCGACGATCGCGAGATTCTGCCCGAGCGCGAACGCGTGCTCGAGCGATTCACTGAGCCGGCTCTCCACGCCGTCCTTCAACACGATGCGGTCGATGACCGCTTCCACCGTGTGCTTTTTCTGCTTGTCCATCGCGGGCGCTTCCTCGATGGGGTACACCTCGCCGTCGATGCGGACCCGCACGTACCCTTCGCGCCGCAGCCGTTCGAGGACCTTTTGGTGCTCGCCTTTTCTGCCGCGCACGCACGGCGCGATGATCTGTAATTTCGAGCCGTTGGGCAGCGCCATGACCTGATCGACGATGGTGTCCACCGACTGGCGCTCGATCACGCGGCCGCAGTTCGGACAGTGCGGAATGCCGCAGCGCGCGTACAGAAGGCGCAGGTAGTCATAGATCTCCGTCACCGTGCCGACCGTCGAGCGCGGATTGTGTCCGGTGCTCTTCTGATCGATCGAGATCGCGGGCGAGAGCCCGTCGATGCGGTCCACGTCCGGCTTATCCATCTGTCCGATGAACATGCGCGCATAGGACGACAGGCTTTCCACGTAGCGCCGCTGTCCCTCGGCGTAGATCGTGTCGAACGCGAGCGACGATTTGCCCGAGCCGGAAACGCCCGTCATCACCACGAGCTTGTTGCGCGGGATCACGAGGTCGATGTTTTTCAGATTGTGTTCTCTTGCGCCGTAGATGCGCAGGTCCTGATCGTTTCGTTCCATCCTATTTCTTTCGTACCGAGGCGATCGCCTGTGCCGAAATGCAAAGGCCCTTCCCCTCGTCGTTCCTTCCTTCCGTCGTCGTCGCCTTCACCGAGACCGCGTTCGGCGAAATCCCGAGATCCTCCGCGATCCGCCGCTCCATCTCGTCGCGGTACGGCGCAAGCTTCGGCCGCTCACAAATCACCGTCGCGTCCACATGCGCGACAGCCATGTCCTCTTTTTGCACCAACCCTGCGACCGTGCGGAGCAGAACGCGGCTCGAGACGCCGCGGTAGCGTTCGTCGGTGTCCGGGAACAGCTTGCCGATGTCGCCGAGCTTCATTGCGCCTAAGATCGCGTCCATGATCGCGTGCAGCAGCACGTCCGCGTCGGAGTGCCCCAAAAGTCCCTTTTCAAACGGAATCGGTACGCCGCCGAGGATCAGGCTTCTCCCTTCGACGAGCCGGTGCGTATCGAACCCGATGCCGTACACGGGTTGTGACAGCCGTTCGACCGCCCATGCCCAGTCCGCCCCGGTCGTGAGCTTGCGGTTGTCCTCGCTGCCTAAAACAAAGCGCGGCACACCGATCGACTGCGCGTAGAGCGTCGCGTCGTCGGTTGCGGAGGCGCCGGTTTCATACGCGCGGCGGATGTCGGAAAGCCGGAACGCCTGCGGCGTCTGCATACGAAAAAGCGTCGAGCGGTCGAGCGGTTCGACCGCATCCGCGCCGACGCGCAGGACCGTGTCGGTCACGGGGATCGCCGCCACGCCGGAGCCGTACGCGCGCGCCGAATCGAGGCACGCTTTTACCAGCGCGGGCGAAACAAAACAGCGCGCCGCGTCATGGATGACCGCGACGTCGCCGTTTGCGGCGCAAAGCCCGCTGCGCACCGAATCGGTGCGCGTTTCGCCGCCGGGAACGACGGTAAACGGCACGGGACAGGCGATCGCACGGACCGTCTGTTCACTCGCTTCGTTCACCACGAACACGAGCGCGTCGCAGCCGCCCGCGATGAGCGCGTCCATCGAGCGTTCGATCGCGGTTTTTCCGCACAGCGGCGTATTCAGTTTATCAAAGCCCATGCGAACGGACGTCCCCGCGCAGAGCAGGATACCCGTGGCGCTCATTCGCCGCCGGACAGCACGGTGTACAGCGTGTCCGCGTCCTCCTTGCGCACGACCTCCGGCGTCTTTTCGACGCGGCAGAGCATGTGCCGCCCGCCGAGCAGGATGTCGATCACGTCGCCCGGCTTGACTTCGCTCGCGGGCTTGGCGACTTTGCCGTTGATCGAAACGCGTCCCGCGCCCGCCGCTTCGTTGGCGACGGTGCGGCGCTTGATGATCCTTGAAACCTTTAACCATTTATCGAGTCGCATGTTATCCTCCGAACGGCGTAAAGCCGAATCCAAGCCAGCCGAAGCCCTGGCACAAAAGCACGAGCACGCCGAGCGCGGCGGTATAGATCGCAAATCCCCACAGCCCCTTTTTCGTGATCAGGCGGATCATGAACCGAACCGCGAAGTACCCGGAGATCGCGGCGACGAGCATGGCGAGCGTCAGCGCGACCCAGTAGGAGACCGAGTTCATCGCGCCGACGGCTTCCGGATGCTTCACAAGCTTGTAGATCTCCAGCACGAGTCCGCCGAGGATCGCCGGAATCGACAGCAGGAACGAGAAATCCGCAGCCGTCTTGCGCGTGAGTCCCCTAAGCCTTGCGCCGGTGATCGTGGAGCCGGAGCGGGACACGCCCGGCAGGACTCCGATCGCCTGCATGCCGCCGATCAGAAGCGCGTCGGAAACACGCATGTCCTTTAGCGGACGCTTTTTGCGGTTTAAGCGGCGGATCAGCTCGCCGACCGTCAGAAAGACCGCGGTCAGAAGGAAGCTTGCGCCGACCAGATTTCCCCGGTCGAGCCAGGCGTCAAGCGCGTCGAACTTTCTGAGAATCAGCGCGACCGCGACCGTGGGCAGCGTTGCGAGGATCAGATGCAGCGTCAGCTTCTGGAACGGTTTTTTGAGGATCGCAAGCACCTGCTCGCGGTAGACGATCACGACCGCGATCAGCGTCGCGACGTGCAGCATGACCGTAAAGAACGAGCCGAACGTGCCTTCGCCGACCGCGTCACGGGTCAGCGTGCGGATCAGAAACAGATGCCCCGAGCTGGAAACGGGCAGAAACTCGCAGAGTCCCTGCACGAGACCGAGGAGCAGCGCAATCACATAAATCATGGAATCCTCCGATACT
>CAJOKM010000101.1 GCA_905235205.1 uncultured Clostridia bacterium | reverse complement strand
AGGTACGGAAGCGCCGCAAGCGAATCGTAAAAATGCTTCTTTGCGACCTCCTCCTTTTCGGTGATCGCGGTCAGATTCATCCGCGTGTTCCAATCGACGAGCAGATCATAGTATGCGACAAATTTGTCGCACTGTTCGGACGTGAGGTTCGGGATGAGCGAATATAATCGTTCACGCATGGGGGACACCTCGTTTCAGCCAGACCAGCAGGACGCCGACGTCGGCGGGGGACACGCCGGAGATGCGCGACGCCTGTCCGAGCGAGCGCGGGCGCACGGCGTTGAGCTTCTGCCGCGCCTCGAGCCGCAGTCCGGAAAGCGCAGAATAATCCAGCCCGTCGGGCAGCGGCAGGTCCTCCATCGCGCGAAAGCGCTTCACCTGCTCGGTCTGTTTTTCGATATAGCCGTCGTAGTGCGCGGTGACTTCGACCTGCTCCTCGACGTCCTTATCCAGCGGTTCGAGCGCGTCGAACAGGCGGAGAAGCTCGGCGTAGCGCACGTTCGGACGCTTCAGAAGATCAAAGAGCCTCGCGCCGGATTTCGGCACGCTTTCTCCGACCGATTCGAGATAGACGCGCAGCGCGTCGCTCGGAGGCACATGCGTGCCGAGTTTTTCAAGCGCACGCTCAACGCCCTCCTTTTTGCGGACGAGTTCCGCGTATCGCGCGTCGGAGATCAAACCGAGCCGCCGCGCGCGTTCGGTGAGTCTCAGATCGGCGTTGTCCTGGCGTAAAAGCAATCGGTATTCGCAGCGGCTGGTCATCATGCGGTACGGTTCAGGCGTGCCCTTGGTGGCAAGATCGTCGACGAGCACGCCGAGGTACGCGTCGCTCCGCCCGAGAAAGAACGGCTCCTCGCCCTTACAGTACAGCGCGGCGTTCACGCCGGCGTAAAAGCCCTGCGCGGCGGCCTCCTCATAGCCGCTCGATCCGTTCACCTGACCCGCGGTAAACAGCCCGGGCACGTCCTTTACCATCAGCGAGAGGTCTAAAACGTTCGGCACAAGGCAGTCGTATTCGATGGCGTAGCCGAGCCGCATGATCTCGCAGTGCTCGAGCCCGTTCATGGTGCGCAGCATATCGATCTGCACGTCGGCGGGAAGCGAGGTGGACATTCCCTGCACGTACATCTCCTCGGTCGAGCGGCCCTCGGGCTCGATAAAGATCTGATGCCGGTCGTGATCGGGGAAGCGCACGAGCTTGTCCTCGATCGACGGGCAGTAGCGCGTGCCGGTCGCGTGGATGCGTCCGGCGTACATCGGCGAGCGGTCGAGATTTTTTAAGATGATCTCGTGCGTTTTTGCGTTCGTATAGGTGAGATAACAGGGGTCCTGCTCGATGTGCAGCTCGCGGTTTAAGAAAGAGAACGCGGGGGTCGGCACGTCGCCCTGCTGGAATTCCATGCGGCCGAGGTCCAGAGAGCCTTTGCGCACGCGCGCGGGCGTGCCGGTCTTGAACCGCTGTAAGGGGATGCCGAGATTCTTCAGCGCGTCGGAGAGTCCTTCGCTGCGCAAAAGTCCCGCGGGACCGGACAGCCTCGACCATTCGCCGATCAGGATACGGCTTTTTAAGTACACGCCGGCGCACACCACGACGGCGCGGCAGGCGTAAACGAACCCTTCGTCGGTTTTTACGCCGGACACGCGCCCGTGTTCGGTCAGGATTGCAACGACCTCGCCCTGCGCGAGCGTGAGGTTTGGCTGCGTTTCCAAAGCGCGCTTCATGCGCTCGTGATAGCGGCGCTTGTCCATCTGCGCGCGCAGGGAATGCACGGCGGGCCCCTTTGAGGTATTGAGCATACGCATCTGGATCAGCGTGTCGTCGGCGGCAAGCCCCATTTCGCCGCCCATCGCGTCGATCTCGCGCACGAGGTGTCCCTTGCCGGTGCCGCCGATGGCGGGATTGCAGGGCATCATGCCGATGCTGTCGAGATTGAGCGTGAGGAGCAGCGTATGAAGACCCATACGGGAACAGGCAAGCGCGGCTTCGATGCCCGCGTGTCCCGCGCCGATGACGATACTGTCGAACTGCTCCCGCTCCATGAAAAGACCCCTTCGCGTTTTTTTGACGGTTCAGTATACCAT
Organism: uncultured Clostridia bacterium; assembly: GCA_905235205.1. Classification (GTDB taxonomy): domain Bacteria; phylum Bacillota; class Clostridia; order Christensenellales; family CAG-138; genus UBA3792. The sequence continues at coordinate 1,503 of CAJOKM010000101.1, read as the reverse complement.
ATTCGCCTGTTTTTACGCAACGGATAGTGGAAATTTTCCTCCGCGTCTGCTATACTGATGAAAACAGGAGGATCAAACATGGGTAAAATGCGATTGATCAGAAACGCGTTCGGCACGACGGAAGGGTTCTGTCTTGTGAAAAGCGCGGCGGTGCGCACGGACGTCAAGGGGACGGAGTACCTCGACATGGTGCTCGCGGACAGCGAGGGCGAGTGCGTGGCGAAGCTGTGGAACTACGCGCGCCTCACGCACGGCGAGTACGACCCCAACGACGTGGTGAAGGTGCGCGGCACGGTGCAGATCTGGAAGGACACCGAGCAGTTTAAGATCGACCGGATCCGTCACGCGACGGAAGAGGACGACGTGGACATGAGCGGCATCATCCCGACCGCGCCGTTCGATCCGCAGGCGATGTACGACGAGCTGTACGCGCTTGCGGCAGGCTTTCAAGATGAGGAGCTAAGGCGCATCGTTTCGTATCTTCTGCGCGAAAACCGCGAGCAGCTTCTGATCTATCCCGCGGGCGTGAAGCTGCATCACGCGACGCGCGGCGGGCTTTTGCATCACACCTGTTCGGTGGCGCATCTCTGTGACAAAATTGCGGAGCTGTATCCGTCTCTCAACCGCGAGCTGCTGCTGTCCGGCGCGATCCTGCACGACATCGGAAAGCTCAGAGAGCTCGACGCGGACACGCTCGGCATCGCGGGCGCGTACACGGATGAAGGGCAGCTATTGGGTCACATCAACGTCGGCATGACGATGATCGCCGCCGCCGCGGAGATCACGATGGTGTCGAAAAAGACCGCGATGCTACTTGAGCACATGATCCTTTCGCATCACGGCAAGCCGGAGTTCGGCAGTCCCAGGCTTCCGATGTTCCCGGAAGCGGAGGTGCTGTCCGTATGCGATCTTCTTGACAGCAAGATGTACGAAATGGAAGCGGCGCTTTCCGGCGTTTCGAAGGACGGGTTTACCGAGCGGCTGTGGGCATTGGACAACCGCCAACTTTACAAGATCGACTGACCGCGGCCGTCGATAACGGCACCAGACCGTTTGCGCGTCGCCGCGAGCGTCGAATCGTTCGCGGCGACGCTTTTGTTTTTGGGAAAACTACCCTGCATTCGCAAAGCATCGCCGCTCACCCTTTCCGCTGCGGCTCCTTTCCACAAAAGGTCTCGCTCGGTTCGCCTGTTCGCTTGCAAGCGCGCTCACGACGGCTCTCCTTCGCTACCAACCTTTTGGGGGTCCCTTGTATGTGGAAAGGGCTTCACGCCCTTTTTCTCGATTTGTTCGCCGCAAACTAGCCGACGTTTTCGCCCGTTCGCATACCTTAGTATAGCTCCGGGCGAAGAACGCGGCTTCTGATACCATTCTCGGCGACCTTACTTCCCGCAAACCATACTGTCTTTCGTTCCGAAATCCTCTTTTTTCGCAGAAAGAAAAAAAGAGGATTTTTCGGCTTTGCGTCGTATGTAGTTTATATAGTCTATATAGTCTATATAG
>CAJOKM010000100.1 GCA_905235205.1 uncultured Clostridia bacterium | reverse complement strand
GTGCGCGGCGTGGGCGTGATATCGTGGTTGACGATCAGCTCGGACTGCTTGAACGACTCCGCCTCCGCGCCGCTGCCGAGCGTAAACGTGAACGTCGTGCCCGCCGCCTGTCCGCTCTTCATCCAGAAGTACAGGGTGATCAGCGGTTTGCCCGAATCGATCCTGCACCCGTAATCGGACGCGAACGCGAAGTGGATCACGCCGGCGTCGTTCCCGTTCACCAGCAGCGTCCGAACGCCACGGTCCTTTCCGCTTGCGTCGAACGCGTGGATCGTATGTACGCCGCGTTCCTGCGAGTCGGTGACGTATTCGAGTTTTTTCGCTTCGTATTTGAGATCGAACGTCAGCGACGCAAGCAGCATTGTATCGGAGATGCCGTCCAAAAAGACGTCGACCTTCAAAAGCGATTCGCCGTCGATTGTCGCAAGCGCGGCGCTGGTCGCGCCGCCGTCGATCCGGACGGTATAGCCGTCGCTCGCCGCGGCAGCCGTCGTGACCGAAGCCGCCGACAGCAGCAGCACAAGAAGCGCCGTAATCAATCGTTTCATGGTTTGTTCCTCCCTTTTTCCGTGTCATTTATGCAGGGATCGGATATAGTATTTTACCATACCGCAGGCAGGTTTGCAAGAAAACCGCGTTTCCTCTTTTTGACAATCAAAAAGCGCCTCCGAAGAGACGCTTTGCGTTTCCGTTTCTTATGATGCCGTTATCGGCAGTCGTCAGGATAAGATTCCGATCAGCGCGGCGACTACGCCGAACAGCATCAGCGCCGCCATGATGATGCAGACGATTCGAACCGCGTTCTGTTTCATCCGATCTGTCCCTTGTATGCGTACATCGCATCCTCATATGTCGCGTCGGACAGCCACTTCTCCTGACGGAGTTCGCTTTCCGCCGTCTCGCGGATGCCGGGATAGTAATCGATCTTGATGATGCCGGATTCGCCTTCCTCGCACATATTGCCTTCGGCGCGGCGGAAGATGTATCCCGTGTAGGTCGGTTCGGCTTCCTCGGAAGCATCGCTCTGCGTCGCCGCGGGTTCGTCCGCTTCACTGCGCACAAAGGTACCGATCTCGCCGAGTTCGAGCGCCGCCGCGGCTGCATACGCCTCGTCGTCCTCAAAGAGGTAGCTGTGATCGTGCTCGCCCATCGCGTACGGAAGCATCAACGTGTTCTTGTACGGATCAACGTTGTCCTCGGACTCTAAAAGCTCGTCAAACGTGAGTTCGCCGTTCTGAACCTTCTCGATGATTGCGTTGATCTCATCGACCGAGTCTTTGGTGAGCTTGACGTAATCAACGTAGATGAATCCCTCCGGCACGAACAGGATCGGCGTGGAGTAGCCCATGCTGTAATACAACATCGTGTTCGAGAAGTACTCCTCGCGCGCTTCCTCGTCCAGTTCGTTGTAAGCGTCGATCGTTTCCTGAACGGATTCATGATAGAACGCAAGCAGTTCCTCCTCTTCGAAGCCGCTGCCGTTCTCCTCATAGTACTCGTCAAGCTTGGTCGCGTAGTAATTTCCCGCGGCGCGGTCGTAGATGAACTGATAATACTGGCTCTGGTTGAGACCGATCTGCTGATAATAGCTTGCGATCTGCTTATCGAGCGCGGCTTTGGTGTAATTGCCCTGCTGGGCGAGGCTCTTTGCGTAGCTCTCCTCGATGTCCTTGATCTGCGCGCTCGCCGTATCCCTGCACTGCTGGACCTCTTCGTCGGTCAGGGTCAGGCCGAGCGTCTTCGCTTCTTTCGTGTAAATCTTCAGAAGCAGCTCCTGCTTTGCGGCATTCTCCTGGAGATTTTTGATCTGCTCGTCCGAATAGGTCGAGAAATCGATGCCGTAGTAGGAATAATTGTTGAGGGTCGTGTCAAGCGTGAGCGCATACTCGAGCATGCTGACGGAGACGCCGTCGGCGGTTGCAACCGTGCGGCCGCGCTCGAACCAGTTCAGTCCGTGTCTGTCCTTGCGGAGCGCGAGCGTGAGAAGGATCGCGGCAACGATCAGTACGACGACGACCGCGGCGATCACGATGTTTCGAATGAGTTTCTTTGTTTTCATGCGTTCTCTCCTAAATGGTTTCCGAATGTGGATTTTACACGTTTCCGCCGCGATTGTCAACGAATTTACGTGATTTCACGGCTTTTTCACGATTCTGAGGTATGCCGCCATGCCGCCGGTCTTCCCTTTGTCGCGCCGGTGCGAGTACAGTCGTTCGTCCTCGAACGTGCATACGCCCATCAGCGAAATGTGCTCCGGGCTTACGCCGCACTCCAGAAACTGCGCCGCGGCGACCCTCCACAGATCGACCGTCGCGTTGCCGGCCGGATTGACGCCGCGAAGCCTGCACTGCGGGAACGCCTGTTCGAACGATTCCGCCACGTCGTCGCCGACCTCGAAGCACTTCGGGCAGATCGACGGTCCGACGCCGCACAGGATGTCCTTCGGATCGCAGCCGGACGCGCGCCGCATGGTCTCGATGACCTCTCTGCCGATGCGGTTTAATGCGCCGCGCCAGCCCGCGTGGCACAGACCGATCGTTTCCTTCACCGGGTCGTAAAAATAGAACGCCATGCAGTCCGCATGCCCGGTGATCAGCGTGATGGCGGGATCGTCGGTCACGAGCCCGTCGCACGGCGGCAGCGGCGGGCGGTCATAGCCCATACCGCGGTCGAACCGGTTCACGCACAGCACCGTCGTGCCGTGCTCATAGTTGTCCATGACCATGCTTTCGAGCGGGATCTCGGCCGCCTCACAGAAGATGCGATAGTTTTCGAGCACGTTTTCGCGCTGCTCCGGGCGCGTGAAGCTGAGATTCAGCGAGGAAAAACAGCCCGCGGAAACGCCGCCCGTGCGCGCCGAGAATCCGTGGTCGATCCCCGGACACGCCGAGAACGCCGGGATCGTATAGATGCCGACGCCGTTCCGTTCCCGGTACGCAAAGGCGGGAACGATGCTCCCGTATGCGCGCTCGAACGCGTCCCCGGTCATTTCTCGTTCAGCAGACGCTGCAGTTCCTTAAGGAAGGTCTGCGAATCCTTGAACTCGCGGTACACGGACGCAAACCGCACATAGGCGACCTCGTCCACGTCGCGCAGCTTCTTCATGACCAGCTCGCCGATGGCTTCGGTCGAAACCTCGGACTCGAGCGAGTTGTTGATCTCGCGGCAGATCTCATCGACCAGACGGTTCTGCACGTCCGCGGGGATCGGGCGCTTCTCGCATGCCTTGCGGATGCCGACCGCGACCTTTTCGCGCTCGAACGGTTCGCGCCGGCCGTCGCGCTTGACGACGATCACCGGGTTCTCCTCGATCCGCTCCCACGTCGTGAACCTCCGTCCGCAGCCGATGCACTCGCGGCGCCGGCGAATGGCGCTGAAGTCCTCGCTCGGGCGCGAATCGATGACCTTGCTGTCCGTTCCGCCGCAATACCGACATTTCATAATTAAAAGCTTGTCCCCTTTCTGCACGGCAACCCGCGCGCGGATCGCCGTATCCATAATAAAGCAGTATATCATACTTCAGGCTGTCGGTTCAAAGGGGTCAGACCGTTTGCGCGTCGCCGCGAGCATCGAATCGTTTGCGGCGACGTTTTATGAAAGAAATACCAGTCGGACGAAAAGGCAGGATCTGCCTTTTCTTCTATCCGCGTTTTCACTCGGTCGCATACGTTAGTATAGCTCCGTCGTGAAAACCCGAATTCTGCCTCCCTTCCCAACAGCCTGCTCAGCGTGTCAAAAGTCTTTTTGACACGCTGTAGTATATCATACTTTTTACGGCAATTCCACTAAAATCACGTCTTCGCCCAGTTTTTTTATTTTGCAGAACGGGATCGCCGTGCCGTCCCGCCCCTTTATAAGACCGAACAGCTTGCCCGTGCCCGGCACGACGATCGCAAGCACCTGCCCGGTGCACGGATCGAACTCCAGGTCACACACCGTTCCGTATCGCTCGCCGGTGCAGATATTGATGACCTCCCTGCATTTCAGTTCCGAAAACAGCATCCGCGGTTCCATTCTGATCCCTCCCCCGTTCTGAAGCCATGTCGATTCTTCCATAGCCGACCCCCTGTTTCTCTGCTCAAAGGATATGCGCGGGACGCGTCGAAAAGACGCACACATTTTTCGCGCGGAAAATAGTATGACAGTAAAGAACCAAGGAGGAATCAACGATGCAACAACCCTATGCAAACGGCGGCTCGTGCTGTTTTGCGGCGCAAACGCCCGCCGTCGATCCCACCACGGTCGATAACGTCGTTCCCGCAGGCGCCGTGCGCGCGGCGAATTCCTGCGGCATGCCCAACGACGGCGGCTGCGCGCTGGCGACCGTTTCTTTCCCGAATCAAGTGTACCGTGCGGGGTTCCGCCCGTGCGAAGCGCTGTCGCGCGGCACACTTTTCCCGGAACTCGTTTCCGAATACCCCACATGCCGAAACCGGGAGGTGTGAGCCATGGATCGAACGGAACAATCTCTGCTCATGCGGATCGGTGAACTGCGGTTTGCCTGCGTCGAACTGCAGCTGTATCTTGACACGCACCCGGAGGATCTCGAAGCGCGCGACGACTTCAACAGCTACGCGACGGCGCTCGACCGGCTCATGCAGGAATACCAGGAAACCTGCGGTCCGCTTCAGAACTTCGGAAACTGCCCGCACGAAGCGGGAAGCTGGGTCTACCAGAAATGGCCCTGGCAGAATTAGGAGGCAGCACTATGTGGATCTATGAAAAACGACTCGAATACCCCGTCCGCATCACCAAACCCGATCCGCGGATGGCAAAACTCCTGATGGCGCAGTACGGCGGTCCCGACTCCGAGCTCGGCGCCGGACTCCGCTATCTCACCCAGCGCTACTCCATGCCGGACGACCGCGTCCGCGCGACGCTGACCGACATCGGCACCGAGGAGATGGCGCACTGGGAGATGATCGCGACGATGATCACCCAGTGCATGCAGGGCGCAAGCCTTGAAGAGCTGACCGCCGCGGGGCTCGACGGCTACTACGTCATGCACAGTAACGGCGTGTTCCCCGCAGACCCGAACGGCGTGCCGTTCACGACCGCGTACATCGCCTGCACCGGCGACCCGATCGCCGACCTCTCCGAGGATATGGCAGCCGATGCTGCAATCAGTGATACGCTACCGGCTCGAAAAAAGCCCGAAATATCTGGTTTTTTTGAAAAAATGCGTTGATCCCATAGCAGGCAGGCTGCACCTTCATAAGAACAACATCAATAAAAATGAGGGGCGGACAAGCTCGCAAAGCCTGCCTGCGGGGAGGTTGAATCACTCATATGCTACATATTCAAGAGTTAGTGTTACAAATGGAATAATGTGTTGCAAGCTGCACGGTTATCGGAAAAGAATGAATCTGATAAACAGACTGCAAAAGCAGCTTGTCTGGCGATTGTAGTGCCGCCAAATTCATGTTTTCAATTCATGCTCCCCGTGCGGGGGCGACCAAAGCGTCGGCAAGCGCAGACCGTACCAATTCCAGATTTCAATCCACGCCCCCCGTGCGGGGGGCGACATACTGATGTTCAAAAGGAGCGACGGCATGAGAAATTTCAATCCACGCCCCCCGTGCGGGGGGCGACAAGCAGACGTCTATGTC
>CAJOKM010000099.1 GCA_905235205.1 uncultured Clostridia bacterium | reverse complement strand
GCGCCGTCTGCGCGTTGCGGACACGGACGTGGGCAAATCGCTCAACGAGCGCGTCGAGGACCTCAAACGCCTGCTCGACGCGTATCGGAGCGGAGCGATAAAGGAACATTCACGCTAAAAGCGCATAAAAAGAGAGCCGGAAAAACCGGCTCTCTTTTGCTGTTCTTACGCGAGGGTTCTTTTCGCCGCCTGAATCACGTGATCGACCAGCACGCACGTCGTCACGCTGCCGACGCCGCCGGGGACCGGCGAGATCGCGCGCACGACCGGTTCGACGGAATCAAAGTCCACGTCGCCCGAGATACCGCCCTTTTGTTCGTCCCAGTTGATGCCCACGTCGATCACGACCTGATCCGGGTTCGTGAACTCCGGCGTGACGCTTTTGAGCACGCCCGCCGCGGCGATCAGGATGTCCGCCTGCTTTGTGATCGACGGCACGTCGGCGGTTTTGGTGTGGCAGTTGACCACGGTGGCGTTTTCATGCATCAGCAGCATCGCGACCGGACGCCCGATCACGAGCGAACGCCCGATGACCGCGGCTTTTTTGCCCTTCGGATCGACGCCGTAGTGGTGCATTAGCTCCATCGCCGCCTGCGCGGTGCAGGGCGGAAAGCCCACCTTCGCGTTGGTGAACACGCCGGCAAGCGACGCGTCGGTGCAGCCGTCCACGTCTTTACGGGGATCGAGCATCCGTCTTGCGCGCTCGGTGTCGAGATGCTTCGGAAGCGGCCGGAACCAGAGAATCCCGTGGATGGAAGGATCGCGGTTGACGGCAAGAAACGCTTCGTCGAATTCGGACTGCGAAACGGATTCGGGCAGCACGACGGACTGCACGCGCACGCCGACGGCTTCGCAGCGCTTCATTGCGCCGCGCTCGTAGGAGAGATCGTCCTTTCGCTCCCCGACGCGGAAGATACAGAGCGTGGGGATAACCCCACGCTCAAGTAATGCCGCCGTTTCGCCCTGCATGCGCCCGACCATCGCGTCGACGACGGGTTTGCCTTTTAAGATCTCCGCCATCGTCTTATTCGTAGATCGGATACTTCTGGGTGAGCTTCAGCACTTCGCCGCGGATGTAGTCCTGCTTATCCTCGTACTCGTAGATCGCGAGATAGATGAGCTCGGCAAGCTTATCCATGTCCGCTTCCGTTAGACCGCGCGTGGTGACGGCGGGCGTGCCGATGCGGATGCCGGAGGTCACGAACGGGCTTCTCGGCTCACCGGGGACGGTGTTCTTGTTGACCGTGATGTACACGTTGTCGAGACGGTTCTGAAGCTCTTTGCCGGTGACGTCCAGCCCGATCAGATCGAGCAGCATCAGGTGATTGTCCGTGCCGCCGGACACGATCTTCAACCCGCGCGCCTGCAGCGCGTTTGCGAGCGCTTTCGCGTTCAGAACCACGCGGTGCTGGTAGTCCTTGAACGCGGGCTTGAGCGCTTCGCCCAGCGCGACCGCCTTGCCCGCGATGACGTGCATCAGCGGACCGCCCTGGATGCCCGGGAAGATCGCCTTGTTGAAGTTGAACTTATCCGCCGCTTCCTTGTTTGCGAGGATCAGACCGCCGCGCGGACCGCGCAGGGTCTTGTGCGTGGTGGTGGTGACCACGTCGGCATAGGGGAAGGGAGAGGGATGCTCGCCCGCGGCGACCAGCCCCGCGATGTGCGCCATGTCGACCATCAGGACCGCGCCGACTTCGTCGCAGATCTCGCGGAACTTCTTAAAATCGATCGTGCGGCAGTACGCGCTTGCGCCGGCGACGATCAGTTTCGGACGGAACTCGAGCGCTTTTTTGCGCACGTCCTCGTAGTCGATCACGCCGTTTTCGTCCACGCCGTAGGAAACGCACTTGAAGTACTTGCCGGACATGTTGACCGGGCTGCCGTGCGTGAGGTGTCCGCCGTTACTTAGATCCATGCCCATGAAGGTGTCGCCGGGCTCTAAGACGGCGAAGAACACCGCCATGTTCGCCTGCGCGCCGGAATGCGGCTGGACGTTTGCGTAATCGCAGCCGAACAGCTTCTTGGCGCGCTCGATCGCGATGGTCTCGACGACGTCGACGCACTCGCATCCGCCGTAGTAGCGCTTGCCGGGATAGCCCTCGGCGTATTTATTGGTCAGCACGCTGCCCATGGCGAGCATGACTTCCTTCGAAACGATGTTCTCCGAAGCGATCAGCTCGATATTGCGCTGCTGTCTCTGATACTCGGAAAGCATCGCTTCGCCGAGTTCCCTGTCGTAGTCGACCAGATGTTCCAACGATTCTTTCAGCATGATTGTTCCTCCCGAAAAATTGATGCAATACGGCGCGGTTCGCGCCTCTGCCGGCTCTATTATAACACGAATTTTCGGGCGTTCAAGCCCTTTGGGGGATATATAAATTCCGCCCGCGCCGCGCCGTCGACAGGCTGCCGCAGAAGGGAACAGATTGTTTGCGGCGAAGTGATCAAACAGGATACCGGTCGGTGGAAAAGGCGATAACGCCTTTTCTTCTTATTGGTTCGCCGCAAACGATCCGCGTTTTCGCCCTCTCGCAGTACGTCAGTACAGCTTCGGGGCGAAGAACGCGGATTCTGCCTCCCTTCCCGGCAGCCTGTTTCGCAAAAGCGATTGACTTTTGCGTCGGATTTTGATACAATACGAATGAATGTCGGACACCTTTCGGAGGTTGTCAGACAACCTATCCAAAGGGGACCTTAGATGAAAGACTACTGGGTGCTGCTGGGCAGTTTCGGCAGCGGAAAAAGCGAGCTTGCGCTGAACATGGCGATTCGCGCGGCAAAGAACGGTCCCTGTACGCTTGTCGACCTGGACGTGGTGAACCCGTACTTCCGTTCGAGCGAACGCGGCGACGTATTGACGCGCGCGGGCGTAGAACTGATCGCCCTCGGATACGGACTGCTCAGGCAGGTTCAGAGACAGATCGAAGGCCGTCTCGTAAACGGTGGTCTGGGTGTCCTCGTCGCGGGTGATGGCGCATGCGGTCCAGCCGGGTTCGTCGGCTCCGACTGCTTCCGCGTCGAATTCCACCTTGTCCTGATTGACGACGATGTAGCCTTCGTCCACGTTCAGACCGTAGAAGTAGCGGTTGCGGTTGCCCGTGTCGTCGTCCGCCATGGATTTGATGTCGAACTGGAAGCCGTCGCCTGCGTAGGCGTTGCCCAGATCGCCCTCAATGGTGTCGTAATAATGGATCGGGTCCACGATGACGGAGCAGAAATACAGGTGGGTTTCATCCCAGAGCAGATAGGTGGCGACGGACTGAGGCAAAATCTCCTCGTCGCCCTCCCAGACGTCGTCGGAGATGTAATTGCTGTCCATCTGATCGAAGGTGATCACGGATACAGGATCGCCCCAACCCTCGTCGGGATCAAACTTACCGTCGATCACAGGCGTCTTCGAGACCTTCGGAACCGAAAGGTCCACTGTGGTGATGGCGGACGCGGCTACAGCCAGTCCCGTGACCATCATCAGAAGAAGCGCAAGGCTGAGAATCTTTTTCATACAGATATCTCCTTCCCTGAAATATTTCAGACCCGCCCGGAGGCTGCTGCACCGGACCGTCCGATCATGCGTGTACTGTCCTTCCCGGAACATATACACACTTGTATTCTACCACAGAGAATCCCGTAATGGAACAGTCTGATTTCACGAATTTTATGACAGCGAATTGTGCAGTTCAACCATAATCCGGGAAACATTTCTCCATATTTTCCATAAATCAACCAAATTTTGCATCCCGGTTTCGTCGAAAATTGCATGATTTATTAATTTTTTCCGG
>CAJOKM010000098.1 GCA_905235205.1 uncultured Clostridia bacterium | reverse complement strand
AGCGTCGTCTTGCCATGGTCTACGTGTCCGATCGTGCCGATGTTTACATGCGGCTTGGTACGTTCGAATTTTGCTTTTGCCATTGTAGTTCTCCTTATACCTTTTGAAAGTTTTGTTTAGAACCAGTAGTTATATTTGCCCAGGATCTTCTCCTGTATTGCGGCCGAAACCGTGTCGTAGCGGCTGAACTGCATCGTAAACGTGCCGCGTCCCTGCGTTCTTGAACGCAGATCGGTGGCGTATCCGAACATTTCACTGAGCGGACAAACTGCGTTGACCGCCGTGCTGCCCTGCCGCGTCTCCATGCCGGCGATCTTGCATCGCCGCGCCGTGAGGTTGCCCACGATATCGCCCAGATATTCGTCCGGCACCAGCACCTCGACGCTCATCATCGGTTCTAAGAGCTCACAGTTGTCCTTTGTGATACCCTCTTTGACCGACATCGAGCCCGCGATGCGGAACGCGAGATCGCTGGAATCGACCTCATGCGTGCTGCCGTCCTTCAGCGTCGCCTGCACGTTGATGAGCTCGTACCCGCCGAGCGGACCGCTCATCAGCGCGTCGCGAATGCCCTGATCGACCGCCGGAATGAACTCCTTCGGGATCACGCCGCCGACGATCTTATTGACAAACCGGTACGTTTCGCCCTCTTCCGGATCGGAGAGCGGCGCAAACTCGACGACCGTATGCGCAAACTGACCGTGCCCGCCCGTCTGCCGCGCATAGCGGCACTCGTAGGTGACGGGGTTCTTGATCGATTCCTTGTACGCGACCTGGGGTTTTCCCACCGTCGCTTCTACGCGGAACTCGCGGATCAGCCGGTCCACGATGATCTCCAGATGCAGTTCGCCCATGCCCGCGATGATGGTCTGTCCCGTTTCGCGGTCCGTATAGGTGCGGAACGTCGGATCCTCTTCGCTGAGCTTCTGCAAAGCCGCCATCATTTTTTCCTGACCCGCCTTGGTCTTCGGTTCGATCGCGACCTGAATGACCGGCGTCGGGAAGATCATGCTTTCCAGAAGCATCTGACGGTTTTCAACGCAGAGCGTGTCGCCGGTGGACGTCTCTTTGAGTCCGACCAGCGCGCAGATGTCGCCCGCGTGGACCTCCTCCAGTTCGGTGCGCGCGTTCGCGTGCATCAGAAGGATCTTGCTGATGCGCTCACGCTTCTGCCTGGAGACGTTATAGACGTACGATCCCGCCTTCAGCGTACCGCTGTAGACGCGCACGAACGCGAGCCGTCCGACGAACGGATCGGTCACGATCTTGAACGCCAGCGCGGCAAACGGCGCGTCGTCTTTGGGCTCCGCAACGATCTCGCCCTCGCCGTGACGGTCGGTGCCGGCGGCAGGCGGAACGTCCAGCGGTGACGGCAGAAAGTCCACGATCGCGTTCAACAGCGGCTGAACGCCCTTGTTGCGGTACGACGTGCCGCAGGTAACGGGCACCGCCGTGCCGGCGATCGTCGCCTTGCGGATGCAGGAAATCAGCTCCTGCTCGTTTGGCATTTCGCCCTCGAAATAACGCTCCAGCAGCGTTTCGTCCTGTTCGATGACCGCTTCGATCAGCGCCGCGCGACGTTCCTCCGCCTCTTTTTGAAGCGCCTCGGGTATTGCCTCCTCGCGGATGTCGGTGCCGTCATCGTTATAATAGACCTCCGCCTTCATCGTCACCAGATCGACGATGCCGCGAAAGTCGGCTTCGCTTCCGATCGGAAGCTGAACCGGAACCGGGTTTGCGCCCAAACGGTCGCGCATCATGTCCATTACGTGATAGAAATCCGCACCCGTAATGTCCATTTTGTTGACGTACGCAATACACGGCACGTGATATTTCATCGCCTGCCGCCAAACGGTCTCGGACTGCGGTTCCACGCCGCCCTTGGCGCAGAATACGGCAACGGCACCATCCAGCACCCGGAGACTGCGTTCCACCTCGACGGTGAAATCCACATGTCCCGGCGTGTCGATGATGTTGATCCTGTGACCGCGCCAGTACGTGGTGGTCGCGGCGGAGCAGATCGTGATGCCGCGTTCCTGCTCCTGCGCCATGTAGTCCATGGTCGCCGTGCCCTCATGTACTTCCCCGACCTTGTGGATCTTGCCCGTGTAGAACAGGATCCGCTCGGTCGTCGTGGTCTTGCCGGCATCGATGTGCGCCATGATGCCGATATTGCGTGTCAGTTCAAGCGCAGTGTCCCGCATTACCAGCGATAATGTGCAAACGCCTTGTTGGCCTCTGCCATCTTATGGGTGTCTTCCTTCTTCTTGACCGCGTTGCCCTGCTCGTTGCACGCGTCCATGATCTCGCCCGCAAGGCGTTCCGCCATCGTGCGCTCGCCGCGATTGCGCGCGTAGCTCACGAGCCAGCGGAGACCCAGCGTCTGCCGGCGCTCTGCGCGGATCTCGATCGGGACCTGATAGGTCGAACCGCCGACTCTGCGCGCTTTGACTTCCAGAACGGGCATGATGTTGTTCATCGCCTGCTCGAACGCTTCGAGCGCGTCCTTGCCGGTCTTCTGATTGATCAGCTCGAACGCATCATAGACTGCCTTCTGGGCAACACCGCGCTTACCGTCCAGCATGACCTGGTTGATGAGCTTGGTGACGACGACGCTCTTGTAGATCGGGTCCTGAAGAACTTCTCTCTTCGGAATAAAACCTCTTCTCGGCATAGTATCCTCCTTACTTCTTCGGGCGCTTTGCACCGTACAGCGAGCGAGCCTGCTTGCGGTTTACAACGCCTGCGGTATCGAGCGCGCCGCGGATGATGTGGTAACGAACGCCGGGCAGGTCCTTGACACGACCGCCGCGGATCAGAACCACGGAGTGCTCCTGCAGATTGTGACCGATACCGGGGATATACGCGGTACCTTCGAGACCGTCGGTGAGACGGATACGAGCGATTTTACGCAGTGCGGAGTTCGGCTTTTTGGGCGTCATCGTACGGACTGCCGTGCAGACGCCGCGACGCTGCGGGCACTGCTTCAGAATGGGCGCCGTGGACTTGTATTCCACAGGCTGTCTGCCCTTGCGAACCAATTGGTTAATGGTCGGCATTCAGATGTTTCCTCCTAAAATATTGTTTGAATGTTTTATAAATCAATCCCTCTGCAACCCATTTTCAGAGGATATTGTCCAAGGTACCGTTCCCGCTTCAAGGCCGAAACGGGGACGGGCCATGCTCCGTTTCCCGAAGCACCGCCAAATAGTTAGTGTATCAGACAAAGTCAATCTTGTCAATCCGAATTTTCGCTGTCCGCTGCGGGCGCATCGTCGTCCGGCATGGCGTACACGGCGCTCGGCGCGCTGCCGAGACCCTTGTCGATCCGCTTGCTCGTAAACGCGATGTGCGGCTGGCGGTCGTTGAACAGGGAACGCCAGCCTTTCGCCTGCATTTCGCGCGTGACCGGATGCTCGCTCACGTCGGTGATCATCACGGTCTCGCACTTTTTGCGGTACAGCACCGAAAGAAGCTTTCCGATGGCATACCCGCCTAAGATCGCGGCAAGCACGACCGCAAACGGGAGCCACGGCGCGACGCTGCGCAGAGTTTCCGCCGTGCGCTCGATCGTCACGAACGGCAGCGCGATTGCCGTCAGAACGATCGGCATGATCAGCGGAAAGTATGCGACAAGCAGCAGGCGCCGCCGGCAGGCGGAGCAGCAGGCAAACTGCAGCGGGATCATGAATCCCGTGGTCTGTCGGCTCAGCCACTTGCGCTTTGCAAGGTTCTTCGGTTCCTCATGCGCGAGGTCGAAGATCGCAAAGCTCGTGGGCTTGCCTTTCGGTTCGCGTTTGCACAGCGTGCAGGTCTCGCTTTCGAACAGCTTCGCGACCGTGCC
>CAJOKM010000097.1 GCA_905235205.1 uncultured Clostridia bacterium | reverse complement strand
ACGTCCAAAAGCGTTCCGGCGAGGTTTTCCGCGCACAGCAGCGTGTGCGTTTCTCTGACGTCGGTCTGATAGATCGTGCGGTTGACGTACGCCGGGACGTCGAGTCCGTCGCGGCATTCGACCAGCGAATCGAGCGCGCGCGCCGGCGTTTCCGAAAGCGTCGTCTGCTCCATGAGATCGCAGCGGTAATGCAGAAGCCTGCCGTAGCCCGTGACCGAAACGATCGCGTAGTAATACCCTTCGGCAAAGAACAGCGCGTAGGGCGAAACGGTAAACGGCGGTTCGTCCGCCGACGTGCCGTCGGGCTTGGTGACGCGGTAGCGGAACGTGACCTGCACGCCGGTTTCGATCGCTGTTTTCAATAGATCGAGCGTTTCGAACAGGCCCTGTGGCTGCGGTCTGCGCTCCGTATCGGCGACGTAGATCTCGACCGGGTCCTGCAGCCGCGCGATCGTGCGGTCGGACCGGTCGGACCGCGGCGCGCGCAAAAACGCGTCGAGCGCTTCGGGATCGTGCATGTGCATATCGCCGCACAGCACGTCCTCGTCCGCCGATTTCAGATAATACCCCTTGCCGTTGTCCTGATAGGTGGAAAGCGAAAACCCCATTTCCTGTAAAAGCAGCAGGTTTCTGCCGACCGCCTTGCGCTCGGCGATCATGCCGTAGTCGTCGCAAAGATACTCGATGATCTGCCGCGTAGAAAGCGGCGCCGCCTTGTTCGCGTGCTGTTCGAGCACGCGCAGGATGCACAGCGACAACGCCTTTTTCCCCTTCGTCTCCGTCATTTCGATGCCCCTTTTACTCCTCGTAATAATCTCCGCGCCGGTAATCGTACAGAACCCCTTCGTACTTTTGCGGCTCCTCGAGCACCTTGCCGCAGCCGATCGCGACGCACGCGACCGGGTCCTCCGCGACGTAGCACGGCACGCCGGTCTGTTCCGAGATATACTGATCCAGTCCGAACAGCTGCGCGCCGCCGCCGGTCAGGCAGATGCCGCGCGTGGCGATATCGCCGGATAGCTCGGGCGGGGTTTGCTCCAGCGTATCCTTCAACGATTCCGCAATCGACAGCAGCGGCTCCGCGAGCGCGAACGTCAGTTCGTTCGAGCCGAGCTCCAGCGAGATCGGAAGCCCGCCGCCCAGCGATCTGCCGCGCACGTCCATTTTGAGCTCGTCCTTTCGGGGGTACGCCGACGCGTACGCGATCTTGAGCTCCTCCGCGGCGCGAAGTCCGATCACGATCCCGTGCTGGCGCTTTAAGTACCGCACGATCGCCGCGTCAAATTTGTCGCCGCCCACGCGCAGCGAATCGTGCAGCACCGCCTTGCCCATCGAGGTCACGACCATGTCGCACGTGCCCGCGCCGATGTCGAGCACAAGGTTCGCTTTCGGTTCTAAAATATCGAGTCCCGCGCCGATCGCCGCCGCCACCGGTTCCTCCAAAAGGAACGTGTAGCGCGCGCCGGCGCCTTCGGTCGTTTCGATGACCGCACGCTTTTCCACTTCGGTCGCCATCGACGGGACCGCGACCACCGCGCGCGGCTTGAAAAAGATGCGGCTGCCCACGATCCGGTTGAAAAACAGCGTCAGCATACGCTCCGTCGCGTCAAAGTTCGCAACCACGCCGTCCTGCATCGGACGGATGATCATCAGGTTGTCCGGCGCTCTGCCCACCATGTCCTTGGCTTCCTGTCCGATCGCAATGAGCTTGCCCGTGCCGCGCTCCACCGCCGCCACGCACGGTTCCCGCAGCACGATCCCCTTGCCGCGCACATACGCGAGCACGTTGCTCGTGCCGAGGTCCAACCCGATATCCGATGAATGAAACAGTCCCATACCGATCCTTTCGCCGCTGTTTTGGCATCCTTACTTGTACCATAATTGTACCATGCCGCCCCCGAAAAGCCGTGAAGAAAGTGTAAACGAACATATTGCGAAATGTGAATTTTCACGGTATACTGATGGCTATGGAAGACGTTTTTACCATCAGACAGGCGGCGTTTGTCACGAGCGCGGGGATCGGCGGGGCGTATCCCGAACCGCTTCCGTGCGAGATCGCGATCGTGGGCAAATCGAACGTGGGCAAATCGAGCCTCATCAACCGCCTCACCAATAATCAGAAACTCGCGAAGACCTCGTCGCAGCCGGGCAAGACGCGGTTGGTCAATTTCTTTCTCATCAACCGTGCGTTCTACCTTGTGGACCTGCCGGGATACGGGTTTGCGAAGGCGTCGAAGGCGGAGCAGAAGAGCTGGGGCGAACTACTCGAGCAGTACCTTTCGAGCGGGCGGGTCAAGCATCTTCTGATGCTGATCGACATCCGGCACGAACCGACGCGCGACGATCTTCAGATGTTCCGCTACCTGCTCTATTACGGCATCCCGTATACGCTTGTCGCGACCAAGGCGGACAAGATCGCAAGGTCCAAGCGCAGACAGGAAGCGAACGCGCGCGCGCGCGAGCTCGGCGCGCCGCCGTTTGCGATCCCGTTCTCGGGCGAAACGGGCGAGGGCAAGTCGGAATTGCTCGAACGGATCGGCCAGATCTGTGCCGACGCGGCTCCGGCGCAAAAAGAACCCGAAAAAGACGAGGAAAGGTCTTGACAAGCACAAGGGAAGTTTGCATACTATGCTGTGAACTCTGCAAGCGAGGTATTTGAGAACAATGCTGAAGAAATGCCCGATTTGTGAACTGAACTATCTGCGCGGGGACGAGACCGTGTGCCGCGTGTGCGCCGCGGAACGCTCGAAAAAGCGCGCGTTCGAACCCAAAGAGGATGAGGTCATTCTGTGCAGCGAGTGCGGCGAAAAGCCCGCCCTGCCCAACCATGACCTGTGCGAGGACTGCCTGAAGGAGCAAAAGCGTCAGGCGAACCTCGAGATACTGGCGGATAAGATCCGCGCCGACGAGGCGGAGGACCCGCTCGAAGAGGATATTTCCGACACGGACGAGGAGGAGTAACCGTCCGCGCGGTCCGGAAGAAAGCGAGACGCGTATGCCCAACGTGTATGCCATCGGCGATCTGCACCTGAGTCTGTCCGTTCCGAACAAGGCGATGGACGTATTCGGCGCACACTGGAGCGGGCATACGGAACGCATCCTTGAGGCGTGGCAGGATACGGTAAAGGACGCCGATCTTGTGCTCGTGCCGGGCGACGTGAGCTGGGCGATGTATCTAAAGGACGCGCAGGCGGACCTTGATTTTATCGGCGCGCTGCGCGGAACGAAGCTCCTTTTGCGCGGCAATCACGATTACTGGTGGCAGAGCGTGACCCGGGTGCGCGCCGCGCTTCCCGAAAAGACGTTCGCCCTGCAGAACGACGTGTTCCGCTTCGGCGACGTGTTCGTCGCGGGCACGCGCGGGTGGACGGTCCCGCAGTCGCCGCGATTTAAAGAAAGCGCGGACCGCAAGCTCTTTGCGCGCGAATGCATCCGGCTCGATCTGTCGCTTTCGAAGCTCCCGAAGGACGCGCCCTGCATCGGCATGCTGCACTACCCGCCGTTTTCCGAAAGCGGCGAACAAACCGCGTTTTCCGAACGGTTCGAACAGGCGGGGGTCTCTAACGTCGTCTACGGACACCTGCACGGCGCGTCGCACCGCACCGCGTTCGAGGGCGAGTCGAACGGCGTAAGGTACCATCTGGTTTCCGCGGATTACCTCCATTTTGTGCCGAAACGAATCCTCTGAACAGAGAGAATAAAGAAGGGTCTCCCGACGCGGGAGACCCTTCAGGCTGTCGGTTCAAAGGGGTCAGACCGTTTGCGCGTCGCCGCGAGCATCGAATCGTTCGCGCCGACGCCTTCGTTTTTCGGAAGATATACTTGGCTTCCGAAATGCGTCGCCGCTCACCCTCTTTGCTGCGGCTCCTTTCTGTAAGCGATCTCGCTTGCTGCGGATGCTCGGTTGCAAGCGCCCTCACAACGCCTTCGCTGCGCTACCAATCGCTTACAGTATCATATGTTCGCCGCAAACTATCCGCGTTTTCACTCGGTCGCATACTTTAGTATAGCTCCGTCGTGAAAACCCGAATTCTGCCTCCCTTCCCAACAGCCTGCTCAG
>CAJOKM010000096.1 GCA_905235205.1 uncultured Clostridia bacterium | reverse complement strand
GCGCGGCATGCCGCGAGCATGACGTTTTCCGTCGCGCCGACGCTCGGATAATCGAGGTCGACGACCGCGCCCTTCAAAGCGCCCTTACAATAGATATGCCCGCCGCGCTCCTCGATCTCCGCCTGCATGCACCGGAGTCCCAATAAATGCAGATCGATCGGACGGTTGCCGATCTCGCATCCGCCCGGATACGGCGCGATCGCTTCGGAAAACCTTGACAGCACCGAGCCGAGCAGAAAGATCGACGAGCGCAGTTCGCGCGAAAGCGCGTTCGGCAGCGTAAAGCGGTCCGCCGTGCCGCTGTCCACAATCAGATCGTCGCCCTCGCGGCAGACCGTGCTGCCGAGCGATTCGAGGATGTGCAGCATGTTGCCCACGTCCCTCAGCCTCGGACAGTTTTTTAGCCTCACCGGTTCTTTGACGAGGAGCGTCGCCGCCAGAATCGGCAGCGCCGCGTTCTTCGACCCCTGTGCCGTCACCGTTCCGTTCAACCTTGCTCCCCCGCGCACGAGCCAATCCGACATCTTTCCCACTTCCTCCCGCATGATACCGTATCTTATGCGAAAGTGCGTCGGAAAGTGCCTATCCGCGCGGGTTTGTGTCGCGTGAAATACTCAGCAGAAGACCCATTGCGGCAAGGAACACGATGAGCGACGTGCCGCCCGCCGAGATGAACGGAAGCGCCTGCCCGGTCGTGGGCATGAGCCCCGTGACGACCGCGATGTTGACGAACACCTGAAAGCCGAAAACGATCGAGATGCCCGCGGCTAAAAGGCTTCCGAACCGGTTTCGGCAGCGCATCGCGATCACGATGCCGCGGAACACGATCCAGCCGTACATCAGAATCACGATCATGCCGCCGACAAACCCGAACTCCTCGCACAGGATCGCGAAGATGAAGTCCGATTCGCCGTAGGTCATGTACAGAAGCTTCTGATAGCTGTTATTCAAACCCTTCCCGAAGAATCCGCCCGAACCGATCGCGTAAAACGACTGCAGAAGCTGATAGCCGCTGCCCTGCGGATCGCTCTCGGGATTGGTGAACGAGGTCATGCGCGCGACGCGGTACGGCTGCGCAAACGCCAGCACAAACACGGCGATCACCGCAATGACGCCGAGAATCAGCAGCTGCTTGAGATCGCACCCGCCGAGGTATAAAAGAACGACGCCGATGAACCCGATGATGACCGCCATGGACATGTTCGGCTGCAGCATAACAAGCCCCGCGATCACGCCGATCGCGATCAGCATGGGCAGCATCCCGTAGCGGAACGTGTTCATTTCGTTGCGGTGGCGCGACATGTACGAGCACATGAAGATCATGAGTCCGAACTTCGCAAGCTCGGAGGGCTGAATGGAGATGCCGGCAATGATCAGCCAGCGTTTGCCGCCGTTCAAGTCGCTGCCCCACAGCAGAACCGCAACGAGCAGAACGAGTGAGATCGCTAAAAACAGCGAGCGCAGCCGCTCGATGATGTGGTAGTCGATCAAAGACACGAGCAGCATGACCGGATACCCGATCGCGAGGTACACAAGCTGACGCTTCAGATAATAGAAGCTGTCGTGGTTCGCGCCGGAGTAGTGCTGGGCGTAATAGTAGCTCGCGGAAAAGACCATGACAAGCCCGAACGCGCACAGCACGGAGACCATCAGCAGAACGGAAAAGTCCATTTTGCCGCGAGATAGCTGCGCGGTTCGGATCCGCTTGAAGATCGATTCTTTTTTCGCCGTGTTTGCCGCCATTCTTCCTCCGGTTTTTTCCTTGCTTATTCGTATGCGCGGGCGATCTCTTTGAACACTCTGCCGCGCGTTTCGTAGTTGTCAAACATGTCCCAGCTTGCGCACGCCGGACTCAACAGCACGCAGTCGCCGCTTACCGCAAGGTCGTGCGCCTTGTCCACCGCGTCGCGGAACGTCTCCGCCGTGTGCATCAGTCCTTCGTACCCGTGCGCCTTTGCGCAGTCGAGGATCTGGCTTTTCGTGTCGCCGAGCACGACGCACGCCTTGACGATCGGCGTGAACGCCTCGAACAGCTCGTCAAAGCCGATATGCTTGTCATAGCCGCCAAGCAGCAGCACCGTCGGCTTTTTCATCGCCTCGATCGCGCGGATCGTGCTCGCCGGGTTCGTGCCCTTCGAGTCGTTGATGTAATCGACGCCGTTTTTGGTGCAGACGTACTCGATGCGGTGCTCCACGCCCGCAAACGTCTTCAAAACCTCGCGGATCGTCTCCGGCGCGATCCCCTGCGACAGCGCCAAAAGCGCGCAGAGCATCGCGTTTTCGAGGTTGTGCGCGCCCGGGATGCGGATCTCGTCCGCCGCCATCAGCGTTTTCTCCTCGCCGTTCATCCGGTATACGAGCATGCCGTTTCGCACAAACATGCCGCTTTCGACCTCTTCTTTGCGCGAGAAGTACAGTATCTGCGCCGGCGTGCGGCTTGCGAACGCACGCACGGTCTCGTCGTCCCAGTTCAGCACGGCGCAGTCGTCCTTCGTCTGGTTATCCAAAATCTTCGCCTTCGCTTCGATGTAGTTCTCCATCGTGCCGAAGTGATCGAGGTGGTCCGGCGTGATGTTGCACACGCCCGCCGCCTTCGCGTGAAAGCGCACGTTCCCCTCGAGCTGCAGCGCCGCGGTCTCCGCCACGACGACGTCGCCCGGTTTCGTTTCGAGCGCGTGCGCCGAGATCGCGACCCCGATGTTGCCGAGCACGAACGTTTTTCTGCCCGCCGCCTTAAACAGCTCGCCGGTCAGCGCCGTGCAGGTCGTTTTGCCGTTCGTGCCGGTGACGCACACGAAGTCCGCTTTCGAATAGCGGTAGCCGAGCTCGATCTCGGAGATGACCTCGATCCCGCGCCGCTTCGCTTCGACGATGAAGTTGCGCGTCATCGGAATGATCGGGCTCGGGATCAGAAGATCCACGCCGTCCAAAAGGTCCATCGGGTTCGCGCCGAGCTTGACCTCGTACGCGATGCCGGAGAGCTGTTCAAACAGACCCTTGATCTCCGGCTTCATATCGTTGACGATGATCCGGTAGTTGTCCTGATACAAAAGCCTTGCCGCGGCGATGCCGCTCTTTGCCATGCCGACGATCAGCGCCGTTTTTTGCTTCGCCATACCCGTTCCTCCTTATCTGCAGAACCAGAAGATCAGAAGCGCGCACGCGCTTGCGATCGCGGTCACGACGGAGTACATCGACACGATCCGCGTCTCCGGCGCGCCGCCGAGTTCGAAATGATGATGCAGCGGCGCCATGCGGAAGATGCGCTTGTGCCTTAGCTTATAGGAGCCGACCTGCAGAATGACCGACACCGACGAGGCGACGTACATCACGCCCATCAGCGGCAGCAGAAGCGAGGTGCGGCTGAGAAGCGCCATTGCGGCGACCGCGCCGCCGAGCGTGAACGCGCCGAGATCGCCCATGAACACCTTCGCCGGGTACGCGTTGTGCACTAAAAATCCGAGGCACCCGCCCGCGACCGCCATCGCAAAGACCGCCATGCCGGAAAGGTTGCCGAGCGTATCCGCGGCGCGCAGCGCCGCTTCCGCGTCCAGCGCGGCGGTGTTGAACGACAGCACGTGCGAAATCAGCATCGCCGCGATCCCGAACGAATAGACCGCCGTGACCGAGCTACTAAGCCCGTCCAGTCCGTCGATCAGATTCACCGAATTGACCGTTCCGATGATGACGAACATCGCAAACGGGATGAAGAACACGCCGAGGTCGATCCGCTCGAGCCAGATCGTGCTGCCGATCGCCGGATGGAAGTACATCGCAAGCGCAAACCCGAGCGAAAGCACGAACTGCGCGGCGATCTTCTGCCACGCGTGCAGGCCCATCGAACGCTTCTTCATGATCTTGATAAAGTCGTCCAAAAACCCCACAAGCCCGAACAGCACCGTCATCAGAAGCGCCCAGACCGCGAGCGTATAGCTCTTGCGCGCAAAGATCAGCGTCGCGATCACGACCGCGAGCAGGATCATGATCCCGCCCATCGTAGGCGTGTTCTGCTTCTTCAGGTGCGTCTGCGGTCCGTCGTCGCGCACGTTCTGTCCGAACTTCAGCCGGTGCAGGATCGGAATCACGATCGGACCTAAAAGCGC
>CAJOKM010000095.1 GCA_905235205.1 uncultured Clostridia bacterium | reverse complement strand
AAGCGCCAGCAGTGAATTGACAACGATCATTTTCATTTCCCCTCTGAACCTTTCAACAGGTCTTCCACGATCTCCCGGTCGTCAAAGTGATGCTTGACGCCGTTGATCTCCTGATAATTCTCATGCCCCTTGCCCGCAATGACCAGAACGTCGTCCGGTTCGAGAATCGAAAGCGCGTACGCGATCGCGTCCCTGCGGCTGATGATCGAAACATAGGGCGTTCCGCTCTTCTGCACGCCGAGCTCCACCGCGCGGACGATCTCCTCCGGATTCTCGGTGCGCGGATTGTCGCTGGTCACGACGACGAAATCCGAATGCCGCCCGCCGATCTCGCCCATCAACGGGCGCTTGGTGCGGTCGCGGTCCCCGCCGCAGCCGAACAGACTCACCACACGCGCTTTGGCGAACGCGCGCACGGAGGTCAGCACGTTTTCAAGCGCGTCGGGCGTGTGCGCGTAATCGACGTACACCGCAAACGGCCGTCCAAACGTATTCACCGACTGGAGCCTGCCCGAAACGCCGGTCAGCGATTCGAGTCCCTTCAGGATGTCGCCGAACGACACGCCGACCGCCTGCATGATCGCCGCCGCGCCCATGGCGTTATACACGGAGAACAGGCCCGAAATGTGCATGCGCACCGGACCTTCGCCGTTCGGCGTGCGCAGATGGAACCGCACGCCGTCGGTGCGGATGTCGATGTTGAGCGCCGTGTAGTCCGCGCGGTGCTGGATGCCGAGCGTGCGGATCGGGATCGTAAGCCCGTCCGTCATGCGTTCCGCATACGCGTCGTCGATGTTCACGATCGCAAGCTCGCTCTGACGGAACAGCAGCTTTTTCGCTTCCAGATACTGGTCGAACGTCTTGTGATAATCGAGATGATCCTGCGTGAGGTTCGTAAACAGTCCCACCTTGAACGGGATCCCCGCCACACGGTCCTGCACAAGCGCGTGGCTCGATACCTCCATGATCACAACGTCCGCGCCCTCGTCCGCCATGCGCCGCAGCAGCGCGAACAGGTCCGCCGACTCCGGCGTGGTGCGCCCGGTCTCGATCGAAACGTCGCCGATCATGTTGTGGATCGTGCCGATCAGTCCGACCTTTTTGCCCGCCGCCTCGGCGATCGATTTGACCATGTAGGTCGTGCTCGTTTTCCCGTTCGTGCCGGTCACGCCGAGCATGATCATCTCACGCTCCGGATGCCCGTAAAACGCTGCGGCGGCATGCGCCATCGCAACGCGTCCGTTCGGCGCGACGATCTGCGGCACGTCCAGCGGCAGAAGCCGCTCCACCAACAGCGCCGCCGCGCCCTTTTCCACCGCCTGCGCGGCAAAGCTGTGTCCGTCGGAAACCAGTCCCTGCATACAGCAGAACAGGCTTCCGTCCTGTACCTTTCTCGAATCATACTCCACCGACGTGATCTCTGCGTCGCCGCCCGTCACCGGAAGGCGCAGATCCTCGGCGATCCTGGATAACAGCATCGTTTTCCCCCTGAACTACTAATCTGAGTCGTCGACGTCCACAGTCTCCTCCGAGGAGAACCGGACGTGCACGACCGTTCCGACCGGCACCTCAAAGCCCTCTTCGTACTCGACGTCGATGACCTCTCCGGCGCAATGGAAGTGATCGTATTCCATGATGAGCCCGACCTTCTTCAGCGCGTCGAGCGCATCCATACGGTTTTTGTTCATGAGCTTGGGCACCTGGACCGTTTCGGTCTCCTCCTCAAGCTCGGCAAAGAACGCGTAGCCGGTCGAATACAGCACCACCGGACTGCCCTTGACCAGCACGCTGTTTGCGGCGGGCGACTGCTTCGAAACCGTCGAATCCGCCTCCGCTTCCAGATAGACCGCGTCCAGTCCCGCGCTCTTCAATGCGGAAACCGCTTCCGTGACCGTCATGCCGCGCACGTCCGGAACGGTTGCGGACTGATTGCTCTCGTCCGGCTGCACGCCCGCGTACGACAGCGCGTTCGACAGCACTTCCTGCACAAACGGCGCCGCGACCGTACTGCCGTACACCTGCGGCACCTGCGGTTCGTCGACCGTGATCAGGCACACGAACTGCGGGTTCTCCACCGGCGCGAACCCGATGAACGACGCGATCAGCTTCGTCCTCGATACCGTGCCGTCCTCTTCGTATTTCTGCGACGTGCCCGTCTTGCCGCCGACCGAATATCCGTAGACCTGCGCGTTCTTGCCGCTGCCGTTTTCCACAACGCCGCGCAGAAGCGTTCGGATCGTCGCGGACGTCGCGGGCGAGATCACACGGCGCACGACCGTGCGCTCGTTCTTCAGCACGACGGTCCCGTTCTGATCGACGATCTCCGAAATGATGTACGGCTTCAATAGCTCGCCGCCGTTGATGCACGCGGTGACCGCCATCGCAAGCTGCATGCCCGTGCAGCTGATGCTCTGTCCGAACCCGATGCGCGCGAGGTCCGCTTCGCGGATGTATTTCTTGTGCGTGACCGTGCCGCTGGTCTCGCCCATCACGCCGCTGCCCGTCGGCTCGCCGAAGCCGAACTGATAGATATAATCGTAAAACGTGTCGACGCCCATTTTGAGCGCCATCGACATGAACGCCGGATTGCAGCTGTTCTGCACCGCCTGCGCAAGCGTTTCACTGCCGTGCCCGCCCGATTTCCAGCACTTGATCTTCTCGCCCTTCACAAGCAGCGATCCGCCGCACTTGAACTCCGCCGCCGTCGTGATTGCGCCGGACTCCAGCGCCGACGCCAAAGTGACGACCTTGAACGTCGAGCCCGGCTCGTAGGTGTCGGTGACGATGCGGTTCTTGCTCAGTTCCAGCAGCATCTTTGCGTCGGAACGCGGCGGGTTCGACGAATCGAACGTCGGATACGCGCCGATCGCAAGGATCGCGCCGGTGTTCGGATCGAGCAGAACGCCCTGCGTCGATTTCGCGTTGTTGACCGTGCAGGCTTCCTGCAGCGCGTTCTCGAGAATGCCCTGAAGCCCCGTGTCGGCGGTCAGCACGACGTTGCCGCCCGGCACGGATTCGATGTACTCCTCCTCGCCGCCCGGTACCGGATTGTTGTCGCGGTCGGTGTCCGCTTTCTGATAGCCGTCCTCGCCCTTCAGGTAGCTGTTACAGGTCAGCTCAACGCCGGTCTGTCCGTCGCCGTCGATGTTCGTGAACCCAATGAGCTGCGCGTAGTAGCCCGACTCCGGATAGTCGCGCTTGACGTCCGAATAGTAGCTGACGCCGCTGCCGAGCTGCATGGAGTTGAGCTTACTGATGACCTCTTTGTCCACCTGGTCCTTGATCTTGACCTGCGACAAAAGCACACGCTCGTGATTGTCCGGATCGTTCGGGTATTTCTTTTTCGTCTTGGTGATCTTCGCATAGACCGTGTCGTAGTCCATTTCGAGATACGTCGAAAGGATGTACGCGATACGGTCGCGGTCGCTCTCCTGAATGTTCTGCGGGTTGACGCAGACCTGATACGTCGTGTACGACGACGCGAGCACCGTGCCGTTGCGGTCCTGGATCTGCCCGCGCTCCGCCTTCAGCGACGTGACCCGCGTCCACTGGCTCATCGCCTTCTGCGTCCACGTCTTGCCCTTGATCACCGAAACGTCGAACAGCTTGCCGATCAGCAGCAGAAAACTGACCCCGGAAAGAATCAGGGCCACCAACAGTTTTCTCTTTTGCGGCGCGATCTTCACGCGCGCTTTTTTACTCCGGCGGGCGTCCCCTATCTGCCGGGACGTCTGCCCGGCGCGCGCGCCGGTCTTCGGCGGTTTCATCAATCAGTCTCCTTCCGGTTCCGGTTCGGGCGTTTCCGGCGCGGGCGTTTCCGGCGCTGCGGAGGACGGCGTCAGATCGGCGTCTCCCCGGTACCAGTTCATCGTCATGCCGCGGCTGCGGCAGACTTCGTTGATCGTGGCAAAGTCGTTCATCGAGCTCTGCGATTTTTTGAGCTGCGAGATCTGCTCGTTATAGGTGTCGATCTCGGAATTGACTGCGCTTGTATCGCTGATCACGCGCGCGTACTGCGCCGCGCCGAACAATCCGAACAGCGCGGTCGCCGCGATCACGAACACCGCCAGCAGAATCAGCACCTTGGACGACGCCGAAAGCCGGATCTCGGTGCGCACGTTCGTTTCGACGCGCGCCTCCTTTCGCGGCTGCGGACGGATCGGCATCGACGTGTCTTCCAAAACCGGCGTCGGATCGCCCGTTTGCGTCGGCGAATAGATCCG
>CAJOKM010000094.1 GCA_905235205.1 uncultured Clostridia bacterium | reverse complement strand
CATGCTGGCAGGCACCTTATGCCCACGTGTGGGCAGCCAGTAGTATTAGGGCTATGCCCGAAAATGAAATACCACCGGCTAAGCCGGTGGATCATTATTGCGTAAAACCATGCAGAAATGTTCATATCGCGTTTTAAGCCGATCGTTTCCAAGCGGCATGCACGAATAATCAGGATAGATTTCCTTTTTTTGCTTGCAATCACAAAGGATATATTTCTTTAAGTTTTTCTTGCAATCAATAGAGTAATATAGTATACTATAATTCAACAGATTGTTGGTGAGCAGAATTCCAGCAATAGGTAACAAACAGAAAGGGGCACAAAAGGAAGATGTTTGACTGCAAGAGATTGCTTTCCGTGCTGGTGGCAGTAATCATGCTGCTCACGATGCCGCTTACGACCGGCATTGCGCGCGCAGTCGCCGAAGGCACAACAGAACAGGCGGAGGATCCTTCCGGGCCGATCGCGCTCGAAATGGAGGATCTGGATCCGGGCACGTTACACATTCGCAAACTGGGCGAGGTCGGGGAAGAGGAGCCGGACGAGTTCGACCCGGATACGATCGATCCCATCGATCTCAACCGGATCGTCCGCGCCTCGATCTTTCTGGACGGCAAGTCCACGATCGACAAGGGCTATGACACAAAGAACATTGCGGAAAACAGCGGCGCGATCGCTTACCGCAACAAGCTTCGCAAGCAGCAGGAAGCCATGCAGGCAACGATCGAATCCGCAGTCGGTCATGCGCTGACCGTCAAGTGGAACCTGACGCTGCTGGCGAACGCGATCTCCGTGGAGATCCCCTATAAGGACGTTTTTACCATTCAGCGCATTCCGGGCGTCAAAGCTGTCGAGCTGGAAACGCAGTATGAAGCGCCCGAACCCGTTTCGGCCGATCCGAACACCGCGAACACCAGCGAAAACATGGTCGGAGCGCAGAACGCGTGGTATCAGCTCGGCTATACCGGCGCGGGCAGCCGCGTGGCGATCATCGACACCGGTCTCGACACGAACCACCAGAGCGTGAACGCGGATGCGTTCAATCATGCGATCGACGAGGTCCGTGCGGGCGGCAAGACCGTTGAGCTGATGACGCAGATCTCCACGACCGTCGCAAATCAGTTGAATTCCAGGTCGAGAAACTACATCAGCACCAAGATCCCGTACGCATATAACTACGTTGACAACAACACGACGATCAATCACTCGAGCGATTCGCAGGGCAACCACGGTTCCCACGTTGCCGGCATCGCGGCGGCGAACCGCTATATTAAGAGCGGCTCGAACTACAACGACGCGGCGACGACCGTCAAGGCGGTCGGTATGGCGCCGGATGCGCAGATCCTCGTCATGAAGGTCTTCGGTTCCGGCGGCGGCGCGTACGATTCCGACTACTTCGCGGCGCTCGAAGACGCGATCGTGCTCGGCGCGGACGCGGCGAACCTCTCGCTCGGTTCCGCGTTTCCCGGCTGGACCTATGATTCCGAGTATCAGTCCATCCTGAATACGTTCGTCGGCAACACGACGAACAACCACATGGTCGTTTCGATCTCGGCGGGCAACTCCGACGCGTTCGACGATCATACAACGCATAAGCTGTACGCGGAGGATGCATTCTTCTATACCGGCGGTTCTCCGGGCTCGTACATCAACAGCATGGGTGTTGCGGCGGCGCAGAACACGCTGACCGAGGGCGCGCCGCTCGTGTTCAACGGCAGCCAGAACGTCTTCTACAGCGAGGATAACGAGAACAATGACGGCGAGCCGTATACCAAGCCCAAGATGACGACGATCGGCGGCACCTGGGATTACGTCTACATCGACGCGCTCGGTGAAGCGGCGGATTATCAGACGGTCAACGGCGCGGTCCCGCTTTCCGGCAAGATCGTCATCATCAACCGCGGCGAACTCTCCTTTGTTGACAAGGGCAACAACGTGAAGAGCTACAACCCGAAGGCGCTGATCGTTGCGAACAACACAGAGGGCGTGATCCACATGGATCTGACCGATTTTACCGGCACGTTCCCCTATGTCGCGATCCTTCAGAAGGACGCCGAAACGATCAAGGCGAACAGCGCTTCGAATACCGTCGGCGGCATCACCTATTATACCGGCAGCGTACAGGTCACCACGACGTCGGTCTCCACGGTTGCACCCCGCAAGGAAACGGAAATGACCTCGTTCAGCGCCTGGGGCGTTCCGGGCTCTATGATCATGAAGCCGGAAATCGTTGCGCCGGGCGGCGACATCTATTCCATCAACGGCACTTCAGCTGCATCGAGCGATACGGGCAGCGGAACGACCTCGTACGTATCCTACAGCGGCACGTCCATGGCGGCGCCGCACATCACCGGCCTTTCGGCGGTGCTGATGCAGTATCTGAAAGAGAATACGCCGGCGAACGAAGACCTGATGCGCGGATACAATCTCCGTGCGATCGCGCAGAGCTTGCTGATGAGCACGGCGACGCCGATGATCAACAGCAACGCATACCTCCCGATCCTGCGGCAGGGTGCGGGTCTTGTTGAGGTCAGCAGCGCGATCGAAGCGAAGTCCGTCATCATGATGGATGACGCGTATCTCACGACCGGCACGAACGCGGCTGCGGACGGCAAAGTCAAGGTCGAGCTCGGCGATGATCCGGAAAGGACCGGTTCGTACGATTATACGTTCACCGTCTACAACATCTCCGACAGGGCGCTCGAATTCGAGCTTGATACCGATCTGTTCACGCAGGCGGTCTCCGGCGACACCCTGTCCCACAACACGACCCTGCTCCCGGCAGGCGGCGTTACCTATGACTGGGACGGCGTTGCTCCGAGCGGCGAAGACCACGACGTCGATATGGACGGCGACACCGACGATGACGACGCGCAGGCGATCCTCGATTACCTGACCGGTGAAGCCGAAGCGGCGGACGTCGATCTGACGGTTGCGGACCTCGACGGGGACGAGGAGATCACCTCAATCGACGCGCACCTGCTTCTGAACTGGACACCCGGCGAACCGGCGGGAGGATACGTCGTCGCGGCGGGCGACAAGGCGGAAGTCACGGTTCATATCCGCCTGACCGACGCGCAGAAGGCGGTCTACGAGGAGAGAGCGTGCGGCGGCTATATCGAGGGCTACACCTATGTGACCTGTGTCACCGAAGACGAGGAAGGCGTCAGCTACGGACATGAACACTCGATCCCGATCCTCGGCTACTACGGAAGCTGGACCGATCCCGAGATGTTCGACACCAATTCCTACACCGAGAACCTGTACGGCAACAACCAGCAGAACTACTCCGGCAACGCAGCGGCGAACACCAACTACATGCGCATCACCACCGACGGCACGCTTGCCAAGTTCTCCGGCAATCCGTATATGGTTGAAAGCGCGTTCCCAGAAGACCGCCTTGCGATCCGAAGCGACGCGACGATCAACAACTTCGCCTATAACCTGATCCGTCCGTCGGCGGGCACGGCGTTTGCGATCACGGAGCTCGACGAAAACGGCAATGTTGATCGGATCGTCACGTCGAACGTGACCGGCACCGAAGTGCTCGGCAGCTGGTATCATACGAACAATGCGGCATGGCAGAATACAACAACGAAGGTCTATAGCGTCAACAGGACGCTGAATGATTACAACGGCATCGAAGAAGGCGACCGCGTGCGCGTCGGTTTCTATGCGATCCCCGAGTATAACACAATGCTCCACAGCACAGACCTGACGGACGCGAGCGCGGGTGTGCTGGACAGCACCAAGCTCACGAATATCCTGATGAGCAACGAGCTTGGCAAAGGCGCGATGGTCGGCTTTGACTTTACGGTCGACAACACCGCGCCGACAGTCGACTCCGCGACGCTTTCCGGCAGCACGCTTTCCATCACCGCAAGCGACGATAAGAACCTCGCATATGTCGCAGTCTTGTCTCTGGACGGCACGATAAAGTATGCGGAAGCAGCGCCGGGCACGGACACCTATACGGTATCGTTCGACGCATCCGACGCAATCGCGAACGCAAGCGGTTACGTTGCGGCGTTTGCCGGCGACTACGCGGGCAACGAAGCGGCGATGGCGGTCAAGGTCAATGACAACACGCATGTTGAAAAGGATGTCTATGTCCTGACAAGCACGCTTGAAGCAGAACATGATTATCTGATCGTGAACACCAATGCAACCGGCTCCGGTTATGCGCTTGGCCGTACCGGAACCACGGTTGCTACGAATGCGGTTACGGTCAAGG
The DNA here is from genome assembly GCA_905235205.1 of uncultured Clostridia bacterium. GTDB lineage: Bacteria > Bacillota > Clostridia > Christensenellales > CAG-138 > UBA3792. The sequence goes on along the minus strand of CAJOKM010000094.1, from coordinate 4 downwards.
CGGG
>CAJOKM010000093.1 GCA_905235205.1 uncultured Clostridia bacterium | reverse complement strand
TGCGATCCTGAACAGGGCTGATCCTTCCTGAAACGCTCACTTTTACCCGTTTCTCGCCGCAAAGGATATATCGCCCTAACTTCACCTTTGCATTCAAGGTCTGGGCGGAACCGGAAAGGAGGACGACGGTATGCCAAGACAGACAGGCGGAAAACTGAAGATCCTGTATGTAAGGGATATTCTTGAGCAGGCGCATCGGGAGGGACGGACGATCACGATGCGCGAGATCATCGAGCGGCTTCAGACGCGCGGGATCACGGCGGAGCGCAAAAGCGTCGCGGACGATCTGAGACTGCTGCGGCAGTACGGTCTGCCCGTTCTGTGCATCCGCCGCGGCAGAGCGACGGCGTACACGCTCGAAAAAAGCGCCAAAACATGGTAGACAAAGCCGGGCATACGCTGTATAATGTATCGTTGGAAAGTACAAAAAAGGAGGCAGACTATGCCGACAAGAAAAGAGATGGACCCGAAGTACCAGTGGGACTTTACGCACATGTACGCAAGCGACGCGGTTTGGGAAGCCGAACTCGATCGCTGTGTAAAGGAGGACCTGAACCGGATCGCCGCGATCGAAGGCACGCTCGGCGCATCGCGTGAAGCGTTCAAGGCGGGGATCGACACGGTTTATGAGATCAGCGAGCGGCTTGAAAAGCTCTATATCTACGCGAACCTGCACCGCACCGCCGACGGCTCCGAGCCGAAGCACCAGGAAATGGATCAGAAGGCGATGAGCGCGTATGTGCGCTTCTCCTCCGCCGTGGCGTTTATGGAGCCCGAGATTCTCGCGATCCCCGAAGAAACGCTCAACGCGTTCCTCGCGCCGGATGAGATGAAGCCCTATCGCTTCATGATCGAAAACATCACCCGCACCCGCGCGCACTGTCTTGACGCGCAGCGCGAACGGATGCTGGCCCAGCTCGGCGACGCCGCGCAGACGCCGCAGGACGCGTATGAGATGCTGACCAACGTCGACATGGAACTGCCCATGATCCACGACGCCAACGGCAACGAAGTGCAGCTGACCTCCGGCAACTTCGGCGTGTACCGCGAAAGCCCCGTGCGCGCCGTGCGCGAGGAAGCGTTCAACGCCATGTTCGGCACCTATAAGAAATACATCAACACGTTTGCCGCGCTGTACGGCGGAAACGTCAAGCAGAACCAGTTCAACGCAAACGTCCGCAATTACGGCAGCGCGTGCGAAGCGGCGCTGTTCCGCAACAACATCCCGGTGTCCGTGTACGACAGCCTGATCGAAGCCGTGCACGAATGCCTGCCGGTCATGCGCGAATACCTTGAGCTCCGCAAGGAAGCGCTCGGTCTCGAGAAGCTCGACATGTTCGATCTCTACTGCCCGATGGTCAAGAACGTCGACTATCAGGTGCCGTTCGAAGAAGCGAAGAAGATGGTCAAGAAAGCCACCGAACCGCTCGGCGAGGAATACCAGAACCTGCTCGACAAGGCGTATTCCGAGCACTGGATGGACGTCTACGAGAACAAGGGCAAGCGCAGCGGCGCGTTCTCCTGCGGCGTGTTCGGCGTGCATCCGTACGTGCTCTTAAACTACACCGACGCGCTGGACGACGCGTTCACCGTCGCGCACGAGCTCGGTCACGCCATGCACTCCTATAAGTCCGACAACACGCAGGACTTTATGAACCACGACTACTGCATCTTTGTCGCGGAGGTCGCTTCCACGGTCAACGAAGTGCTCCTGACAAAGTACCTTTTGAAGACCGAGACCGACAAGGCGCGCCGCGCGTATGTGCTGAACCACTTCCTCGAGGGCTTCCGCACAACCGTGTTCCGTCAGACGCTGTTCGCCGAGTTCGAGCGCAAGGCGCATGAGCTGTATCAGAACGGCGAACCGCTGACCGCGGAGCGTTTGACCGCGCTGTACCGTTCGCTTGTCGAGCTGTACTATGCGGGCGCGGACGTGCCGGAGAACATCACCTATGAATGGGCGTTCATTCCGCACTTCTACACCGCGTTCTACGTCTATCAGTACGCGACCGGATTCTCGAGCGCCGTTTCCATCGCGACGCACATCGTCGAGACCGGCGACGCGGAGGGCTACCTGAAGTTCCTCACCACCGGCGGCAGCGATTACCCCTTGAACGAGCTCAAGCTTGCGGGCGTCGATCTCACCAGTCCGCAGCCCGTCAAGGATGCGCTGAACGTCTTTAAGGCGTCCGTTGAGGAGCTGCGTGAGCTGTTGAAAGAACTGTAAGAAACGATTCAAAACGCAAAAACGACCGTCCCCGTTCGGGGGACGGCCGTTTTATAATGGCGGTCTTCCGTTTTTCAGGTCTGCGCCTCGTAAGTCGAGACCGTGACCGTGTAGGGACCCGTTCCCGCTGCAAGCGTTTCGCCGGACGCGGAGCGGATCGTGACCGAATTGCCGTCCGGATCGGCGATCGTGCCGTGATTGACCAGCGTCGTCAGCACGGAATCGCCGGTCACGATCCAGGTCGAGGTCCCGTCGACGGTAAGCGCCGCCGTTCCGGTCCCGCCGCCGCCCGCGTTGGATTCATCCTGCACGAACGCGCCGCTCCAGACGCTGCCGCTCTCAAGCGACACGGTGAGCGTACTGATGCTGTCCCAGACGATGTCGTGTTCCATGATCTGACCGACCGCGGTAAACGAACTCTCGGCGCCGTTTTGTCCGCTCTGTCCCCAGCCGCGCGCATTGGCGTTTCCGGTGCATTTGAACAGGAACGGGCAGTCCTCCGCACAGACGAGCCTGACGTTCTCAATCCGGAACTCGCTTGCGGTGTTGGTCGTGTAGAATACGCCGCCGTTCTTCGATTCGAGCGTGCCGCCGGCCATCGTAAACTTCGATGTGCCGATCTCGCTGTCGCCCGACATGCTCTGATACAGGATCACCGTCCAGGTGCAGTCGTTCTGCGCGTTTTCGGGCATGTTGCCGACGAGCGTGCAGTCGGACAGCGAAAGGCTGTTCTTGCCCTCGATGCACACCGCCTCCGAGCCGGTTGCGGTAAGCGTCGCGTTTGAAACCGTGATATCCGCGGTGCAGTAGATCGCGGGCGAACCGACGCCGTTCGAGGTATAGCTGCCGCCGTCGATCGTCATCGTGCCGCCGCCGCGATCGCTTCGGATCGCCGCGGATGAACCGCCGTCCGTCTCCACGGTGCAGTTCGAAGCCGTGAGCGTGCCGCCGCCCGCCACGTGCAGACCGCCCGACGCGCCCTGCGTCGTCCTGATCTCCGTGTCCGTTACATGAGCAACGCCGCTGCCATACGCGAACACGCCCGCGCCGCCCGACGCGTCGGTCGTGATCGAAGTGTTATCGACGTTCAGCGTGCCGTCGGTCACCAGCAGCGCCGCGCCGACGCCGTAAAAGCTCGCGCTGTCGCCGCCCGTGCTGTCGGACGAGGTGCGCGTGATTCTGCTGTCCGCAAGCGTGACCATCGCGCCGCTGTTGACCAGGATCGCGTTCTCGTCCGTGCCGGTCGACGTGATGGTTTCGTTTGCGATCGCCGCGTCCTTTGAATACGCCGAAACGGCTGTGTATTCACCCGGCGCGCTGCCGCCCGGTCCGTTTTGGGGTCCGCCCTGCGGCGGTTCGCCCTCGGGTCGCTCACCCGGCGCGCCGCCCTGTCCCGGCTGTTCGCCGTCTGGCGGTTCGGGCGGGCGTCCCTGTCCGTCGCCCGGAGGTTCGGGGGGCGTGCCGCCCGTCCCCGGCTGTTCACCGTCGGGACGCGCGGGTGGAGTCGAGAACGTCTGTTCGTTTTCTTCGACCGACCCGGTCGGACCGGCTTTTGGATCGGCTGTTTCCGGTTCGTTTGTCCCTGTCGTCGCGCAGCCCAGGGTCAGCAGCGCGAGCGCCAGAAGAATTCCGATCATTCGTTTCATAGGACATCACTCCTTCGGTATTTTGATCATTTGTATGATACACCGCATTTGCGGCGAAAATATGTCATCACCGTGTGAAAGATGAAAACCCTGCCTTGTTTGACTTCCCCCATGCGCGTATGATAGAATACGGTTGATTTTTCGAAAGGACCCTTGCATATGCAGTATCAGAAACTCGGCAATTCCGATATCGACGTCTCCGTGATCGCGCTCGGCACGTGGGGACTCGGCGGCGGCAGCGTCTGGACCGACAAAAACTCGACCGTTTCGGATGCGCGCTCGCTGCTCGACGCCTGTCAGGCGTACGGCATCAACTACATCGACACCGCCCCGGTCTACGGCACGGGCGAGAGCGAGCGTCTGCTCGGCGAAGCGCTGAACGGCAGGCGGCACGATTTTGTGCTGCAGACCAAGTGCTCCTTAAACTGGCGGCAGGAG
>CAJOKM010000092.1 GCA_905235205.1 uncultured Clostridia bacterium | reverse complement strand
TAGGTCGCCTTGCGGTAGCAGGCGGCGGCTAAATCGCGCGTAGCGTAGATCGTGCTGCCGTCGGATTTTACGATGATGCACGGCGGCATGTTCCATTCACTGAGATCGACGATCTGCGCGCCGGAATCGACCTTACTGATGCCCTTTTCGCGGAGCTCGTCGATGATCGGCTGCATCTTGTCCTCGTAGAACGCTTCGCCGTTCCAGCTGTCGAACTCGACGCCCATGCGCTTGTAGGTCACCTTGACCTCGCGGATCGTCGCGTCGCGCATCTTGCTCCAGAGCTCGTGCGCTTCGGGATCGCCCTGCTCGATCTTACGGAACCAGGCGCGCGCCGTATCGTTCAGCGACGGGTCCTTGTCCGCCTCGTCGTGGAAGCGCACGTACAGCGCGACAAGCTCGCGGATCGAGTATTCGCCGACGGGTTTTGTGCCCCACAGCTTGTACGCCGTGATCATCTTGCCGAACTGCGTGCCCCAGTCGCCGAGGTGATTGATGCCGATCGTGCGGTAGCCCCTCGCCTTGAAGATGCGATACAGCGCGTTTCCGATCGCGGTACTGGGCAGATGGTGGAAGCCGAACGGCTTTGCGATATTGATCGAGCTGTACTCGACCAGAACCGTTTTGCCGGCGCCCTCCGTGCTTGTGCCGTACGCGTCGCCCTCTTTTAGAACGCGGCTTAGCACCGTGTCCGCCACCGCGCCCTTGTCGGTAAAGAAATTCAGATACCCGCCGACCGCTTCGCATTTGGTGAAGCCCGCAGGAAGGGGCAGTGCCGCCTGAAGGTCCGCGGCGATCGCGGGCGGGGCTTTGCGCAATGTTTTGGACAAACGGAAGCACGGAAACGCGTAATCGCCCATCTCCGTGTTCTTCGGGACCTCGATCCAGTCGATCAGCGTCGCTTCGTCGATCCCGCACAGCGGCGAAAGCGCCGCGGCCAGTGTTTTGATTGCTTCCATAAAAATCTCTCCTTAACTTTTTTATTATAGCAAAGCGATCGGAAAAAAGGAAGCGGTTCGCCGGATTTCTTGTAAAAAACCGGTTGTCATGCTATACTTTTCCTATGATCCGCAAGATAACAAAAGAGGAAGCCGATTCGTTCCGCTTCGCAAACGAGAGGGAAGCGATCTCCTTTCAGATGGTGCAAAGGCTGTTGACCGCGCCGGACGCGCTCTGCCTGTCCGACGGCAGGGACGCGCTGTTCGTGCGCGCGGGGCTCGGCTTTCCCGCGTGGGTCTATACGCGAAAGGGAGTACCGGACGAAACGCTTTCGGAGCTTGCCGCGTCGCTCTGCGTGCTGAAAGAGGCGAACAACCTTGCAGGCGTGATCGGATATGCGCGGCTTGTGCGCTATCTCGAGCTTGCGCTGCCGTTTCCGAAAACACGCCGCCTGCCGCTGACCGCGTACCTTTGCGAAAAGCCGATCCCGTTTGTGGCGGAAGGCCAACGCGTACCCGCGAAGGATCTCGATCCGGCGCGGTGCGGGAACTTGCTTGCCCAGCTTGCCGAACAGGCGCGCGAACCGATCCCCGACGACGAACGGCTCGCTGCGGGAGAGCGCTTCTGCGCAAACCCGAACGCGTATGGGTGGTGCATAAACGGTACAATCGTATCGCTCGCGGCGATCGCGCACCGCGCAAACGGCGTGGCGCACGTCAATTCGGTGGTGACGGACGAAGCGCGGCGCGGACACGGGTACGCAAGAGCGCTCGTCACCTCGGTCTGCGCGGACGAGTACGCAAACGGCGGGCGGACCATGCTCTACGCCGACACAAGCTACCCGGCTTCCAACGCGCTGTACCGCGCGATCGGCTTTGCGGAGGTCGGGCGGCTGATCGGGTTTGATTTCATCGAATAGAGCTGTCCCATTTTTGGTACATATTTGCGCAAAAGAAAAAAGACCTGCACCGAATTCGGGACAGGTCTTTGTTTTCGACGTCGTTATCCCTTGAGTCCGCGCGACTGCCGGTCCATGTCCTCCACGACGACGTCGTAGATCTCGCCCAGGGACGCGCAGTAGGCGAGCACCTTCCACGGTTCGTTGGTGTGGAAGTGGATCTTGACCGTTTCGGGACCGCCGACTGCCAGAAGGCAGTCGCCGTCAAAGTTTTCGATGAAGTAGTCGCGGATCGCGTCCTCGTCGAGGTCGGTTCCGTCGATCAGAAGTTGGGTGTCGTACCTGAATTCCAGCATAGTTTTCTCCTTGTTTATTGTTTCATGCGGCGAAGAACCCGACGGGATCGGGATCCCATCGGAAGCGGCGCGCTAAATATCTCCTCTAAGCCCGTAGACGGCGATGCCGACGCACTCGCGCAAAAAGTTGTTGATGCGGATGTACCACACGTCCGGCGCGGCGATTCCGGGCGCGTCGATGCCCGCCTTCTTTGCCACGCGTCCCGCGCGGAACACGTGAAAGTCCGTGGTCACAAACGCGATCTTTGCGTCTGCCCCGAGCCGTTCCTCGATCATTGCCTTACTGAACGCAAAGTTCTCGCGCGTGTTTTCGGCGCGGTCCTCCTCGAGGATGCGGGAGGAATCGATCCCCTTGCGCTCGACGAGATATTTTTGCATCGCGGACGCTTCGGTCACGCTTTCGCCGTCGCCCTGTCCGCCGGACACCACGCAGACAGCGTCGGGATGCGCTGTAAGGTAGTCCGCCGCCGTGTCGAGCCGATTACTTAGCACCCAGGTCACCCGGTCGCCGTGCACCGCGGCGCCCAGCACGATCAGCGCGTCCGCGTCCACCTTGTCCGCGCGCTTTGCCGCCGTGCCCATCAGCACGCCCGTCACGATCAGGAAAACGATCCCGAGCGCGTAGCAGGCGAGCAGGAACCACTTCACAACCCCCCAGAACCCGCCGTTCATATGGTGCATAAACACACCAAGCAGGATCAGCGGCACGCCGAGGATCGCGGGCAGGATGACGCCGAGATTGAAGTTGGACAGCATGGACACGAGGATCGTATCCAGCACCAGCAGAATGCCGATGACGATGCAAACAATGCGAAACAGTTTCATACCTACCTCCCATAGATCGGGATCATCATACCGCACGGATGTGTCAAAGATGCGGCAAGAGCGAAAACTTACGAGCCGAACAGTTCCTTCTTCAAAAACTGCCCGGTGTAGCTCCGTTCGCATTGGGCGACCTCTTCGGGCGTGCCGGTCGCGACCACGGTGCCGCCTTCGTCGCCGCCCTCGGGACCGAGGTCGATGATCCAGTCGGCGGTCTTGATCACGTCGAGGTTGTGCTCGATGACGATGACCGTGCTGCCGGAGTCGGCAAGGCGGTTCAGAATCTCCAAAAGCCGCTTCACGTCGTGCGTGTGCAGTCCCGTGGTGGGTTCGTCGAGCACGTAGAGCGTGCGTCCGGTATCGCGGCGGCTTAGCTCGGTCGCGAGCTTGATGCGCTGCGCTTCGCCGCCGGACAGCGTCGTCGATGGCTGACCGAGCTTGATGTAGCCCAAGCCCACGTCGTCGAGCGTCTGCAGGATGGTTTTGATCTTCTTGTGCTGCGCGAAAAACGGCAGCGCTTCCTCGACGGTCATTTCCAAAACGTCGTGGATGTTCTTGCCCTTGTAGCGTACCTCGAGCGTTTCCCGGTTGTAGCGCTTGCCGTGGCAGACCTCGCACGGCACGTATACGTCGGGCAGAAAGTGCATCTCGATCTTGACGATGCCGTCGCCCTTGCACGCTTCGCAGCGTCCGCCCTTGACGTTGAAGCTGAACCGTCCGCTCGTGTAGCCTCTTAGCTTCGCGTCCGGCGTGGTCGCGTACAGCGCGCGGATCAGGTCGAACAGCCCGGTGTACGTCGCGGGATTCGACCGCGGCGTTCTGCCGATCGGGCTCTGGTCGATGTCGATGATCTTGTTGAGGTTCTCGATTCCGTCGATGCCGTCATGCTCCTTCGCGCGCGTTTTTGCGCGGTTCAGGTCGTGCAGCAGCCGCTTTTTCAGGATCTCGTTGACCAGCGACGATTTGCCGCTGCCCGACACGCCGGTTACGCAGATGAACTTGCCCAGCGGAAATTCGACCGTGATGTTTTTCAGATTGTTCGCCCGCGCGCCGCGCACCACGAGCGTCTTGCCGTTGCCGGACCGCCGCGTTTCGGGGACGGGGATGGTGCGTTTATGACTCAGGTACTGTCCGGTCAGCGACTGTTCACACGCCATGATCTCTTCGGGCGTGCCCGCCGCCATGACCTGTCCGCCATGCACGCCGGCGCGGGGACCGATGTCCACGATGAAGTCGGCGGCGCGCATGGTTTCCTCGTCGTGCTCGACGACGAGCAGCGTGTTGCCGAGATCGCGAAGCCCCTTTAGCGTATCGAGAAGCTTTGCGTTGTCGCGCTGATGCAGACCGAT
>CAJOKM010000091.1 GCA_905235205.1 uncultured Clostridia bacterium | reverse complement strand
GTTTGCGGCGAAATAATGAAAAGAAAAGGCAGATTCTGCCTTTTCCTCCGACTGGTATTTCTTTCATAAAACATCGCCGCAAACGGTCTGACCCCTTTTACGACAGTCTGAAGCAGCACCGGGCGGTGCTGCTTTTTCTTACGCCTTTCGTTTCCCGAGCTGCGCGAGGATGACGCCGATTGTGATGAGAACTGCGCCGAGTACGCCCATCCACGAGATCGGTTCGTTCAGGAGCAGCCAGCCGACGAGAAGCGTCACAAACGGCGAGGCGTAGAGGTAATTGTTGGTCACGACCACGCCGAGCTCTTTGAATGCGATGTTCCAGATCGCAAAGCAGACCGCGTTGCCTAAAATGCCTAAAAACAGCCAGGAAAGGAGCGCCTTCGGAACGGTGAACAGCGGCATAAGGTTCGGCATGCCGTCCGTAAGAAGCATCAGCGGCACGGCGGTCACAAACGCCCAGAACATCACGCGCCGCGTGACCAAGAACCCGTCCATCGTTTCGGTATACCGTTTGATGAGCAGCGAATACACCGCCCATGAAATGCCTGCGGCGAGCGCTAAAAGATCGCCTTTGGGACTCAGGTGAAAGTTTAAGCTGCCGTTTAACACGACCAGCACCACGCCCGCGATCGCAACGAGCGAGCCGAACAGCAGCGTGAGCCCGAGCTTTTCGTTGCCGCGGCTGAAGATGCGCGCAAAGATCGCGGTGAAGATCGGCGAAAGGCATACGATGATGCTGACGTTCGCCGCATAGGTGTAGGTTAAGGCGGTGTTTTGCAGCACGAAGTACAAAGAGCCGCCGGTCACGCCGATGAGCACAAACATCAGCTCGTCCTTGATCGGCAGTTTTTGAAACTTCGGACGCATGCAAAGAAGCGCGGCATAGGCGAGGATCATGCGGATCGGGATGATCTGGATCGCGGTAAAGCCTGCGCCGAGCAGGTTTTTGGTGAGCACATAGCAGCTGCCCCAGACGACGACGGAAATCAGCGCGAACAGGTGCGCGAGGATCTTTCTTGATTTGTTGGTTTGCTCCGGCAAGAGAACGCCTCCGAATGCTTGTTTTCCGCACGCTATTGTAGCACACGCGCTGAAACAGCGCAAGAACGGAAAATCGGAAAAACGGCGGAATCGGGCTTGCGTTACGGACGGCGAAGCTGTATAATAAAAAAGGTATGGACATCCGCCCGGCGCGGGCAAACGCGCATCAATCGGCGCGGATCGAATCGACAAAAGGAGAAGGTTCATGACGCACGTTTTGTTGGAGAAGAACGGACAGGTCGCGATCGCGACCGTCAATCGCCCGAACGCGCTGAACGCGCTGAACTCGGCGGTGCTCGACGATCTGAACGAGACGCTGGACGCGGTGGCGGCGGACGAAGAGATCCGCGTGCTGGTGCTCACCGGCGCGGGCGAAAAGGCGTTTGTCGCGGGCGCGGACATCGCTGAAATGTCGACGCTCACCAAGGCGGAAGCGGAGGCGTTCGGCAAAAAGGGCAACGACGTGTTCCGAAAGCTTGAGACCCTGCCCATCCCCGTGATCGCGGCGGTCAACGGCTATGCGCTCGGCGGCGGCTGTGAGCTTTGCATGGCTTGTGATATCCGCCTCTGTTCGGACACGGCGGTGTTCGGTCAGCCGGAAACGGGACTCGGCATCACGCCGGGCTTCGGCGGCACGCAAAGGCTCGCGCGGCTCATCGGGGCGGGCATGGCAAAGCAGATGATCTATTCGGGCAAGAACATCAAGGCGGACGAGGCGTACCGCCTCGGACTGGTCAACGCCGTCTATCCCAAAGAGGAACTGATGCCGGCAGCCCAAAAGCTTGCGCTTTCGATCGCTTCTAACGCGCCGATCGCGGTGCGCGCATGCAAGCAGGCGATCAACGAGGGACTGGACGCGCCGATGGACGAGGCGATCGTGATCGAGGAAAGACTGTTCGGCAGCTGCTTCGAAACCGAAGACCAGAGAGAAGGCATGTGCGCGTTCCTGGAAAAGCGCAAACACGAACCGTATCAAAACAGGTAACAAACGGACGGAAGTCCGGGGAATCCATCGAAATACACTTAGGAGGAACGAATCATGAAAGTTGCAATTTTCGGGGCAGGAACGATGGGCAGCGGCATTGCTCAGGTATTTGCTTCGAACGGACACACGGCGCTTCTGTACGCGACAAGCGTCGAGAGCGCGCAGCGGCATAAGGACAAACTGGCGGCGTCGCTTTCTAAGCGCGTGGCGAAGGGCAAGATGGAGCAGAGCGCGGCGGATGACATCATGAGCCGCATCGTCGTCGACGAAGTCGCGGCGGCGGCGGACGCGGACCTTGTCATCGAGTGCGTGGCGGAGAACATGGCGGTCAAGAAGGAACTGCTTGCGCGGCTCGATACGCTGTGCAAGGAGGAGACCGTGTTCGCGACCAACACCTCCTCGCTGTCGATCACCGAAATGGCGAAGGGACTCATGCATCCGATGGTCGGCATGCATTTCTTCAATCCCGTTCCGGTCATGAAGCTCGTCGAAGTCATCGCGGGCGGCAATACGCCTGCTGAGCTCGTCGAGTGGACGAAGAACCTCTGCATCGAGATCGGCAAAACGCCGGTCGTGGTCAACGAGGCGCCGGGCTTTGTGGTCAATAAGATCCTGATCCCGTACTGCAACGAGGGCGTTTGCGTGCTGCAGGAGGGCGTCGCCTCGGCGGAGGACATCGATATTGCGATGCAGCTCGGCTGCAACCATCCGATGGGACCGCTGCACCTGGGCGATCTGATCGGCTGGGACGTCGTTCTGAACATCATGGACGTGCTCTACAACGAAACGCACGATCCGAAGTACCGCGCAAACGTGATGATCCGCAAGATGGTCCGCGCGGGCAAGCTCGGTATGAAGACCGGCGAAGGCATCTTTACCTACAACAAGTAAGATAAAGGAGAACTGGAATGGATTTTCGTCTGACGAAGGAACAACTGCTGGTTCGCAAGATGGTGCGCGAATTCGCAGAGAACGAAGTAAAGCCTCTGGCCAGTGAGATCGACGAGGAAGAACGCTTCCCGATGGAGACCGTCGAAAAGATGGCAAAGCTCGGCATGATGGGCATTTACTTCCCGAAAGAGTACGGCGGAGCCGGCGGCGACGTTTTAAGCTACGCGATCACGGTCGAAGAGCTCGCCAAGGTCTGCGGCACCACCGCGGTCATCGTGTCGGCGCACACCTCGCTGTGCTGCGCGCCGATCTTTGAGCACGGCACCGAGGAACAAAAGAAAAAATACCTGCCCGATCTGTGCGCCGGCAGAAAGATCGGCGCGTTCGGGCTCACCGAACCGAACGCCGGCACCGACGCGTCGGGTCAGCAGACGACCGCGGTCCTCGACGGCGATCACTATGTGCTGAACGGCAGTAAGTGCTTTATCACCAACGGCAGCGTCGCGGACGTGTTCGTGGTGTTCGCCATGACCGATCCGAAGCAGGGCAACCGCGGCATCTCGGCGTTCATTGTGGAGAAGGGCTTCAAGGGCTTTTCGCAGGGCAAGCATGAGAAGAAGATGGGCATCCGCGGAAGCTCGACGTGCGATCTGATCTTCGAAGACTGCATCGTGCCGAAAGAGAATCTCCTGGGCAAAGAGGGCGCGGGCTTCAAGATCGCCATGCAGACGCTCGACGGCGGACGCATCGGCATCGCGGCGCAGGCGTTAGGGTTAGGCGAAGGCGCGATCAACGAAGCGATCAAGTATACGAGCGAGCGCGTGCAGTTCAAGCGCCGCATCTCGCAGTTCCAGAACACGCAGTTCCAGATCGCCGACATGCACACCCGCATGCAGGCGGCGCAGTTCCTCGTGTACAACGCCGCGCTGAAGAAGCAGGCGCACGAGCGCTGCAGCATGGAAGCCGCGATGGCGAAGCTGTTCGCCGCGGAAGCCGCGTCCGACGTGACGCGACGCGCGGTCCAGCTGTTCGGCGGCTACGGCTACACCCGTGAATATCCCGTGGAGCGCATGATGCGCGACGCGAAGATCACCGAAATCTACGAGGGCACGAGCGAAGTCCAGCGCATGGTCATCGCGGCGAACCTCGGCGTGAAGTAAGAAGGAGGCGAAGGACATGAAGATTTTTGTTACCGTAAAGCAGGTTCCCGACACCTCCGGAACGGTCGCCGTCAACCCGGACGGCACGCTGGACCGCGCGTCCATGCAGACCATTATCAATCCCGACGACATGAATGCTGTCGAAGCGGCGCTCTCGCTGAAAGACGAACTCGGCTGCAAGGTCATCGCGTTCACGATGGGTCCGCCGCCCGCGGAGGGCATGCTCAGAGAGCTCATGGCGATGGGCGTCGACGAGGGCGTTCTGATTACCGCGCGCGAGTTCGGCGGTTCCGACACCTACGCGACGAGCCAGATCATCGCGGCGGCGATCGACACCTACGCGAGGACATCATCCTCGCCGGACGTCAGGCGATCGACGGCGACACCGCGCAGGTCGGTCCGCAGATCGCGGAAAAACTGCATCTGCCGCAGGTCACCTATGCGGGCGAGATTCATAAGGACGGCGACGTTCTGACCGTACGCCGCATCTTAGAGGACGGTTACATGACGGTCAAGGTGCATACGCCGTGCATGATCACCTGCATCAAGGAACTGAACGCGCCGCGCTATATGAACGTCGGCGGCATCTTCGAGTGCTACAATAAGCCGGTTGTCACCATGACGTACGAGACCTTAAAGGATCATCCGCTGATCGACAAGAGCACGATC
>CAJOKM010000090.1 GCA_905235205.1 uncultured Clostridia bacterium | reverse complement strand
GGGCAGCTTGTGTACCGCTTCGGCAATTTCGGTTCGATCAACTCCGCTATCGTGCAGGCGAAGATCGACGGCGAAGTGTATGCGCTGCAGGCATACAACTCGATGGATACCGATACGGACAACAACCCGATCCAGATCGGCGACTGGCTGGTTTTGACCGGTAAGCTCGGACCGTACGGCGGCGTGCAGCAGATCCAGTCCATGACCGAGATCCGCAAGGCGACGCCCGAAGAGATCATCGGCGAAGACGCGAGAGCGCCGCAGGTGTTTGAGAACTTTGCGGACGTCCTTGCGAATCATGCAAACCTCCTCTCCGAGTATGTCGTGATCAAAAATGTCACGCTCGGCGCGTATCAGGACGTTAATTCCACAACCATGAGAGACAGCGCGAATGCGACGATGGACGTCTACCGCGCGGCGCCCTACGCGGAGGGCATGGAAGCGGGAGATCCGGTCGATCTGTACTGCATCGTTTCGCAGTACAACTCGACCAAGCAGCTTCGCAACGGTTCATCCGCGGACTATGTTCCGCTTACGAACAAGCAGGCCCCGACGATCACGCGCGTGACCAACGGGGATGCGGAAATCGGCAAGGACTATACGTTCTCCGTCAAGATCGAGGACGCGAACGGCATTGATACCTCGAGCATGACGGTCAGAGACAAGAACGGCGAAGAGGTTTACTATCAAGAGGATCCCCCGTTCGAGGGCGATATCTACACCATTACGATCCCCGGCAACAAGATCACGGGCGGAGATCTTACGATCGAAGTGTACGCGCTTGACTATTTCCCGGAGAATCCAAAAGAAACGACTGAGACGTTTACCGTCACCGTCGTCGACCTTCCGCAGATCACTTCCTATGCACCGGCGGCGAACAGCGCGACCGGCGACAACAAGCGTCCGGTGATCTCCGTGACGTTCGCAAACTGCGGCGAGACGGCGCCGACGGTGGAAATGAAACTGAACGACGCGGCTGTCACGCCTGTTGTGATCGAGGGCAACACCGCAACGTATACGCCCGCAGCGGATCTTGCCGACGGCAAGTATACCGTTACCGTAACGATCACGCGCGCGGACGGCAAGAGCGTGGAACGCAGCTGGAGTTTCACCGTCGGTGAAGCGACCTATCAGCTGTATTTCGGCGAACTGCATTCGCATACTGCGGAGTATTCCGACGGTACCGGCACGCTCGAGCAGGCGCTTGAGTATGCGAAGAACGCGGAGCAGATCGACTTCCTTGCGGTCACCGACCACAGTAACTACTATGACACCAAGGACAATCCGAACGGCGATATGACCGATGCGTCGAAGGGCAAGATGACGGCGGACGGATCCAAGACGCTGTGGCAGGAAGCAAAGGAGACGGGCGCGGCGTACGCTGACGATTCCTTTATCCCGATCATCGGTTATGAAATGACCTGGTCCGGTCAATACGGGCATATAAACACGTTCAATTCGATCGGATTTGAGTCGCGCAACGTGCCGAAGTACGTTGTGAAAGGCGGTCCGGGTCTTGTTGCTTACTATGACCGGCTCGTCGAGGTCGCGGGCATCGATAAGGAAAACGGAAGAACGACTACGATCAACCAGTTCAACCATCCGGGCACCACGTTCGGTACGTTTGAGGATTTCGCACATTATAAACCCTCCTATGACGACCTGATCACCATGATCGAGGTCGGCAACGGCGAGGGCAAGGTCGGCGGTTCGATGTACTGGCCCTCCTACCAGTATTATACGATGGCGCTTGACAAGGGCTGGCATCTCGCGCCGACGAACAACCAGGATAACCACAAGGGCGGCTGGGGCGACAGCAATACCTGCCGTGACGTCGTCTATGCCGACGAGTTTTCCGAGGACGGTATCTATGATGCGATGCGCAACATGCGGATGTATGCCACCGAGGATAATGATCTTGAAATTCTCTATACGCTGAACGATCAGATGATGGGCTCAATCCTGAATCTTGACAGCACGGAAAAAATCAGGATCAACATTGAGTTCAGTGATCCGACCGACAAGGTGCAGAAGGTCTCTATCATTGCAAACGGCGATGTGAGCGTTGCATCGAAGACGTTCAACGCGCAGTCCGGCTCCTGGGAGCTCGAGCTGGACAACAGCTATTCCTACTACTACGTCCGCGTGGACGAGGTCGACTCCGATATCGCAGTCACTTCTCCGGTGTGGACCAGCGAGACCGTTAAGGTCGGCATGGGGCCGGTGGAAAAGGACACCGCGGTTGAGCTGAAAGGCGAACCGATTACATTCACCGTACCGCTGTACAATTATGAGGAAACGAAGATCGGAGAAGAGGCGTCGGCAATCGACTTCACCGTGACGGAGATCGTTTATTCCGTCAACGGCGAAGAGATGGAAACGATTGAGAATCCGAAGTTCTCCGACGGAACGTCCACACTGACCGCAGAGAAGCAGGACGATTCGCTGTCTTGGACGTATACGCCGACGGAGACCGGTCGTTTCACGGTCGAGGTCAAGGTCACCGGTACGTTCCGCGGAACGCCGTATGTGTTCAACGGCAATCTCGGATTCATCGTGCGCGACGGAGCGGATATGGCAACGATGCTGATCGACGCCGGACACAGCAACTTCTATGTTTCCGGCAACTACGCAGATTCGGATACGGCGTTTATCGAGCTGGCGGCGCAGTACGGCGTCAAATCGCAGCACATCACCACGCCGATCACGGATGCAGTGCTTGAAAACTGCGATCTGCTCGTTTTGACCGTGCCGTTCAAGGGCGCAAACATCTCCGTAAGCGACTCGCTGTACACTGCCGATGAGATTGCGGCGATCCAGAGATACGCGCAGCGCGGCGGCAATTTCATCGTTACTTCGAAGTCCGACCGTCTTGAGCCGGATAATCAGAACGAATGGGCAAGCGTCATTTCGAATGAGATTCTCGAAGCAGTCGGTGCAAAGGCGCGCATCGGAAAGGGCATTGTTTCCGACGCGGAGAACATGACCAACGAGTCCTATCGTCTGCACTTTACCGGCAAGGACTTCTATAACTGGGATAATCCGCTGACCGAGTATCTTATCGAAAACACGAACCTGATGTTCTCCTGCTACAATGCGGCGCCGATCATCCTGAATGGCGCGATCAACGTGGTCAAGGCGTTCGATACCTCGTTCGTCAGCTCCTATCCGGAGTACTACAACGGCGGGAAGAACGTCACCGCGGATAAGATCTATCAGCCGTATTATGATGCGTGCGGCGATCAGGAAGAAATCAGCGTACTTGCCTATGAAGAACTGCCCACCGGCGGCTTCTGCATCACCTCCGGTGTCACGTTCTTCTCCACGTTCGAAGTAAAGGTCGAAATGGAGAGCGCTGCAACGCTGCAGAACACGAACTACCAGATCGTCGTGAACCTGTTCAAGATGCTGCATCCGGACACGATCACGCCGATCGCCGAGATTCATGAGGCGGGCAAGGAGAACGTCGCCTACACGATCGAGGGTTACGTTACCTCCAACGCGTCCGGTTATGATAAGGATACCGCGTTCTTCGACTGTATCTACATCCAGGACGATTCCGGTCGCGGCATCAACGTGTTCCCGGTCGCGGGACGCTACGAGATCGGTCAAAAACTGCGCATTTCCGGTATGACCTCCTCCTATATGGGCGAGATCGAGCTGAACTGCGGCAACGATTACGGCGGAGAGATCTTCGATATTACGCTGCGCGACACCGAGTATACGGCGGACGGCGTAACGACCAAGGGCTATGCGACCCGCGCAAGACTGCTCGACGTTGCGATCACAATGGCGAATATGCAGACCATCGAGACGTATGTCATCGATGACAGCAGACTGAACGCGGTGATCGACGGGATCTGCGCGGAGAACGCCGAGCAGTACGTCGTACCCGAAGTACTGACCACGGCACAGGCGGCGTCGCCTGACAAGGTTGGTAACTTTGTCGAGTTTGAGGGTACCGTAACCAAGGTTGAGTTTGACGCCAACGGCGTGCTCGGCGCGATTCACGTGAACGACGGAACCGGCGAAGCAGTCATCTTCCTTGACGGCTACATCAACTGCGACGATGACTGTGAAAAGGATGCGCAGGGCTATCATGATCTTGGCTGGGTCACGGAAGGCGTGTATCTCAAAGCCCGCGGCATCGCGTCCATCGGTCAGAACAGCTATGAGAACTCCGATCAGATCGGTCCGCGTATCCGTCTGCGCAACCGCGCGGACATCGTGCCTGCCGAGCAGCCGATTCCGGCCTACGGCGACGCGAATGTGGACGGCAAGATCACGGCTGCGGACGCGGCAATGGTGCTGCGCGCGCTGGTCGGCATGTCTGAGCTGACCTCACGCGGCGCTGCGAACGCAAACGTTGCGCCGGCGTACGACAATGCGCCGAACGCTGCGGACGCCGCGGCGATCCTGCGCTACGTCGTCGGATTGATCGACACGTTCGAGGTCGAAAACCAGCACTGACAGAATCAAAACAAAGGGGCTGTTAAAAAAGTCCCAATAAGAAATAGCAAGACTCTCGGGAAAAGTTCCGGGAGTCTTTGCTATGTGGTATAATATTTGTGTGAATAAAAA
>CAJOKM010000089.1 GCA_905235205.1 uncultured Clostridia bacterium | reverse complement strand
GGCAAAGCTTAAGGGCTTACCTCCTGCTGTTCACAGAAAGCAAGCCCTTGATGCCGCTTAATTTAAATCTTGTGTCTAACTTTTTGGGTTCAGATCAAAGCGGGTGGTTCGTGATTTTAATTTATTGGAGGAACGGGTTGAAAATGATCGGCTTATCGATCGGGTCCGAGCCGAAGGACTTGCCGCTGGGCTTGGTTCCCGGATTGTTGTTTCCGTTCTGATTGCCCTGACCCGGCAAGGTGGGCATTGCGCCGTCATCACCGATGTCATACGGGGAATTGTTGTCTTCCATGAAGAGTGAGAACTTGAACATTGTTTCCTACCTTTCTTTTTTGTGACTTCTGCGGCTCACAATACCGTTATTTAAATGATAACAGATTTACCATCTGTCTTTTACAAATAATACGCGTAAACAAGACGGTATGCTGCACAAAGCAGGAAAAACTTTGGTTCTTTCTTGCTCCGGCTTGTCAATCGGCGCCGGCTCTGTCTTTTGAGTCGATGGAAAGCCTAAAAACAATAAAGAACTATAAAGAAACTCAAAAAGATTCTTTATAGCCCCTTCGATTGTTATGATAGTGTACCGAACTGGAATTGTCAACTATCTATTTCATTCATATGTGAATAACGATTCTTTATTTCAGAAAAATACGGTGGTAAGGCGTGCAAAAGTTTACAAAATCCGAAAAAGGGTTTTGGACGTTTGCGTCGTATGAATTCCAGATATACCATACAGGTTAGAGAATTCAAATTACAAGGAATTCCATATAGATTCAAAATTTCAGATATGAAATACCGAGGGTATTCCATACCCGATCAAATTTAGAGTATAACGGTTCGGCTCGGCAAAAACCGAGCCGACCGAATCAAAAATGCAGAACATCCAAATATGAACAAAAGTCGATAAGCAGTTCACATTCTGTGTGCTATCATAAAGATGGGAAACGGTCGGAGGGCTCGGTCGAGAACCTGTTTTCGACCGAAGCGTTACTGCTTCGCGATCTCGCGCGCTACGAACACGCCGCTTGCCGAGGCGTGTGACAGCGAATGCGTGATACCGCTGCCGTCGCCGATGACGTAGAGCCCCGGATAGCCGGTTTCGAGGCGGTCGTTCACGAGCACCTCCATGTTGTAGAACTTGACCTCCACGCCGTAGAGCAGGGTATCGTCGTTCGCCGTGCCCGGCGCGATCTTGTCGAGCGCGTAGATCATTTCGATGATGCCGTCTAAGATGCGCTTGGGCAGCACGAGCGACAGATCGCCCGGCGTGGCGTTCAGCGTGGGACGCACGCGTCCCTCCTCGATGCGCTTTTCGGTGCTGCGCCGTCCGCGCACGAGATCGCCGAAGCGCTGGACCATGACGCCGCCGCCGAGCATGTTGCTTAGACGCGCGATGCTTTCGCCGTAGAGATTGCTGTCGTTGAACGGCTCGGAGAAGTGCTTGGAGACGAGCAGCGCGAAGTTTGTGTTTTCGGTGTGCAGGTCTTCGCGCTCGTAGCTGTGTCCGTTGACGGTGACGATGCCGTTGGTGTTCTCGGTGACGACGATGCCGTTGGGGTTCATGCAGAACGTGCGCACGTTGTCCTCGAATTTTTCGGTGCGGTAGACGATCTTGCTCTCATAGAGCTCGTCGGTGAGATGCGAAAAGACCACGGCGGGCAGCTCGACGCGCACGCCGAGATCGACGCGATTTGAGCGGGTCGGAATGTTGAGCCGCTTTGAAAGCCCCTCCATCCACTGGCTGCCGCTGCGCCCGACCGAAATGATCAGGTTCTTTGCGCGGTATTCACCGTGCTTGGTCTGCACCGTATACCCGTCGCCGAGCGAAACGTTCTCGACCGCTTCGTCGAAGTGAAAGTCCACCGACTCGCGTAAGCCGGCGTAGAGGTTTTTGAGCACGACGTAGTTGATATCGGTGCCGAGGTGCCGGACCGACGCGTCCAAAAGCGTCAGCTTGTTCTGAATGCACAGCGTTTTGAACCGCGTGCCGGCGGTGGAATAGAGCTTCGTGCCCTCGCCGCCGAACGCCATGTTGATTTCATCGACGTAGCGCATGAGATCGAGCGCTTTTTCTCTGCCGATATGCTCATACAGCGTGCCGCCGAAATCGTTGGTGATGTTGTACTTGCCGTCCGAGAACGCGCCCGCGCCGCCGAACCCGCTCATGATCGAGCAGGTCTTGCAGCGGATGCAGGAAGGGACCTTGTCCCCGTCGATGGGGCAGCGGCGCTCATTGAGCGGATGTCCCTGTTCAAACACGGCGACGGAAAGCTCGGGCGCGCGCTTTTTGAGCTCATACGCCGAGTAGATGCCGCCGGGGCCGGCGCCGATGATGATGACGTCATAGGTTCGGTTCATGGGTATTCCTCCGGATCAGTCAAGGGTGATGTCGTTCACGTCGTCGATGCGCTCGTCGCCGATGCCGGGACCGACGCGTCCGGCGATCAGATAGCAGTGCTCGATCGGGTCGTACTCGATGCGGTGCAGAAGCCGGAAGCCCTCCACGTGTCCGGTGCTTGCGACGTGCGTGCGCGGTCCGGTGCACGGATGCACGATGTCGCCGATGCGCACGTGCTCGTCGTCGACGTAGGAGATCGGAAGATCGCTTGCGATCGCGGTGCTGACTTTGAGTTCGAGCTCGTCCGGATCGACGTTGGGCGCATGGTCGTCGAACGCGAGCAGAAAGCCGTGCTTGATATCGCGGTGCTTGGCGCGCGCGTACTCCTCGGGCGGCAGAAAGATCTCGCACAGGTCCTCGGCGGTATGCGCCATGCGGCGGTAGCCGATCGACTTTGCGACGCGCGCGTGCAGCTCTTCGGGCAGCGGACCGAAGATCGTCGGACGCGTGATGATGATCTCGTCGCCGACGCCGATCAAAAGGTTTGCGTTGACGTTCAAAAACGGATAGATCATGTCGAAGTGCTCGACGATGACGCGCTTGCCGCCCCGGATCGCTTCGAGGATCGCTTCCGCCAGCACGCCGAGCTGCACAAACGCCGATTCGAACCGCACATCGAGATGATAGGTGTGCGCGGTAAAGAATCCGCCGCCGCTCTGATCCAGGATCGGCAGCGGACGCATGTTCACGCCGTTGTCGTCGTTGGTGAGCTCAAGCCCCGGAAACATGCCCTTGATCAGCATGCTCTTGCCCGAGCCGGCTTCGCCGATGATGCCGATCAGCTTGTCGTAGGGCGACAGGTACATCTGCGCGATCTGCATACCGAGATCGTACATGCGATCGCGCCCGCGCGGCGCGAAAAAGACGCTGTAGTAATGGTTCTGCTGCATTCTTCCGGAATACGGCATGGCGAATCCTCCCTGCACATTTGATGCAGTCCCATTATAATACATGGTTCCGCTTTTCTCAATGGGGTAATTCCTTATATTATCGGGTTCATGGTTGAATGTTGTACCGTTTGGCGTTATAATGAAACCATCTATGGGGATCTGTTCCCGGATGAATTCTACGGAGGGGTATTATGCGAAGAAGCATGCTCTTTTTGCCGGGCAATACGCCGAACATGATCATCAACGGCGACGCGCTCGGCGCGGACAGTATCATTCTGGACCTTGAGGACGCGGTGTCGCCGGATGAAAAGGACGCGGCGCGGCTGCTTGTGAAAAGCGCGATCGAGGGCATGGGCTTTTCGGGCGTGGAGATCACGGTGCGCATCAACGCGATCGACACGGCGTACTGGCAGGACGATCTCGACGCGATCGTGCCGCTAAAGCCCGATCTGATCATGCCGCCCAAAGCGTCGTGCGCACAGGACATGCAGACGCTGGACGCGTACATCGCGGGGATCGAAACGCGCTCAGGCATGCCGGTCGGCACGGTGAAGCTGATCCCCCTGATCGAAACCGCGATGGGCGTGGAGCGCGCGTTTGAGATCGCCTCCGCCTGCCCGCGCGTCGCCGCGCTCTTCTTAGGCGGCGAGGACCTCACCGCCGATCTGCGCTGCAAGCGCACCAAGGGCGGCAACGAGATCGATTACGCGAGAAAACGGCTCGTGTGCGCCGCAAGAGCGGCGGGCGTCGACGTGTACGACACGCCGTTTACCGACGTCAACGACGACGAAGGGATCGTAAAAGACGCCGAATACGCGAAGTCTCTGGGCTTTACCGGCAAGAGCGCGATCGCGCCGCGGCACGTGCGCGTGATCAACGAGACGTTCAGTCCCTCCGCGGCGGACATCGAATACGCCAAGCTCGTGTTTGAGGCGATCCGCATCGGAAAGCTTCAGGGCAAGGGGGCGGTTTCTTTGCGCGGCAAAATGATCGATAAGCCGATCGTGGAGCGCGCGCGGCAGACGCTGGAAGCGGCGAAACAACTCGGGATCGGAGGATTGGAAGATGAATAAGATCCGCAATTCCATCGAACAGGCGATTCTCGACAGCGGGTTAAAGAGCGGCATGACCGTGTCGTTCCACCATCATCTCAGAAACGGCGATTATGTGCTGAACATGGTCATGGACGCGATCGCGCGCCTCGGCATCCGCGATCTGACCGTCAACGCGAGCTCGCTGTTCGACGTGCACGCGCCGCTGAAGGAGCATATCAAAAACGGCGTGGTCACAAAGATCCTGACCGACTATATGTCCGCGAACTTAGGCGGTTTTATCTCCGCGGGCGGCAT
>CAJOKM010000088.1:780-5494 GCA_905235205.1 uncultured Clostridia bacterium | reverse complement strand
CGCGTTTTTTTCGTCGAATGATCGCAGTGAAACCGACGGCGTTTTTAGTAGACATCGCGTCATATTCTGTGGTATATTGAAATGGAAAGGAACCGGATCATGTATCGGGAACGTCTGCGGGAAAAACTCGTCGAAGCGCTGAAAGCGGTGCTGCCCATCGGCGGCATCGTGCTGCTGCTTTCCTTTACGATCGCGCCGATGCCGGCAAGCATTCTGCTGGCGTATCTGTTCGGCGCGGCGCTGCTGATTCTCGGCATGATGTTCTTTACGCTCGGCGCGGAGCTTGCCATGCAGCCGATGGGCTCCGAGCTCGGGTCCGGGCTGACCAAGAGCCGCAAGCTCTGGCTGCTGCTGCCGGTCGGGTTCTTGCTCGGCTTTCTGATCACGGTCTCCGAGCCGGACCTGCAGGTGCTGGCGGACCAGGTGCTGTCGATCCCCTCGCGCGTGCTGATCCTGTGCGTCGCGGGCGGCGTCGGGCTGTTTCTGGTGCTTGCGCTTTTGCGCATGCTGTTCGGAATCTCGCTGCGCGTGCTGCTTCTGATCTGCTACGGCGTCACGTTCGTGCTGCTCTTTTTTGTGCCGAAGGACTTCCTTGCCGTCGCGTTTGACGCGGGCGGCGTGACGACCGGTCCGATGACCGTGCCGTTCATCATGGCGTTCGGCATCGGCATCTACTCGATCCGAAGCGACCGGCATGCCGCCGAGGACAGCTTCGGACTCATCGCGCTCTGTTCGATCGGTCCGATCCTGACTGTTCTGATTCTTTCGCTGATCTACCGTCCCGAGGACGCGCTCTATACCGTCACGGCGATCCCCGTGATCGACGATTCCATCACGCTCGTCACGCTCTTTACCAAGGCGCTGCCCGCGTATCTAAAGGAAATCGCCGTCTCTCTGCTGCCGATCGTCGCGTTCTACCTGATCTTCCGGCTGCTGTACCTGCGCATTCACCGGCTCGGGTTCAACCGCCGCTCCGCACGGCGCGTCGCCGTCGGACTCGTATACACCTACGTCGGGCTCGTGCTCTTCTTAACGGGAAGCAGCGTGGGCTTTATGCCCGCGGGCTCCTATCTCGGACAAACGCTTGCCGCGCTGCCCTATCGCTGGATTATTGTGCCGCTCGGCATGGTCATCGGGTATCTGATTGTTGCCGCCGAGCCCGCCGTTTATGTTCTCATGAAACAGGTCGAGGAGCTTACCAGCGGCGCGATCTCCGGGACCGCGCTGCGCGTTTCGCTGTCGGTCGGCGTTTCCGTGTCCCTCGGACTCGCAATGCTGCGCGTGCTCTGCGGCGTCCCGATCATATGGTTCCTTCTGCCCGGCTACGGGATCGCGCTGCTGCTGTCGTTCTTCGTGCCGAAGCTGTTCACGGCGATCGCGTTCGACTCCGGCGGCGTCGTGTCCGGTCCGATGACCGCGTCGTTTTTGCTGCCGTTTGCGGTCGGCGCATGCGTTTCGGTCGGCGGAAACGTCGTCACCGACGCGTTCGGGGTCGTCGCCATGGTCGCCATGACGCCGCTCATCACCATTCAGATCCTCGGGCTGGTCTCCGTTCTGAAGCCCCGACGCAGCGCCAAAGCGCCGGCGCCGGAAGCGCCCGACGCGTACTACACGATCATTGAGCTGTAAGGAGGAACGCGCATGAGTAAGCTGTACCTGATGTGCGCCGTCTTGAATCGCACGCGCCTGCCCGAGGTTTTGTCCGTGTTCCGGCAGCACCGGCTCGACCGCACATTCATCATGCTCGCGCACGGCACGGCGACCAGCGAGGTTTTAAGCACCTTCGGACTCGAAAACGCCGAAAAGGCGGTCGCGCTGACGCTGACGACCGACGCGGTCTGGGACGCGGTCAAAAAGGACCTCGAACGCAAGGTCCGGATTGATATCCCGGGCACCGGCATCGCGTTTCTCGTGCCGGTTTCCAGCATCGGCGGCAAGCGCGAGCTGGCGTTTTTCACGGAGGATCTCGACTTTATACAAGACAGGGAGGAAAGCGAATTGAAAGGAACGAGCCAGGAGCTGCTGATCACGATCGGCAACCGCGGATACAGCGAACAGATCATGGATGCGGCGCGCGAAGCCGGCGCGACCGGCGGCACCGTCATCCACGCGAACGGCACCGGCCAAAAGCGCGCCGAGAAGTTCTTCGGCATTTCGCTCTCGTCCGAGCGCGAGCTGATCCTCATCGTGTCCTCCGCGGCAAAGAAGAACCCGATCATGCAGAACATCATGAAAAAAGCAGGCATGGAAACCGACGCCAAGGCGATCGTCTTTTCCCTGCCCGTGACCGATACCGCCGGTCTGCGGCTTGCCGAGCCCGATGAGCCCGCGCCCGAACCGGACGCAAGCCCTGCGGACAAAGCATCGGATTGACGCGGAAACGGCGCGGGACTCCCGCGCCGTTTGTTGTCGCCGTTATCGACAGTCTGCTTCCTCCGCGTCGATCTCATACGGCCTGAGAGCGCCCGTCTGGATCGCCGCCAGCACAACCAGCGTCAGCGCTTCGCTGCGCCACCGGTACAGCGTGCACGGCGCAACGTGCAGCTTGAGACTCAGCGCGTCGACGCTCTTCTTCCCCCGATACCGCCCCGACGGACGGTCGATCCCGTACAGCTCCCGGAAAAACCGCGCCTTCTCTGCATCCTGCCGCGACAGGTGCGCGTCCGCATATTCCACCGCCGCCGTCCATCGCGCCGCCTCCGCCACGCGCTCCGTTTCGACGGGTCCGCCCCCTTCCTGCGCGCCGCGCAGAAACGCCTTTCGCTCCCGGTACCGGCACGCTTCCCGTTCCGCAATCCGTTTCCAATCCTTCAAGTCCATATCATCTCTCCTTTCTGCGGAATATACGAACATTTGTTCGTATAAATGCAGTATAACAGGGATTCAGACAAAAAGAAAGGCTTTTTATGGGACAGATTCGATATATTTTTGTCGGGTTTTGTCCGGTAGACAAGCCCGCGCCCGCGTGATATACTGAACAAAAAGGGTTCGGAGCTGATCGTCTGCGGGATCGAGTTCCGGTTCTACACCCGCAAATACAGGAATCGCAAAAAATGGGTCCTGCTGCTCTTCACGCTGGTCGCAAACGCTTTGAGCGCGGCTTCCGGTCTTCTGCTGTTCCGGGTCCTGCTGTGATCAAAAACGGCATTTTGCAGCGGAAAAGCACTTGACACCGCAAAAAACATCCGCTATAATACCCTTGCTACGGCGGTGTAACTCAGTTGGCCAGAGTAGTCGGTTCATACCCGACCTGTCATTGGTTCGAATCCAATCGCCGCTACCACGTCGTCGCGGGCTTCACTTGGCTCGCGACGACTTTTTTCTTGCAGAAACAAGTCATCGCATCGCTTTGTTCCGCCGCTCCTCCTTTCCGCAAAAGGTCTCGCTCGGTTCGCCTGTTCGCTTATAAATGCGCTCACGACGGCTCGCTCTCGCTACCAACCTTTTGCGGTGTTCCGCGCCTTCGGCGCGACTCTTGCGGGCTTCCGTCAAGGTGTTTCTGAACAGAGAAAAGCGCAGGACGAAAGGATAAAACCCTTTTTCAGCCGTCCTGCGCCTTCCGGCTTTCGCCGTCAGTCCTGCGTTTCGAACCGCTCGAGGACCGTGTCGGTCACATAGTCCCGTTTCAACGCCTTGAGCGCCGCGTAGTGCGGCGTTTTTGCGTGCGCCTCCAATGCCGCCGCGTCGCGCCAGTGCTCGACCAGCAGCAGCCTCCCGTCGTCGTCGAACGGCAGATAGTAGTCATACCCGAGATTGCCCGCCTCCGCGCGGCTGTCCCGGTCGATTCCCTCCGCGAGAATGCGCTCCAAAAACGCCTCGCGAAGATCGGGTTTGCATCGGTAGGTTACGTTCAGTACGATCATGTCGGTTCTCCTTTCCGTTCCGTTCGTTTTCGGCATGTCCATCCGTCAGGTCTCCGGCTTCCAACTAATACCGCTCGACCGCAAAGTACTGTCCCGGGCTGTTCTCCTTCCCCCGCTCCGGCAGGATATCCGCGATCCGGTTCTTCATACGATCCCCTCCGTGACGGTCCCGACCGCGCGCTCCCAGTCCGTGTCGATCCACTCGACCGCCTCGCCCGCCTTTCGAAAGCCCTCCGCCGTCTCGCGGTTGTCCGCTTTGAGCCGATCGGGCGTGCAGTCCGAATCATCAAGCCGCGTCTCGATCGCACAGGCGTACTTCCTGATTGCGTCAAAGTGCGCCTGTAGATACGCGTCGGTCATGGCGAGGCAGCAAAACCGGATTGAGCCGAGATACGCTTCGTCAAAGTCCTTGCGCCAGTCGAACGGCACGTAGCACCCTTCGACGGTCATGTTCTGCCCGTTTTCGATCGCGGTCTTGATTATTTCGCGCACGATCGGCCACAGATACGCCGTCAGCGCCCCGTCGTCCTCCGGCGTGAGCGCACTAACCCCGCTTCGGATCAGTCCCATCTTCAGATGGTCGATCGACAGGTACGGATACCGGTACCGCTCCAGCAGCCTCTGCGCAAGCGCCGTCTTGCCCGTATGCGACGCGCCGGTTATCAGGATCACCATGGTTCGTTCCTCCGCGGTTTCGCTTCGTTTCTTTTATTGTACCACACGCGTCCCCGCCGTGTCACGCATTCCTTTCAGGGCAGCGGCGTCGCTTTGATCCAGTACCCCGTGCCGTCCTCGGCGCGCAGAAAGCGCGTGAAGCCCGTGAGCATCCGCGGCGGATACGGCGCGGCGCG
>CAJOKM010000088.1:0-775 GCA_905235205.1 uncultured Clostridia bacterium | reverse complement strand
GCACCGCTAAAATGTGCAGATTCACGCCGTTCGGCTGCCGGTAAACCCCCTCGAAATGCCCGAGCACGTCCGCTCCGTCCACGTACCGCCACCGCGCGCCCGGAAACGTCTGCGGAAACAGATCGATCCCGCCCGTGTCCTCTGAGTTATCCTCTTTTTGCACCATGTTATCCACATTCGATGGCGCTTGCGTTGCCCAGCGCGCGTAAAATGCGTCCGCTCGCCGCAGCAGCAGCGAGAATGTCTCCGTTTCGCGCGCCGTTTCCGTCACGCTCGGCGGCGCTTCTATGGTGCTATTCTGGGTCAAGATCTCCGGTTGCTCCGCTTCTTGCTCCGATTCTTCCGCAACAATGGTGCTTTTTCGGGATTGATCGTCCGGCGTTGGCGCGATCGGCGCGGCAGGCGGGTCCGGTTCGGGCGGACTTTGCGGGGATGGTTCCGGCTTGGTGCGAATACGGGACATTCTTTCCCGATAACGGGCGGCGGGACCGGCGTCGGGCGCGGCGGCAAAGCAGGTTATGCTTCCGTTTTCCGTGCCGAGCACGGCGCGCGCGCCGAACAGTTGCGTTTCCGCGTCCGGCACAACGGGCACGGCTTCGGTCTCGGAAAACAGCGTAAACGTCCCCCCGACCGGGGTTTTGAGCCGCAGCACGACGCGGTCGTTTTCGACGCGCACAAGTCCGATCGACGCGTTATTTCGGTCGCGCAGGATCCAGTAAGACAGCATGAAAATCACCTCGCACTATTGTATTTTCGCCCGATCCATAGTATGATA
>CAJOKM010000087.1 GCA_905235205.1 uncultured Clostridia bacterium | reverse complement strand
GCAAACAGCAGAAGCAGCGCGGCAGACAGCGAGAGAATCAGCACGGTGCGGCGCGGCGGCGTCTGCGCGCCAGGTTCGGGCGCGGGCGTCGGTGCGGCGGTCGGGAGCGGCGTTTGTTCCGTCACGGGAAGCGGCGTAGGCGTCGCGGTCGGCGCCGGGGTCGGGACTTCGGTGGGCTCCGGCGTGGGGACGAACTCGTTTACGTCGCGCGAGGCAACAAGCGGCAGGGTGAACCAGTCGCGCCCCTGATAGGAGAACGTCGCCGTGCCGAGCTGTTCGCCGGCTGTGATCGGCGCGACCGCGGTCAGTTCGGTCGTGACGGTAAACGCCGCGTCGCCGGAAAGGATCGCGTCGATCTCGCGGATCGCGCGAAACGCCGTCGCTTGTGACGGGTCGACGGAAAGCGCCAGCTCGCCGTTTTCGGGATCGTCGACCGCGGCGTTTTCGACCGGCACGGTCAGCGAGTAATCCTTGAGCATCGTTTTCGCGTCGATCTCGGTGTACTCATAGGCAAACACGTATTCGAACATCTCTGTCGCGCGGCGGAAGAGCTCGTTGCGGCGCGAGGTGAAGCTGTCATTTCCGACCAGACCGAGCTGTACGCACAGGATCGTCACGTCCTCCTTCTTCGCAGCGGCGACGAGACAGTTGCCGGAGCCGGTCGTGCCGGTTTTGACGCCGATCGCGTAGGGATAATAGAAGCCTTTGCCGGGCGCGTCGGACACGAGGTGGTTGCTGTTGGTAATCACCGTGTCCTTTTTGCGCCATTCGCTCTTCGGAACGGTGTACGTGGCGCTAGCCACGATCGTGCGGAACAGCTCGTGTTTCATCGCCTCCCGGGTGACGATCGCCATGTCGTACGGGGTGGAGTGGTTGTCGTCGCGCGACTTGCCGGACGCGTTTGAGAACTTCGTGCCCTCCATGCCGAGCGACTTTGCGCGCTCGTTCATGCGCGCGACGAACGCCTGCTCGCTGCCGTCGAGATGGAACGCGAGCGTCACGGCGCAGTCGTTGCCGGACACGAGCATCATGCCGTACAGAAGGTCCAGAACGCGCATTTCTTCGTTCTTCGACATGCCGAGCAGCGTATTGGTGCCGCCCTGCGAGGTCGCTTCGCGCGGCGCGACGGCGACGTCGTCCGGGTCGAGGTTTTCAAGGGCCAGCAGCGCGGTCATGATCTTGGTCGTGCTCGCCGGAGAGAACTTGTCGTGCGCGGCGCGTTCAAAAAACGCGAGCGACAGATCGCTTGCGTCCGCGACAAAGATCCCCGGCGCGCGCGCGTCATGCAGGATCGCTTCGTATGCGCTTTCGCGCGCCTCCTTCTCGGCGTCGCCGATCGAAGGGGAAGCGGTCGGTTCGGGACTCTGTTCGGCAAGCGAGCGCGCAGGAAGAAGCAGCAGCGCTGTCAGTACAATCAGGATCAGACGGATCGGTTTCATACCGTAGAGTATAGCATCGAATCGGCGGATTGACAAGATGCGCCGCGCGGCTCTTCCCTTTTTCCGCGCGTTCTGCTATACTGAAAAAAAGAGACGAAGGAGGTCCGCATGAGCAATCGAAAAGGAGGATTACGTCGAGCCGACATGCCTGCTGTGTGAACAGCCGTACGGCGCGGAGCCGCAGCTTAAGGCGGTGCCGCAGCAGCGGATCATGGAAAAGGTCGACGACTACATGAGCCGCCGCGACTACGCGGGCGTGGAGCGGCATCTTTTGTACTGGCTCGGGGAAGCGAAGCTCGGGCACGATCAAAAGGGCGAACTGATGATCCGAAACGAGCTTGTCGGGCACTATCGCAAGGTACAAAACCGCGAGCAGGCGTTTGCGCACGCCGCGGCGGCGGAGGCGCTGATCGACGCGATGGGGTACGAAGGCTCGATCTCGGCGGGTACAACGTACGTGAACGCCGCGACCGCGTACAACGCGTTCGGTGAAAACGAACGCGCTTTGCAGCTGTTCGAAAAGGCGCGCAAAACGTACGAGGCGATCCCGTCCCTGAAGCCTGCGCTGCTCGGCGGGCTTTACAACAATATGGCGCTGACGCTCGTGTCGCTCGGGCGCTTTTCGGAGGCGTACGCGCTGTACGGGAAGGCGATCGAAACGATGGGCAAGGCGGAGTACGGCGCGCTGGAGCAGGCGATCACCTACCTGAACCTTGCGGACGCGGTCGAGGCGGAGCGCGGGGCAGAGGAAGCGGCGGACGCGATCGACGGGTACCTTGAGAAAGCGGAAGCGCTTCTGAACACGCCGGACGTTCCGCACGACGGGTACTACGCGTTCGTGTGCGAAAAGTGCGCGCCGACGTTCTCCTACTACGGCTGGTTTCTCTTTGCGAACGAACTGAACGAAAGGGCGAAGGCGATCTATGAAAGGACTTGAGCTTTCGGAACGCTTCTATGAGGAATACGGAAAGCCGATGCTTTCGGAGCAGTTTTCAAACGTGCTTTCGCATCTTGCGGTGGGCTTGTTCGGCAGCGGGTCGGAATGCGGCGGGTTTGATGACGAAGTCTCGACCGACCACGACTTCGAACCCGGGTTCTGCATCTTTCTGCCCGGCGAGGACGTGATCGACCGGCGGACGGCGTTTTTGCTTGAACGCGCCTACGCAAAGCTGCCGAAAGAATACATGGGCTATACGCGCAGCGCGATCGCGCCGGTCGGCGGCGCGCGGCACGGCGTTTTGCGCACGGCAGAGTTCTTTCAGAACATCGTCGGCACGCCGGACGGCATTCTGACCGTTTCGCAATGGCTGACCGTGCCCGAGCACGCGCTGTTTGAAGCGACCAACGGCAAACTGTTCTATGACGGGTCCGGCGAGGTTAAGAAGATCCGCGACGCGCTCTCGCGCTATCCGGAGGATATCCGCAAAAAGAAGCTCGCGGGAAACCTCCTTTTGATGGCGCAATCGGGGCAGTACAACTACCGCCGCTGTCTAAATCACGGCGAGACCGGCGCGGCGCAGCTTGCGGCGGGCGCGTTCGTCAACGCCATGATGCGGACGGTCTTTCTCTTAAACGACGCGTACATGCCCTATTATAAATGGAGCTTCCGCGCGATGCGAAGCTTACCGAACCTTGCGCTGCTTGCCGAGACCGCGGAATACCTGATCTCGACCGACAACGAGCCGGAGCTCGCGGAATCGAAGGCGGACATGATCGAGGACGCCGCGGCGGAGATCATCGACGAACTCAACGCCCAGGGGCTCACCAAGGCGGTCTGCGGGGATCTTGAAAAGCACGCCTACTCGGTCAACGATGCGATCGCGGACGGGGAAATACGGAATCTGCATATCCTCGCGGGGGTGTAAGGAGGGAACCATGAACATTCACGGACTGCAAAAGATGACGCTTCTGGACTTTCCGGGCCGCGTGGCGTGTACGGTGTTTTTGGGCGGGTGCGACCTTAACTGCCCGTTCTGCCACAACGCGGAGCTGATCGACGGCACGGCAAAGCCGGTAATGGACGAAACGGAACTGCTTTCGTTCCTCGAAAAGCGCAAGGGGCTTTTAGACGGCGTGGCGTTCACCGGCGGCGAGCCGACGCTGAGGGAGGACCTTTCCGATCTGCTCCGCAGGATCAAGGCGATGGGGTATCCCGTGAAGCTCGATACCAACGGCATGCATCCCGACCGCTTAAAAGCGCTCATCGACGAAGGACTTGTCGATTACGTCGCGATGGACGTCAAAAACAGTCCGGAAAAATATGCGCATACCTGCGGACTCGCTTCGATGGACCTGACGCCGGTGAAAACGAGCGTGGAACTCCTCAAAACCGGCGCCGTCGACTATGAATTCCGCACGACCGTCGTCGATGAACTGCACACGCTAAAAGACTTTGAAGCGATCGCGGCGTGGATCGCGGGCGCGAAGCGGTACTTCCTGCAGGCGTTTACAGACCGCGACACCGTTGTCTACGAAAACTTCCACGCGCCGACGAAAGAATGTATGGAGACCTATGCCGCAGCTGTCCGAAAAACCGTACAGGAAGTCGCGCTAAGGGGCATATAGTCTTGCTTTTTTGCGGCTTGCCCGCCCGTATACGCCGCTCTGTATATGCAGTGTATAAATACAACATATTGTATAGTTTGTTAATAATCACCACAAGATATTGACATTCACCCCCCCATATGGTAAAGTTTGCTTGCTCGGATCGGCAGGGCGCGTGCGTTCCGTCCGGTCCACAGGGTTTCAAATCACTATATGGGGGAGTTTTTATGTTTCAGGTCATCAAAAGAGACGGCGTCCTCGCGGAATTCTCGATCGGCAAGATCACCGCGGCGATCACCAAGGCGTTTGACGCGACGAACAAGCAGTATCATCCGAGCGTGATCGAGCTACTTGCTCTGCACGTGACGAGCGACTTCCAGAACAAGATCAAGGACGGCAAGATCACCGTTGAGGAGATCCAGGACAGCGTCGAGAAGGTTCTGTCGGAATCCGGCTACGCGGACGTGGCGAAGGCGTACATCCTGTACCGCAAGCAGCGCGAGAAGATCCGCAACATCAATTCCACGATGTTGAACTACAAGGACCTTGTCGACAACTACCTGCAGATCAACGACTGGCGCGTCAAGGAGAATTCGACGGTCACGTATTCGGTCGGGGGGCTGATTCTAAGTAACTCCGGCGCGATCACGGCAAACTATTGGCTTTCTGAGATCTACGACGAGGAGATCGCAGAAGCGCACCGCTCCGCGGCGATCCATCTGCACGATCTATCCATGCTCACCGGCTACTGCGCGGGCTGGAGCTTAAAGCAGCTCATTCAGGAGGGCCTCGGCGGCGTTCCGGGCAAGATCACGTCCTCGCCGGCAAGCCATCTTTCGACGCTGTGCAATCAGATGGTCAACTTCCTCGGCATCATGCAGAACGAGTGGGCGGGCGCGCAGGCGTTCTCGTCGTTCGACACGTACCTCGCGCCGTTCGTCAAGGTCGACAACCTCAGCCAGAAGGAAGTCAAGCAGTGCGTGCAGTCGTTCATCTACGGCGTCAACACGCCGTCGCGCTGGGGCACGCAGGCGCCCTTCTCCAACATCACGCTCGACTGGACCGTGCCCAAGGACCTCGAAAACCTGCCCGCGATCGTCGGCGGCAAGGAGATGGACTTCACCTACGGCGACTGCAAGAAGGAAATGGACATGGTGAACAAGGCGTTCATCGAGGTCATGATCGAGGGCGACGCGAACGGGCGCGGCTTCCAGTACCCGATCCCGACGTATTCGATCACGCGGGACTTCGACTGGAGCGAGACCGAGAACAACAAGCTGCTCTTTGAGATGACCGCCAAGTACGGCACGCCGTATTTCTCGAACTACATCAATTCGGACATGGAGCCGAGCGACGTGCGTTCGATGTGCTGCCGTCTGCGGTTGGACCTTCGCGAGCTTCGCAAGAAGTCCGGCGGGTTCTTCGGCTCGGGCGAATCGACGGGCTCGATCGGCGTCGTTACGATCAACATGCCGCGCATCGCGTACCTTGCGGCGGACGAGAAAGCGTTCTACGCCGAGCTCGATAAAATGATGGACATCGCGGCGCGTTCGTTAAAGACCAAGCGCACGGTCATCACAAAGCTCCTCGATGCGGGCCTGTATCCGTACACCAAGCGGTATCTCGGCACGTTCAATAACCACTTCTCTACGATCGGTCTGATCGGCATGAACGAAGTCGGTCTGAACGCGAAGTGGATTCAAAAGGACATGACGCATCCCGAAACGCAGCGGTTCACGCGCGACGTTTTGAACCACATGCGCGAACGGCTCTCCGATTATCAGGAGCAGTACGGCGATCTCTACAACCTCGAGGCGACGCCGGCGGAGTCCACGACGTACCGGTTCGCCAAGCATGACAAGGCGAAGTATCCGGACATCATTACCGCGAACATGAACGGCACGCCGTACTACACCAACTCGTCGCACCTGCCGGTCGGCTATACCGAGGACATCTTCTCGGCGCTCGACATCCAGGACGATCTGCAGACGCTCTATACGTCCGGCACGGTGTTTCACGCGTTTTTAGGCGAAAAACTGCCCGACTGGAAAGCCGCGGCGAACCTCGTCCGCAAGATCGCGGAGAACTACAAGCTGCCGTACTACACGATGTCGCCGACGTACTCGGTCTGCAAGGACCACGGCTACATCACGGGCGAGCATTTCACCTGCCCGATCTGCGGAGCAAAGACCGAGGTGTATTCCCGCATCACGGGCTACTACCGTCCGGTGCAGAACTGGAACGACGGCAAAGCGCAGGAGTTCAAGGACCGCAAGGTCTATAACATCGGGCGCTCGCACCTGACGCATCAGGGCCCGAATCCCGCGCCCGACGATTCGAACGTGGCGGCAGCCGTCGAAGCGGCGCAGGAAGCCGCTTGCTGCGCGCCGGTCGAGCCGATGATCCAAAAGGATGCGCCCGAGGGAAATCCCGACGTGCTGCTCTTTAAGACGCCGACCTGCCCGAACTGCAAGCTGGCGACCGCGCTTTTGGAAAAGGCCGGGATCGCGTTCACTGCGCTGAACGCCAACGAGGAGAAGGAACTCGTCGAGAAATACGGCGTCAAGCAGGCGCCGACGCTGGTCCTCATTCACGGCGACAGCTTTGAAAAGTATCGCGGCGTTTCCGACATCAAGGGCTGGCTCATGCATAAGGACGCATAAACGCAAAGAGAAACAAAAACGGATTCTCCGCAGCGCAAACTGCGGAGAATCTTTTTGTAATGTAAAAAGAGCAGGGGCGTGCACTTGTCAA
This sequence comes from uncultured Clostridia bacterium, assembly GCA_905235205.1. Classification (GTDB taxonomy): domain Bacteria; phylum Bacillota; class Clostridia; order Christensenellales; family CAG-138; genus UBA3792. Next base: position 85 of record CAJOKM010000087.1, on the reverse strand, counting down.
GCAAAAGTAGACAGAGAAAAAGAATAATTGTCAAAAGCCTGATTCGGTACGGTACTGGATCGGGCTTTTGTAATCCAGAGCAGCG
>CAJOKM010000086.1 GCA_905235205.1 uncultured Clostridia bacterium | reverse complement strand
GTCGTTTGCGCGATCTCGCCGGTCCCCGGCGGCGTCGGCAGCGTCACGACGTGCGTGCTGGTCGATCACGTGATTCAGGCGGCGAAAAGAACCCTCGCGTAAGAACAGCAAAAGAGAGCCGGTTTTTCCGGCTCTCTTTTTTTGTCAAACCGACACAGGCTGTTGGGAAGGGAGGCAGAATTCGCGTTCTTCGCCCGGAGCTATACCGGCGTATGCGAACGGGCGAAAACGCGGATAATTTGCGGCGAACAAATCAAGAGAAAGGGCGCGAAGCCCTTTCTACATACAGTATTCAGATACTCTTATCCTCGCCGCAAATGGTCTGGTCCCTTCTGCGACAGCCTGCTCTTATCTCGAATGTTCCTTGATCGCTCCGCTCATCGCTCCGCTCCGATACGCGTCGAGCAGGCGTTTGAGGTCCTCGACGCGCTCGTTGAGCGATTTGCCCACGTCCGTGTCCGCAACGCGCAGACGGCGCTTGGGCGTATACACGATCTGCTGGGTCGAGTGGATATCGACCTCGGAGCGGACCGCTTCCGCGACCGTCACAAACGGATCGTGGCACGAAAGGATCATGCGCTCGGAGTTAAAGATCAGCGTGTAGCCCGCGATGCCGGTCGTGGACTGGTAGGCTTTGGACATGCCGCCGTCGATGACGAAGATGCGGCCGTTCGCCTTGATCGGGGATTCGCCCTTCTTGATCTTGACCGGCACGTGTCCGTTGATGATGTGCGAATCGGGATCGTCGCTTAAACCGAACTCCTTTAGGATGCGGATCGCGCACTCCTCCTGCTCGGCGAGCTTGAAGTACGGATTCTTGTGCTCCTCGTGCGTCGCCTTGTCGTCGACAAAGTAGCGCTCAAACGTGGTCATCTTATCCTTGCCGAACAGCGGCGAGTTCGTGCCGCACCACATGTACCAGAAGAAATCGAGTCCCTTCTTGCGCTCAGGGGAGCCCCACGGCGCGAAAAAGCCCTGGCGCACCCGCGCGTCCGCACGGTCGAACAGCGCCTTGCCGGCGTAGTCCTTGCCGTCGATCGTGACCGACGCGAACGAACCGTCGGCGTTCAGCGGCACGCAGCCGTGGAACAGAAGGTTTCCGTTGCAGACGAGGTACATGCTGCCGTTCGAGAACAAAAACCGGACGTGATCCTGCAGCCGTTCCGAATGGTGGAACGCCGTGCGGAGCTTATCCATCAGCTCCGACTCCGCTTCGGACAGCGTGTACGGATCGGACGGCAAAACCGTCGGCAGATGCGTATCCGCCATCGGGAACACGCCGTCGTCGAGCGCGACGGTGCCGTTCTCGAAATCGATGCGGTGCAGCATCCTGCGGTGGTCCATATGAAACTCGGGGTTGTTTTCGATGATCTGTCCCTCAAGCTTGAACAGGATGACCGCCATCGCCTTGTGCATCTTGGCGATCAGCTCGGCGTTGTCGTGTCCCGCGCCTCCGACCTCGCGCGGCAGAAACTTCGTGCACGGATCGTCGGCGTACGTGTTGATCGCAAACGTCACAAGCGGCGAAAGCGAGATCCCGTAGCCGTCCTCGATCGAGTCAATGTTGCCGTATTTCAACGAATTGATGATCGTCGTCGCGATCAGCGCGCGGCTGCCCGCCGCGGCGCCCATCCACAGGATGTCGTGGTTGCCCCACTGCACGTCGACGTTGTGGTAGCTCAAAAGCCGGTTCAAAATGATGTGCGCGCCCGGACCGCGGTCGAACACGTCGCCCACGATGTGCAGCCGGTCGATGACCAGCCGCTGAATGAGGTTACTTAGCGCCACGATCAGCGCGTCCGCCTGCCGCGTCTCGATGATCGAATGGATGATCTCGTTGTTGTAGCGGATCTTGTCCTCCGTCTCGATCGCGTGCAAAAGCTCGTCGATGATGTACTCGAATCCCGCGGGCAGCGCCTTGCGCACCTTCGAGCGCGTGTACTTGGACGCGGACAGCCGGCACACCTCCACCAGCCGCCGCAGCGTGATCTTGTACCACTCGTCGTTGACGACGCCCGCTTTGTGCAGCTGCTCGAGCTTCTGCTCCGGATAGTAGATCAGCGTCGCCAGCATGTTGCGCTCCGCCTCGGTCACGCTGTTCTCGAACAGGATGTCTACCTTCTGCCGGACCACGCCCGACGCGTTTTTCAGCATGTGCAGAAACGCCTCGTACTCGCCGTGGATGTCGCTGATGAAATGCTCCGTCCCTTTGGGCAGACAGAGGATCGCTTTCAGATTGATGATCTCCGTGGAGACCTGCGCGATCGAAGGATACTCCCGCGCCAAAAGCCGCAGGTACTTCATGTCGTCGAACGTTTCCTGTGCCATATCTGAACCGCCTTTCTGAAGTCTGTCTGTATCATATCATACCGTTTCCCTTTTGTCACCCATACCGGAAAAATATACGTTTTGGGAGCGATCCTGTCCCGCGAGAATCAGGCAAAATCAAAGAAGGTTCTCCGATGGGAGAACCTTCCTGAACAGTTCCGAAGGAACGATTTCACCGCCGCAGGCGATTTCATCCGCGAGGCGGATTTCACCCGTCCGAAGGACGGATTTCGCGGTTCCAAAAGGCTTACAGCCTTTCCGGCACCTTCGCGTTGACGGCGGCGATCAGTTCCCTGATCTTTGCCTGCACGGTCTCCGCTGCCGTGTCGATCGCGATATCCTCGCGGAAGGATTTGTCGCGCGCGGAGAGCTCGAACGCGCTGCGCGAAAGCGTCTTGGGCGAAATGACCACGCGCACCGGCGCGCCTAAGAGATCCGCGTCGGAGAACATGACGCCCGCCGAAACCGGACGCTCGTCGTACAGCACTTCGACGCCCGCATTCTCAAGCTCCGCGTAGAGGTTTTCCGCCGCTTCGCGCACGTTCGGATCGTCGATTCTAAGCGCGCAGATCTCCACCTGCCACGGCGCGATCGTGATCGGCCAGATCGGGCCGTACTCGTCGTGATGCGCTTCGCACACCGACGCGATCAGCCGTCCGACGCCGATGCCGTAGCAGCCCATGATCGGGTTCCTGCGTTCGCCGTTTTCCGCGTCGTAGGTCATGCCCATCGCTTCGGTGTAGCGCCTGCCGAGCTGGAAGATGTTGCCCACCTCGATGCCGCGGCGCACCTTGAGACTGTGCTTTTTACAGTTCGGGCACACGCCGCCCTCGACCGCTTTGCAGAGATCAAGGTACTCGGCCGTTTCGCTTAGATCGCGGGAAGGCGTGAAGCCGGTCAGATGATATTCGGGCTTGTTCGCGCCGCACACGAGGTTCGTCGCGCCGACCAGCGAGCGGTCGAACAGCACGGTCGCGCTCGTTTTGAGATCGACCGGTCCGATATTGCCCGCACTAAGGTTTGCGTTTTCGACGTCGAGCGCCGGATGCACTTCGGCCTTCAGGTAATTCGTCAGCTTGGTCTCGTTGACTTCCTTGTCGCCGCGCACGAAGATCAGCACGTACGAATCGTCCGCGTTGCGCTGGTACACGACCGCCTTGCAGGTCTTCTCATCCGGCATGTGCAAAAGCGCCCCGACCTCCGCGATCGTCTTTGCGTCGCCGGTGAACACCTCTTTAAGCGGTTCAATCGCCGCGTCCGCCGCGTTCTCGGTGAACGCGTCGCAGGCTTCCATGTTCGCGCGGAAGCCGCAGTCCGGACAGAGCACGATCGAATCCTCGCCGATGTCACAGAGGAGCATGAACTCATGGCTGATCTTGCCGCCCATCATGCCGGAATCCGACTTGACCGCAAGCACTTCGGGCACGCCCGCCCGGGCATAGACGCGCTCGTACGCGCAGTACGCGCGCTCGTAATACGCCTCCAGGTCCTCCTGCGTGGTGTGGAACGAATACGCGTCCTTCATCGTGAACTCGCGCACGCGGATCAGTCCGCCCCTTGCGCGCGGTTCGTCGCGGAACTTGGTCTGGATCTGATAGATCATGAACGGGTACTTCTGATACGTGCCCGCCACGTTCATCGCCATCTGCACCGCCGCTTCCTCGTGCGTCATGCCGAGCACCATGTCCGCGCCGCCGCGGTCCTTGAACCGGAGAAGCTCCTTTCCGATCGAGTCGAACCTGCCCGACTGCTGCCAAAGCGAAGCCGGCATGACGACCGGGAACAGGACCTCCTGTCCGTCGATCGCATCCATCTCCTCGCGCAGAATTTGTTCGATCTTGTTCTGGATCCGCTTCGCCGGCGTGAACAGCGAATAGATGCCGTTGCCGACCTGCTTCATATAGCCGCCGCGCGTCATCAGATTCTGACTCTCGATCTCAAACGCGCGCTCCTTGAACCGTTCGCCCAAAATGTTCCGTACTTTCATATGTTCCTCCGAATTCTCTATTGCTTCTTAATCTGTTTCTTCCCGTTCCGGGTGCATCCAGTAGATCTCGCCGTCCGACACGATCATGCCGAGGCTCTGCTGAAGCTTCCTTGACGGCTCGTTTCCGACGAAGATCTGCCCGTACGGCGTCCAGCCGCGGCGCAGCGCCTCGTTCAGGATGTAAATCTCAAGCGCGGACCCGATGCCGAGCCGACGGTACTTGGGCAGCACCTCGAGCATGCCGCTGCTGCCGTCGTCGTGGAAGCCGATGAACGCGCAAAGACTGCCGTCGCGGTAGCCCGCGAACAGCTCGTTTTTGTCGATGCGTTCCTCGAAGTATTCCGGCGACGCGACCGTGTGATAGTGCTCCAGCAAAAACGGAATGTCCTCTTTTTTGAACGGACGTACCTCGCACACGTCCGGCATCGGGATCGGTTCCGTCTTCGGATAGTACGCCTGCCAGCACGGCGAGGCGTGCGTAAACGCCGGCAAAACCTCCTTCACCGCGTCGCGCGCCGCTTCGCTGTGCGCGACGACCGCCCCGCTTTCCGGGTCCCTTGCCGCGAGCGCGCGTACGCCGGCTTCGACCGTGTCGCAGCAGAGCAGCATCAGCCAGCCGCGCGTTTTCAGAAGCACCGCGTCGCTCTCCGCGTACAGAACCTTCGCCCTGCCGCGTTTGATCGCCTCGATCATGTCGATGCGCAGGACCCGGTCCCGTTCGAGATACGCAAGAATCTCCCGCTCGTTCATTCCGACACTCCTTTGATCTTCTTCGAAAAATGCTGATAGTCCGTCTCGCCCTTGAAATGTCCGCCCCACGACCAGCCGTGTTCCGTAAACAGCCGGTAGCAGAGATCGTCCTCGGTGATCATGCCGGGGCGAAGGTCGCTGCGGTCGAGGTACGGCTCGCTCTCCAACGGCGCGAAGCTGCCGTCCGGACGGATGTACGGATTCTCGAGCGGGTTCACGTCGATCGCAAGCCCGTAGCTGTGCATCGAAAAATACTTCTTGCCGGTGACCTTCCGGCAGCAGTACGCCGACGTGTTGTCCGCCGACATCGAAAGCCCGTCCGTAAACGGCTGTCCGTAGTCGTCGACCAGCCGCACCGAGCGCAGCGGATAGCGCGCCATATAGAGCGCTTCAAAGATCTCCATGACCTCGTCCGCCACCAGCCGATGCACCAGCAGCTCGCCCTCGTGCTCCCCGCCGTCGAAGTCAACGTACAGAAGATGCACATAGCGCAGATCCGTAAGCTTCACCGGCGCGTCCTTCGGATTCTCCGGATAGCTCATGCCGACGACGCGCTCTTTCAGCGCTTCGGTCGGCGGACCGTACCAGAACGCCGCGTTCGTCTCCGATTCGGTGACCACGTCACTGCGGTACGGGTTCGGCGTGGGCGTCGGCTCGGGCGTAGGCTCGGGCGTGGGCTCGGGCGTCGGGATCGGCGTCTGCGCGACGGAAGCCGTCACCTGCACCTTTGCTTCCACCGGCGGCGCGCCGCTTTCGGTCGGCTTCGGTTGTACGGCGCAGCCCGTCAGCAGGACCGCGGCGAGCAGCGGAAGAAGTCGTTTCATATCGATATAGTATACCGCAATTTCACTTGCTTGTACAGAGAGAACTTTTTGATT
>CAJOKM010000085.1 GCA_905235205.1 uncultured Clostridia bacterium | reverse complement strand
CAAACTGATCCGAAACATTCAGAAGACGAATGCCCCGATCGTGGTCGGGCTCGATCCGAACGGGCTGCGGCTTACAGAGCCGTTCGATCTTATGAACAGCGAGCTGTTCCAAACCGGAAAACTCGCGGTGCAGAACGAAGGCGCGATGCTGATCTGCCGCGCTTTGGGCGATGTGCGCCATAAACGCGTGCTCGACGCGTGCGCCGCGCCCGGCGGAAAGACGGCGTACCTGTACGCGCTCTCCGAAGGCACGGCGGACCTCACGGCATGGGAACTGCATCCGCACCGCAAAGCGCTTCTCGACGCGACGCTGAAGCGATTAAACGTCCCCGCCGAAACGGCGTGCACGGACGCGACGGTGTTGCAGCCGGAGCGAATCGGCGCGTTTGACGCGGTCCTTTTGGACGTACCGTGCAGCGGGTTCGGTCTTCTGTCCGACAAGCCGGACGTGCGGCTCAACAAGACCGAAGACGCGGTCGAAGCGCTCACCCGGACGCAGACCCGGCTGTTGGACGTTTGCTCTCAATACGTCAAGCCCGGCGGCGTGCTGGTGTACGCGACCTGTACGATTTCGAAGCGCGAAAACGGCGCGCGCGTACGCGCGTTCCTTTCGGCGCATCCCGCGTTCCGGCTCGACGAGGAGCGGCAGCTTTTGCCGACTCGCGACGGAACGGACGGATTCTACTTTGCAAGACTGATCGGAGGATAAGATGACCTGGATGGACATGACCGAACGTGAGATCGCCGACGCCGTCGGCGCGTTCGGCGTGCCGAATTTCCGGGTGCGGCAGATCGCCGAATGGCTCCGCAAGGGCGTGCGCCCTGCGGATATGACGAATCTCCCGAAGGCGCTGCGCGAGCAGCTGGATACGATCCCGTTCGGCGGCGCGCGCATTTACCAAAAGCGTGTGTCCGAAAAGGACGGCACGGTGAAATATCTGTTCGAGCTGGAGGACGGAAACCTTGTCGAAGGCGTTCTGATGCGCTATTCGTACGGGAACACGGTCTGCCTCTCCACGCAGGTCGGCTGCAATATGGGATGCCGGTTCTGCGCAAGCACGCTCGAAGGCTGCGTGCGTTCGCTGCGCCCCGGCGAGATGCTCTCATTTCTTGCCGAGATCGAGCGCGACGAGCCGCCCCAGGACGGCAAGCCGCGCACGGTGACGAACATCGTTCTGATGGGCAGCGGCGAACCGCTGGACAATTACGACAACGTCGTGACCTTCTTAAAGCGCGTCACAAGCGAGCAGGGACCGAACATCAGCGCGCGGAACATTTCGCTGTCGACCTGCGGAATCGTACCGAAGATCTACCGGTTCATCGACGACGCGCCGCATGTGACGCTGTCGGTCTCGCTGCACGCGCACGACAACGAAACGCGCTCGAAGCTGATGCCGATCAACAAGGCGTATCCGATCGAGCAGGTGCTGGACGCGGCAGGAACGTACGCAGAACGCACGGGACGGCGCGTGGTATTCGAATATGCGCTGATCGGCGGCGTGAACGATTCCGAACGCGACGCAAAAGCGCTTGCGTCAAAGCTTCGCGGCATGCTCTGTCACGTCAATCTGATCCCGTTAAACCCGGTGAAGGAACGGGGCTTAAACGGCGTGACGCGGCAGCACGCGCATACGTTTTTGGGATGGCTCGAGCGCGAGCATATCTCGGCGACGGTACGGCGGGAAATGGGCGCCGACATCGAAGGCGCCTGCGGACAACTCAGAAGGAGGGTTCTCAATGAAACGCGCGGGTAGAACGGAAACGGGTCTTCGCGAGCAGAACGAAGACCGCTATCTCATCCTGGACACGGACGCGGTCCATCTGGTCGCCGTTTCCGACGGCATGGGCGGACATCGCGCCGGCGAGGTCGCGAGCGCGACCGCCGTGGACACGCTTGAAGAGTGTCTCAAAAACGACTTTGACGAATGGGAGAGCGCGCTGTCCGCCGCGTTTTCGAAGGTCAATACGGCGGTGCATACGCTCGGCTGCTCCGACGACGCCATGTACGGCATGGGCTGTACGCTCGTCGCCGCGCTGTACGACGACGCGCGCTTTGTCGCGGCGAACATCGGCGATTCGCGGCTGTACCACTTCGACGGCGAGACGGTGCGGCAGATCACGCACGATCACTCGTTTGTGGCGGAGCTGGTGCGCCGCGGCGCGATCACGCCGCAGGAAGCGAAAACGCATCCGCGCCGCAACCTCATTACGCGCGCGGTCGGCACCGAGGCGCGGGTGTCCGCCGATCTGTTCCCCTGCGAGTGGAAAAAGGGCGATATGCTCCTGCTCTGCTCGGACGGACTGTGCGGCGTGCTGGACGAACCGGAGCTTGCGGCGTATCTTCGCAACTGTACCGATCTCGACGCGACCTGCGCGACGCTGATCGAACGCGCGCTTGCCGCGGGCAGCCGTGACAATATCACCGTGGTACTGGTGCAAAACGACGGAGGCGACAACGCATGATCGGAACGATCCTCGACCGCAGATACCGCATTGTCGAGCTTGTCGGCACCGGCGGGATGGCGCAGGTCTATAAAGCGATCAATATGAGCAACCGCCGCCCTGTTGCGGTCAAGATGCTCAAGGAGGAATACAAGAACGACGCGGAGTTTCTGCGGCGCTTTTCGCGCGAGGCGAGCGCGGTATTGAATCTCTCGCACGAGAACATCGTGCGCGCCTACGGCGTGGGCACGCACGACGGCATGCCGTACCTTGTGATGGAATACGTCGAAGGGCATACCTTAAAGGACCTGATCGAAAAGAACGGCGCGCTCCCGGTGCGCACTTCGATCGGCATCACCTGTCAGATCCTCGACGCGCTTTCCGCCGCGCACGCGCACGGCATCATCCACCGCGACGTCAAGCCGCAGAACGTGATCGTGACCGACAAAGGCCGCGTGAAGCTCGCCGACTTCGGCATCGCGCGCGAGGTCAAAGCGACCACCATGACCTTTACCGGGCAGAAAGTGCTCGGCTCGGTGCACTATATCTCGCCCGAGCAGGCGAAGGGCACGACCGCGCAGGAGGAAAGCGATCTCTATTCGGTCGGCGTGTGCCTGTACGAAATGCTCACCGGCACCGTGCCGTTTGAAGCGGACACCGCCGTGAGCGTGGCGTTGATGCATCTCCAGGACAAGCCCGTTCCGCCGATCGAGAAAAGGCCGGACCTGCCCAAAGCGCTCAACGATATCGTGCTGAAAGCGCTCGAAAAGGAGCTTGAAAACCGGTACAGCACCGCGCATGAGATGCGCACCGACCTCGTGCGCTCGCTGTCCGATCCAGACGGGACGTTCGTCAACGATCCGGAGAGCAAAAAGCAAAAGAGCACGCGCAAAAAGCCGTCGGTATACGTGCTGATCTCCATGTGCGTATTTCTTCCGATCCTGTTGATCGGCGTCTTCGTGCTGCTGTACGCGACCTCGTGCCGCCACGACACGCCGAAGATCCCGACCGAGGACGAAACCGAGGTGCATGTCCCCGTCACCGCGACCGTCGCGCCCGCGCCGACGCCCGAACCGACCGCGGCGCCGACCGATCTTCGAATCCTTCCCGACGTGCGGGGCATGCAGCTGGACGAAGCGCTGCATACGCTGTACGAAGCCGGGTTTTCGAACCTTGCCGTGCGCCTGATCGACGAATCGGACGGCGCCGAGGGCAATACGGTCTACATGGAGGATCCGGACGCGAACGAGCGTTCCGATCCGCAGGCGCAGGTCCGTTTGACCGTGTACCGCGCGTCGCTCGGAACATACAAGGCGGACGTGTCCTTTACGCTGTCGCTCGCGCCCGGCGAATCGCTGGTCGAGATCGGGTACGACACGACCAATTTTGAGAACATCCCCTACCGCATGATCCTGCATTCGAACACGCGGGTCTCGGAAAACGCGGAGTCCGTTGAGTCCGCGACCGTGTACGGGTATGAGCCGGTCACGCGATCGCTGCTTCTGATCGTGAACGGCGAGGTGGCGGCGACGCAGTCCGTCACGTTTGCAAAATGACGGAGTACGGTCTGCTGTTAAAAGGCGTCGGGAGCTTTTACGAGGTCCTGACCGAATCGGGCGAAACCGTGACCTCAAAGGCGCGCGGCGCGTTCCGCCGCGAAGGACTTACACCCACCGTCGGCGATCGGGTCGTCATCGAACGGCAGGCGCAGGGCTACGCGCAGCTAAAGGAGATCCTGCCGCGTAAAAACCTGCTGGTCCGTCCCGCCGCGGCGAACATCGACCAGCTTCTGATCGTGATCTCCGCGTCCGTGCCCGCGCCGGACTGGATGCTCGTCGACCGGCTGATCATTGCGGCAAAGCGGCTCGGGATCGAACCGATCCCGGTGCTCAATAAGATCGACACCGCCGACGACGCGGTGAAAACGCTTTTTTTGAACGAATACGCCGCGTTTACGACGCTGCTTTTGAGCGCCGAAACGCATGAAGGACTCGAGCGGCTGCACGGGCTTGTCAAGGGAAAGGTCACCTGCCTCGCGGGCCAGTCCGCAGTCGGCAAGTCGTCTCTGCTGAACGCGCTGATTCCGGAATTGCACCTTCCAACCGGCACGCTCTCCGAAAAGACCGAGCGCGGGCGGCATACGACCCGGCATGCCGAGCTGCTGCCCTACGCGGGCGGCGCGGTGCTGGATACGCCCGGGTTCTCGCTGTTTGAGACCGATCTTTTGGAGCAGAACGAACTGGACGCCTGCTACCCCGAATTCCAACAGGCGTTCCCCTGCCGCTTCCCCGGCTGTATGCATGTGAGCGAACCCGACTGCGGCGTGAAACCGCTGCTTTCGGACGGAACGCTGTCAAAAGGCCGCTACGAACGGTACGTGGAGATCGCCAAAGAGTATCAAATAAGGAGAAAGCATCGCTATGATTAAGATCGCACCTTCGATCCTGTCCGCAGACTTCGCCGCTATGGGAAACGCCGTGCGCGCGCTTAAGGAACAGGGCGCCGACTGGGTCCACTTCGACGTGATGGACGGCAATTTCGTCCCGAACATCACCTTCGGTCCGGGCATGTGCAAGGCGCTGCGTCCGTACACCGATCTGCCGCTTGACGTACATCTGATGGTCGAACACCCGTCCGACTGGATCGTCCCGTTCAAAGACGCCGGCGCGGACGTCGTCACGATCCACGTCGAGTCCCAGGAGCGCCACCTGCACCGCGCGCTGCAGCAGATCCATGCACAGGGCATGAAAGCCGGCGTCGTTCTGAACCCGGCTACGCCGATCTCCGCTTGCGTGCATCTGCTGCCCGAATGCGATCTCGTGCTGCTGATGAGCGTCAACCCCGGCTTCGGCGGACAGTCGTTCATCCCCGAAACGCTTCGAAAGATCCGTGAACTGAAAGCCGAGATCAATGCGCGCGGGCTCGATACGCTGATCGAGATCGACGGCGGGGTCAATCCCGAAACCGCAAAGCAATGCGTCGAAGCGGGCGCGGACGTGCTCGTCGCGGGCAGCGCCGTGTTCCGTGCGCCCGATCCGAAAGCCATGATACAAGCGCTTCGCGGTTAATCACGCGGATTGATACCGATATGCTTGCATTTCGCGGCGAAAGCTGTTAAAATGCTATCATACCAGTTTCCATGTTTGAAGAGAGGTGCCCCTCCTTCAAAAAGAAAAGGGATGTCTGAAAACGCGTTTCAGACATCCCTTTTTCAGTTCTTCTTTCCTGCTGCGCCGCCGTGAAACTCACAATTCGATTTTTCCGTGCTCCTGCTCGTACCGCTCTACCGCGGCGCGGATCAGGATCAGAATCTGGCTGTTCGCCGACCGCCCTTCATAATCGGCGACGACGTGCAATCTATTTAACAATTCCGGATCAATGCGGATCGATAAACTCTTTACAGCCATAATAAGAACTCGATTCAAATGTATTATGGCTATATTTTATGTCCATATCACAATTTTTGGTAAAAAATGGATGCATAATATGTTCACAAAATATTTGGAGCGAAGAAATGAAAGTATGCTGTGGATTTGGGCATCGGGTTGTGTATGCCGATCTCGAAGGCGCGCTTCGCGCGGCAGTCGAAGCGGCAATCGAGCGCGGATGCGAGCTGTTTCTGACCGGTGCGATGGGAATGTTTGACCGCATGTTTGCGTTTGCGGTGCGGGAAGCGAAGCGCTCGCATCCGAACATTCGTTTGATTTGCGTCCTGCCGTACCCGACCGCCGCGCTTGAACGGGACCGGGCGTACTACGCCGCAGACTTTGACGACGTATGGATCCCGCCGGAGCTTTTGAACATGCATCCGAAGGGTGCGATCGGCGCGCGCAACCGCCGCATGATCGACCGGAGCGATCTTGTACTCTTCTACGTAAAAAACCGGTTCGGCGGCGCATATCAGGCGCTCCAGTATGCTAAACGAGCGGATAAACCGCTCATCCTGCTTTGAAGTGAGGTGCCCCTCCTTCAAAAAGAAAAGGGATGTCTGAAACGTTTCAGACATCCCTTTTTCAATGAATTGCGGCTGCGCCGCATGATTGCTTTTACAGCAGCTTCTGCGACTGGCGGTAGACGTCGCCCGAGCCGACCGTGATCACCACGTCGCCCGGGGTCGCATGCGCGTCGAGGTATGCCGCGATGTTCTCAAACGTGCCGAGATAGACTGCGTTATTCGACTCGGCGTTGATGCCCGCGACCATGTCCCTTGCGTGGACGATTCCGGTGTCGACTTCCCTGCCCGGATAGATGTCCGGCACGAGCACTTCGTCCGCGTCCGAAAAGCAGGTGACGTTTTGGGTGAACAGCGTCCTTGCGCGGGTGTAGCTGTTGCACTGGAACACGCAGAAGATCTTTCCGTGCGGCACGTGCGTCGCCGCGGCAAGCGTTTCTCTGATCTCGTTCGGATGATGTCCGTAATCGTGAAAGACCCTGACGCCGTTCTTTTCGCCGAGCAGTTCGAACCGGCGGCTGGTGTTTCGAAACTTCGCCATCGCCGCGGCGTAATCCGAAAACGGCACGCCGTACTGCTTTGCCGCGGCGTACACCGCAAGCGCGTTGATCACGTTATGGCGTCCGGGCACCTGCAAGCTGACGCGTCCGGTCTTTTCCGCATGATCAAAGAGATCGAACGAGGGATGCCCGAGCGCGTCGTAGGCAATCGCGTCGGCGTGGTAATCGCCGTTTTTGAGTCCGTAGGTTTCGACCGGCTTTCGAAGCTCGGGCAGAAGCTCGCGCACATACACGTCGTCGGTGCAGGCGAGAATCCTGCCGGTATCGGGCACGAGCGCGAGAAACTTCCGGAACGCGTCGATGATATGCTCGATGTCGCCGTAGTAGTCCAGATGGTCGTTGTCGATGTTGTTGACGATGGCAAGCGTCGGCTTCAGCGTCAGAAAGCTTTCGACGTACTCGCACGCTTCGGTGATAAAGAGATCGCTCTTGCCGAGCCGAACGCCGCCGCCCAGAAGCTCCATGAACCCGCCGACGTGCACCGTCGCGTCGAGATGCGCCTGCTCGTTGACGAACGCGAGCATGGACGTGATCGTCGTTTTGCCGTGGCAGCCCGCCACCGCAACGACCTCCGAAAACCTTGCGGAAAGCTGTCCGAGCGCGACGCTGCGCTCAAGCTCCGGAATGCCGTGCTCGCGCCCGTAGACGCGCTCCGGATTGTCCGGCTTGATCGCCGCGGAGTACACGATCAGGTCCGCGCCCTTCGCCTGCTCGGCTTTATGTCCGTAGTACACGGTGATCCCTTCGCGCTCGAGCCGGTCCGTGAACTGCGTGCGGTCGCGGTCGCTTCCGGTGATCTCGTGCCCCTGCGCCTTTAGAATCCGCGCAATGCCGCTCATGCTGCATCCGCCGATTCCGATGAAATGTATGCGTTTTGCGCTGTCCAATGCTGCCGTCATACCTGCTCCCGAATTGAAACGTTCTGCCCCATTATACGCGAATCGCGTCGATTTTGCAACCGATCAGTTGTCCCATTTCAGCGTTTTGCCGCCGATCAGGTGCAGATGCAGATGCGGTACGCTCTGTCCCGCGTCCGCGCCGACGTTCATGATCAGCCGGTATCCGGTCCGGTCGAGTCCGTTCTCCGC
>CAJOKM010000084.1 GCA_905235205.1 uncultured Clostridia bacterium | reverse complement strand
ATATACCGATTTGTATAATTCATTTTATCTTTTTCAGATACTCCGTATCTTTCGGTTCATAAGGCACTGAAATGAAATCTTTCTTTTGGTGGTACAAGAGACATACAGTCTCGACATGATGCGTGTGCGGAAACATATCGACCGGCTGAACGTGTTGAAGCGTAAAGCCGGATTCGGCTAAAACCTTGGCGTCGCGGGCGAGCGTCGCCGGATTGCAGGAAACGTAGACGAGTCGCTTCACGCCGCTTTCGGCGATCGTTTCCAGTACCTGCGGTTCACAGCCTTTCCGCGGCGGATCGATGACGATCGCGTCCGGGCGCATTCCGTTCCGCACAAGCCGTGGAAGAACCTCTTCGGCAAGCCCGCAAGTAAACGTCGAATTGCCGACTCCGTTTGCCTGCGCGTTGCGTTTCGCGTCCTCGATCGCTTCCGGAACGCATTCGATACCGATCAACCTGCCCGCATGCTTTGCAATCGCAAGAGAGATGGTGCCGATCCCGCAATATACATCCGCTATCGTTTCGTTCGGTTTTGGATCCAAGAGCCGAATCGCTTCATCATACAGCACGCGCGTTTGTTTTGGATTCACTTGTAAAAAGGATTGCGGACTGACAAAGAACGAAAGATCGCCCTGCCTTTCGATCAGCCGCGCTTCGCCTTTTAAAAGCGTGAACCGCTCCCCGAAAATGACGTTTGTGTTCCGGTCGTTGCGATTGTGATACAAAGATTCTACATCAAGCATGCGCAGGAGCGAATCCTTTGCGGGCAGGTCGCCCTTCGTGACAACGACAGCCATCCGCTCGCCCGACGACGTCACGCGCACGACACAGGCGCGAAGCGCGCCTCTTCCGGTCGTTTCGTCATAGATCGGGACACGGTTTCGTTTTGCCCACTCTGTGACTGTGCGCGCGATCGCCGTAATACGCGCATCCTCGATCGGGCAGTCATACAGCGGGATCAGCCTGTGGCTGCGCGTCGCGTAGAATCCGAACGCGGCGCATCCGTCAACCAAGCCGATCGGAAAGCTCCCCTTGTTCCGGTAGCGCCACGGATCATTCATGCCGAGCGTCTCCTCGACCGTCATGTCGGAAAAGCCGCCGATCCGTTCGAGCGCGTCGCGTACAACGGTCTGTTTTACACGAAGCTGTTCGGGATACGACATATGCATCAGCGCGCAGCCGCCGCACTGCGCGTAGGCTTCGCACTTCGGTTCGATCCGCTCAGCGGACGGGTTGAGCACTTCGATCAGCTTTGCAACACAGTACCGTTTTTCCACCTTGATCACATGCACGCGGACCGTTTCTCCGATCAGCGCATACGGAACAAAGAACGTCACGCCGTCGAGTTTTCCGACTCCCTGTCCTTCACCGGTAACGCCTGTGATTTCCAGCGTGTATTCGCTATTCTTTTGAAACGGATTGATCTGCTTCATTTCAGGACAACATTTTCCTCTCCGAACGCTTCTTTCAGGCTGCGAAGCAGCGAATCGCTCGGATTCACGCTCCAGTCCTTGGGCGCGCCTTTTGCGATCCGCTTTGCCGAATCATATAGTACGACAGGTGTGCTTCCCGCAAACGCGTGCGTCAGTCTGCGCACCTTTTTCTGCTGCTCCGTGTCAACGTACGGCAGGCGAAGATACAGGGTCTGCCCTGCCGTTTTCAGGGATTCCATCGAATCGACCAGGATCGAATTTGCACGATCCTCCCGGATCGAAAGCCGTCCGGTGATCAAAACGATGTTTTCATCAAAGAACTGCGCCACGCAGCTTTGGAGCGTTTTGGGGAACAGCATGAGTTCAACCGAACCGGCATGCCCCTCAAGCGTCGCAAGACCGATCAGTCCCGTTCCGCTCTTGGTCGGACGCTGTTTGCATGCCGACAGCATGCCGCCGACCGTGATCTGCATGTCGTCAGCGATCGTCCCCGTTCCGTCCGCTTCGGACAGCTCCAGTACGCTGTACGGCTGTTTCTTGAGAATTGAATCATATGCGTCGAGCGGATGTCCCGAAAGGTACAGTCCCGTCGCTTCGCGTTCTCTTGCGAGCAGAACCGACTGCGGCATTTCGTCAAGCTCCGGAATCTGCAGAGTGGATTCCGCCATGGCTTCTCTGCCTTCATCCAGATCGAACAGGGAAAGCTGTCCGGCATCCCGTGTTTTCTGCGCGCGCTGCGCCGCGTCCAGTGACTGCACATAGATCGATAGAAGGCTGTTTCTTGTATACCCCATGCTGTCAAAGCATCCGGCTGAAATCAAACCCTCGAGCATTCGTTTATTCAGACCCGGCGTACGGTTTACAAAGTCCTCAAAGTCCTTGAACGGACCGTTCAGGCTTCTGTCGCGCACGACGTCGTTCATCACGGTTTCGGATACGTTGCGTACCGAGGAAAGCCCGAACCGGATCGCACCTTTTTCAACGGAAAACAGCGCCATCGACCGGTTCACATCCGGCGGAAGGATCGGGATTCCCTGCCTTCTTGCGTCGTACACGTACGCCGAAACGGTATCGGTATTTCCGCGGTAGCCGTTGATCGTTGCCGCAAACAGTTCGGTGGGATAATACCGCTTGAGATATGCCGTGCGGTACGCCACGACCGCGTAGCACGCCGCATGCGCCTTATTGAACGCGTACGAAGCAAAGTCCATCATCTCATCGAAAATGTGATTTGCGACGCTCTCAGGCACGCCGCGTTTGATCGCGCCGTCGACCCCCTCCGTGCCGTACACGAAGAAGGTGCGCTCCTTTGCCATAACGTCATGCTTTTTCTTGGACATGGCGCGGCGCACAAGGTCGCTGCGCCCGTAGCTGTATCCCGCAAGCGAACGCACGATCTCCATGACCTGTTCCTGATAGACCATACAGCCGTAGGTTGTTTTCAGAATGGGTTCCATCAACGGATGCGCGTATTCGATGTTGCCCTCGTGCTTGCCGCGAATGTACCGCGGAATCTGCTCCATCGGGCCGGGCCGGTACAGTGAGATCCCTGCGATCAGGTCCTCAAAGCAGTCGGGCCGAAGCTGCATCATAAACTGCTTCATGCCGCCGGATTCGAGTTGGAACACTGCGTCCGTATCGCCGGACGCGATCATGTCCCATACGCCCTTATCCTCAAAGTCGTTCTTGGAAAAATCGGGTACCGGTTTCCCCTCCGATCGGATGAACGCAAGCGCGTCGCGAATGATCGTCAGCGTTCGCAGCCCCAGAAAGTCCATTTTTAAAAGACCCAGTTCCTCGAGCGTGGTCATCGGAAACTGCGTTGTCAAAGCGCCGTCGTTGCTGGTCAGCGGAACGACCGTGGACAGCGGCACGCCGGAGATCACAACGCCCGCCGCGTGCGTGGAGCTGTGTCTGGGAAGCCCTTCGAGTTTCATGGACAGATCGAGCACGCGGCGCATGGTCTCATCGCCGTCGTAGAGGCTTTTCAGCTCCGCGTTCATCTGGATCGCTTCATGCAGCGTGATCTTCAAGACGTTCGGGATCAGCTTTGCAAGCCGGTCCGCGTCCGCATACGGCACGCGCAAAACCCGAGCAACATCGCGCACGACCGCTTTTGCCGCCATCGTTCCGAAGGTGATGATCTGCGCGACGTGTCCGTCCCCGTACTTGCACCCGACATAATCAATGACTTCCTGCCGCCGCTCATAACAGAAATCAACGTCGAAGTCCGGCATCGATACGCGCTCCGGATTCAAAAAACGCTCAAACAGGAGGTTGTATTTCAGCGGATCGACGTCTGTAATGTCAAGAAAATACGCCGCAAGCGACGCCGCGCCGCTTCCGCGTCCCGGTCCGACCATGATATCGTGCGTTTTGGCGTAATGGATGAAGTCCCAGACGATCAGATAATAATCGACAAATCCCATCCGTTCGATCACCGAAAGCTCATATTCGAGCCGGTCGCGCGCTTCCTTGCCGCCGTTCGGCATCTTACGCCGCATGCCTTCTTCACAGAGCTGTCGGAGAAATTTGTCATTATCCATTCCGTCGGGCGCGGTAAAATGCGGGAGCCGTCGAACGCCGAACTCGATTTCAACATTGCATTTTTCGGCGATCTCGTTGGTGCGGTCCAATGCGTCCGCGTCGTTTGGCAGCATTTGGAGCATTTCATCGTAGGACTTGATGTAAAACTCCTCCGCCTCCATCCGCATCCGATCGGTCTCATCTACAAAGCGCTGTGTCTGAATACACAAAAGCACATCCTGCGCGTCCGCGTCGTCCTGATTGACGTAATGAATATCGTTTGTCGCAACCGTTGCAATGCCGAGATCTTTCGCGAGTTTTCGAAGCTTCGGCAGCACTTCCTGCTGTTCGGGGATTCCGTGGTTTTGCAGTTCGATGTAGAAGTCATCGCCGAACATGTGCTGAAGACGCGACGCAATTTCATACGCGCGTTCGTCGTTTCCCTGCAGGAACGCGCGCGGGATATCGCCTGCCAGACACGCGGAAAGACAGATCAGACCTTCATGATGCGCTTCCAAAAGATCGTAATCGATCCGCGGCTTATAATAGAATCCGTGAATGAACGCTTCCGATGAGAGCAGCATCAAATTCTGATATCCGGTCTGGTTCTTTGCAAGCAGGATCAGGTGTGCGTAGTCGCGTTCCCGCGATTCGGATGCGTCGTATTTGCCGCGCGTGATATATGTCTCCATGCCGAGGATCGGCTTGATCCCTTCCGCTTTGCAGGCGCGATAGAAATCGATTACGCCGTACATGACGCCGTGATCCGTGATCGCGAGCGCGCTCTGTCCGAGCGCCTTTGCGCGCCGGACCAGGTCAGGGATCCGCGCGGCGCCGTCTAACAGACTGTACTGCGTATGCACATGAAGATGAACGAACGGTTTCATAGGCACTCCGATGAATAAATTTGTATTTTATTATACCATACCACCTACCTGAACGCAACGAAAAAGAACGGCACAAAGCCGTTCTCATAGCGTGTCAAAAACCTTTTGACACGCTGAGCAGGCTGTTGGGAAGGGAGGCAGAATTTGTGTTTTCACGACGGAGCCATACTAAAGTATGCGACCGAGTGAAAACACGGATAGTTTGCGGCGAAATTATGAAAAGAAAAGGCAGATCCTGCCTTTTCCCCCGACTGGTATTTCTTTAATATAACATCGCCGCAAACGGTCTGCCCCCTTTTACGACAGCCTGAAAGAACGGCAAAGCCGTTCTCAAGCTGTACGTTCAAAACGATTCCGAAAGGGTTTCAGAGACCAGATCATCCATCGAATACAAGCCGTTTTTCTGTCTGACCAGAAACGCCGCGGCACGGATCGCGCCGTTTGCAAAGACGCGCTTTGAGTACGCGGCATGGCGGATCGTGATCTCTTCGTCATCGCCCAGAAACCGTACCTCGTGCTCGCCGACGATCGTTCCGCCGCGGATGCTGTGAAACCCGATCTCGCCCGGTTCGCGTCTGCGGTCTTTTTCCGACCGACCGAACCGATACGCATGCGATTCGCCGTCGGCAGATTGGATTGCTTCCGCAAGCATCAGCGCCGTGCCGCTCGGCGCGTCCTTTTTCCGGTTATGGTGCGTCTCGATGATCTCAATATCAAACGAATCCTTTAACGCGAGCTTTGCACGTTTCAGAAGCTCGCACATCAGATTGACGCCGAGCGACATGTTTCCGGACCGGAAGATCGGAATCTCCCTGCTCGCGG
>CAJOKM010000083.1 GCA_905235205.1 uncultured Clostridia bacterium | reverse complement strand
AAATTGCGTCCGATCTGTAACATTTCTTCGATCGGGTTGCCTTTCTGTTTCGAATCCGTTACAATGAAACAAGCGAAATCCTGTCGATTCCGCAATCCGAATCCCGGAGGAACCTTCATGAAACACCTGCTCCGCATCCTGTGCGCCGTGCTGGCGTTCACGTGCGTGCTTGCCTGCGCCGGCGACCCCGCCGACGGGCAGAACACTCCCGAACCCGGCGACGTGACCGTTGAGTCCGTCGTGGTCAACGAAACCGATACTGTCCTCGAAACGCCCGCTCCCATCGAAACGCAGGCGCCTGCCGATACGCCCGAACCCACCGAAACGCCCGTGCCGACCCGCGCGCCGCTGCCCGGCGATATCGCGACCGTGAACTTCCCGAACTACGATACCGGCGTCGACGCCGACTACAGCTATCAGTCCGACGAACTGCGCATCGCGATCAAGGTCCTGGTCGATCAGGAAGCGAAACAAACCTGCTACGTCGCGGATATCTGGATGCGCAGTCTGAACGCGTTCCGTACCGTGTTCGCAAAGGGCGCCTTTAACAAGGGCAGCGAGGAGGGCGAACCCATCGCCGCGCGCGAACACGCGATCCTCGCCGTCAACGGCAGCTATAACCAGGGTCTCACGATCCACGCGGGCACACAGTATAAGGGTCTGCGCAAGAACAAGGGCTGGAACTCCGGCGCCGTCGGCGCGATCTATACGGACGGCTCTTTACGCACCTACCGTCTCGGCAAGGAAGCGTTCGACGCCAAGAAGGAGCTCAAAAACGGTCTGTGGCACGGCTGGCAGTTCGGTCCGATCATCATCCGCGACTATGAACCCGGTCCCGGCTCCGACAGCTATTCGCTCGGCTACAAGGCGCGCAATATGCTCGGCTACTACGAACCCGGGCATTATGTGATCGTCACCTGCGACGCGGGCCGCGACGACGCGAAGGGCATGAATCAGGACGAGATGGTCGCGTTCATGAAATCGCTCGGCGTCAAAGAAGCGTTCAACCTCGACGGCGGCACCAGCGCGGTCATGGTCTTCATGGGCGAAACGATCAACCGCCCGACCAGGCGCAACGACGACGGTAAGATCGTCGAAGGCCGCCCGATCCTTGATATGCTCGTCTTTGCCGAATACGACGCAAACGGCGTTGCGCCGGACTTTGACGAGGTCGCGGACAAGGTTTCCGTAAACCGCGGCAACTGAGCCGTTTGAAACTACAGCAAAAAGACCGGATTGCTCCGGTCTTTTTTCAGTGAAATCCGTCCTGCGGACGGGTGAAATCCGCAGAGCGGATGAAATCGCCTCCGGCGGTGAAATCTGCGCATCCGCTGCAGGTTTTGGTAGATTCTCCTGCCGGAGAATCTTCTTCTCATCGCGTCGCAGGCGCGCACCGCAAAAGGTTGGTAGCGACAGTAAGCCGTCGTGAGCGCGTTTACAAGCGAGCAGATGAAGCAACCGCGATCGCTTGCGTCTCCTTAATCGGGCATCGTCGACGGGTCGACGCGCTCGAGGATAAACGAGTTCTGCACGAACCCCATCTTCATATGCACCTTGAGACAGACGTGCGGATCCTCCGCCGTGAGCTTGATCACCGGATCGTTGCACTTGCGGCTCATGCCGCACACGATGTGCATCTTGTATTCGCCGTACGGCAGCGGGAAGCACAGCGATTCGCGGTTGCCGATCGCGCCGAACGGGACGTCGTTGATGTAAATGCCGTAACCCGTCGCCGCGCCCATCATGTTGCCCATGCGGTACAGCTCGACGCATGCCGGCATGTTCACGTCGATCATCGTCCCGCACTTTGAACACGCGCCCGAATCCGCAAGGTTGATGATCTCTCCGCATTGCGGACATTTGACCCGATACTTCTTTGCCATGGTTTGCCTCCTTATCATTGCCGCGTTTACGGCTTATTTCCCTTCCTTCAGCTCCAGGTTCCGTTCGTACGCCGCGATCACCGCTTCGATCGCCGCGCTCCGGAGCCCTCCTTTTTCGAGCGCGCGTACGCCCTGGATCGTGCTGCCCGCAGGCGAGCAGACCGCGTCCTTCAATGCGCCCGGATGCGCACCCGTAAGCCTTGCCGCCTTCGCCGCGCCCTCGGTCATCTGCGCCGCATACAGGAGCGCTTTGCTTCTCGGCAGTCCGCACGCGACCGCGCCGTCCGCGAGCGCCTCAATCAACAGATCGACATACGCCGGTCCGCATCCCGCGACCGCGCTCGCCGCGTCGATCAGATACTCGGGCAGCGGATCGACAAGCCCCGCGCCCGAAAGCAGCGCTTCAAACGCGTCGGTTTCCGCGTCGGTCACGCCCGACGAGCAATACGTGATGACCCCCGCGCCGACCGCAACCGGCGTATTGGGCATCATACGGATCACGGGCCAGTTCCCGCCCGCCATTTCGCGGATTGTTTCGATCGTCAGCCCCGCCGCCATCGAGATCAGCACAAAGCGGTCCGTCCGCCCGTTCAGGATCGGCGCGAGCTCTTTTAGCATCGCCGCCATCATCTGCGGCTTGACGCCGAGGATGATCCACTCCGCGCGGCGCGCGATCTCGGCGTTCGACATGACTTCGGCGTTCGGAATCGAACGTTTCAACGCCTCCGCCTTTGCCGTTGTGCGGTTTGCAAGCAGAAACAGCGTGTCGGGCGCGGCTTTCGCCGCGGCAAGCGCGACCGCGCTCCCCATCGTGCCCGTGCCGATGAATCCGATCCGTTTCAATTTTGTTCCTCCTTCATGCGCTTCGCCATCGAAAAGAACCGCGTCGGGATGTGGCAGTAGCCGGTCGGGTTCTTGTCAAGGTACTTCTGGTGATACTCCTCCGCCGAAAAGAAATTGACGATCGGTCCGCGCTCCACCGCCAGAGGCTCGCCCGCCTTTTCCGTCTCCTCCGCGAACACCGCGTCGATCTCCGGGAGCTGCGACGCGTCCGTATGATACACGCCCGTGCGGTATTGCACGCCGCTGTCCATGCCCTGTCGGTTCACGGAAAGCGGATCGATCACCGTAAAATAGAAGCGCAGAAGGTCCGATAGCTTCAGCACGGTCTCGTCGTAGTCGACGCGCACCGTCTCCGCGTGTCCGCTGCTGTCGCACACCTCGCGGTACGTCGGCGCTCTGTCCGGTCCGTTCGCATAGCCGACCTCGGTCTCGATCACGCCGTCAAACTGGTCTAAAAACTTCTGCATGCCCCAGAAGCATCCGCCCGCAAGATAGATCGTCTTCATGCGTCAGCTCTCCTTCTTCCATCCGCGCTTCGCGTTCGGGCATTTTTCGTCCATGAACGCGCGGAAACCGGGAACGTCGATGCCGTCAAAACCGCTTTTATCCAGCGCAAGGACCATTTTCTGCTCAGACCGGAGAAGGAACAGATCCTTCGTTTCCGCGACCTGTTTGAAGACGGAATACGCATGCTTCAGATCGGCGTTGGACGCCGCGTTGTGGAATGCAACGGCGTCGTCAAAGAATGCCGCCCTGATTTCGACCCGCTTTTCCCCGTACAGCTCCCGCATCTGCTTCACCCGCTTTTTTATGAAGCGACGCGGCGCAAGAATCAGCAGGATGAACAGGACCACGTAGAGCGCGATCCCCGCCAGCAGAATCCATACGTTTGTTTGCGCAAAGAAGGACGCTCCCGTCCGTGCCGTCCAGCGGATCGTGTCCACAAGTTGATAAACCAGAAACGCGAAAAAACCGGTGCAGATCACCCAATAAACAATCCGCCGAACCCGGGTGATATGGGAATAGATCTGCCTGTCGGTCTGCTCATTCGGGGCATAAACGTTTGTAAAGATCGGCGTCCGTTCGTTCGTTTCCATTTCCTTTCTTCCTCCTTATTGTTCCGTCATCCCGCCGAAGCGTTCAACAAGATGCAGCAGGATGATCACGTTCTGTTCCATGGATTGAATCGGCACGTACTCGAACCGTCCGTGCGCGTTCTCGTATCCCGCCGACAGGTTCGGACACGGCAGTCCGCGATGCGACAGCGCCGATCCGTCCGTCCCCCCGCGAAACGGCTCGGTGTCGGGCTCGACGCCCGCGTCTCTGATCGAAGCGATCAGCGTTTCGATCAAAAACGGATACCGGTCGACGATCTCCTTCATATTGCGATAGGTCTCCGAGATCGTAAGCGAGATTCGCTCGTCGCCGTACAGCTTTTTCAGCGCGTCCGCGCAGTTCTTCAGGTACGCCTCGCGGCTTTCGAACCGTTCGCGGTCGTGATCGCGCACGATCAGGTCGACCTCCGCCCGTTCGCAGGTACCGTGCACAGAAACCACGTGGAAAAACCCTTCGCGTCCCTCGGTGACCTGCGGCTTCTGCTCGCGCGGCAGCATCAACAGAAACTCGCCCGCGACGTCGGCGGCGTTGATCATGATCCCCTTCGCCGTGCCGGTGTGCACGCTGCGCCCCTTGACGATCAGCCGCGCCGCGGACGCGTGGAACGTTTCGTCCATGTACACGCCCAGGTGATCGCCGTCGAGCGTGTACGCGACCTTTGCCCCGAAGCGGTCGAGATCGAGGTCTTTCGCTAACCCTCCGACCTCCTCGTCCGGCGTGAACGCAAGCGCGATCTTTGCATGCTTCCGCTCCGGATGCGAGAGAAGATGCTCCGCCATCGTCATGACCGCCGCGATCGCCGCTTTGTCGTCGCCGCCCAGCAGCGTCGTGCCGTCGGTGAGAACAAGGTCCTGCCCGACGTACCGCTTTAGGTTCGGAAACGCGTCCGGCGAAAGCACGACGCCCTGTTCTTTGTTCAGCACGATATCACCGCCGTCGTACCCTTCGAGCACCCACGGGCGCACGTTCGCGCCCGGCGCGTCCGGCGCGGTGTCCATGTGTGTCACAAACCCGACCGGCATGCCGCCCGGTGCGGTCGCCGGGATCGTCGCGTACAGCACGCACGCGCGCTCGTCGAGCCACACGTCGCTCGCGCCGATCGCAACAAGCTCATCAAAGAGCACCCGCGCAAGGTCGAACTGCTTCTTCGTCGTCGGCGTGTCCGTTCCGTTCGGATCGGACTGCGTGTCGATCTTCGCGTAGCGGATCAGCCTTTCCTTCACCTGCTCATAAAACGGCGTTCGTTCGTACATCGTTTCCCTCCTGCTTTCTTCATGATATATCATACACAATCGGGCACGATGAATCAAGTGCGAAAAGAAAAACGCCCCGAGGGGCGTCAGGCTGTCGAAGAAGGGGTAAGCCTGTTCACTTCTGCCGGAACACGGCCACGAACCGCCCGTCGGAATGGTCCTCGCAGGTGCAAAGCACCAGCAGACGATCGCCGTATGCGGGCGTCACGCCGGTGTCGTACAGGGACAGCGCCTTGACGTTTTTCACGTATTCCGCAAAGCCCGACTCGTCGGAGACGTTCGTATAGTCGTAAAAGTGGAACTGTTTCTTATCGCTGAGCGGATACGCCTTGCCGTGAAACGCGCCCACCAGTTCGTAGGTCCGTTCTTCATACAGCGTGTCAAACCGGATGATCGCATGCTCCCCGCCAAACGCCGCGTCCGCGTAGCGGTTCAGTTGTCCGAACATGCTGTCGTCGCGCATGTTGTGTCCGTAGACGATCGAAAAATTGCCGTCCGGTTCCCACGGCACGCCCAAAAACAGCGTCGAGCAGTATGCGGCGCTGTACGAAAAGAACGCCGATCTTGCCGGATGGATGATCGCGGAGGGCGTCGGCACGGTACACGACCGGCAGGTCCACGCCGACGCCCTCCGCGATCATCCATCCGGCAAGATCGGCGTTCTTTTCGTACAGCGCCGCATACTGCTCGAGTACGCTTCGCCCGCCCGGTTCGTCCGGCAATGCTTCGCTTTCGACGGGTTCAAACGGCGCAGGCGACTGCACGCGCACTTCCGCTTCCACGGTGCGCGGCGTTTCTCCGTGCACGATCCCGGCAAGCTCGCGATTGAGACGGTCCGCTTTTTTGTATCGCGTGATTTCCCATACGAGCAATGCCGCCGATGCGCAGAATACCCCGATCAGCACCCACAGCAGAATGCGCCGCCGTCTCTCTTTCATCTCACGTTCACCGCCTCATACAAAGGGCGCGACGATCCGAAAACCGCCGCGCCGTGATTCTGTTCGTTTCGTTCTGCGCAAGCGTTCACGCTTACTCTCTGCCGTCCGCCTTGCGTTTTTTGAACACCAGCAGCGCGCAGACGCCCAAAAGCGACGCCGCGCACAGCACCGCCCAAAGCACGATCGGACTTCTGTCGTCCGTCGGCGGGACCGGTGAAGGCTCCGGCTTTTCGGTCGGCTTTGCCGTGGGCGCCGCGGTCGGTTCTGCGGTCGGATCGGCGGTCGGCTCCGCCGTCGGTTTTTCGGTCGGCTGTTCCGTCGGCTCCGCGGTCGGCGCTTCGGTCGGGATCGGCGTCGCTTCAAACACCGCGGTGTATGTGACGTTGCCGGTCTCCTCGTCTACTTCCTTTTCCCATCCCGTAAAGGTGTATTCATTGCCGTCCGACGGCTCCTTGGTCGGCTCCGGACCCTCATACGGAGGCTCTTCGCCCTCGGGCACGTCCGTTTCCTCTTCCAAAACGGTGCCGTCGTCGTTCACCCAGGTCACCGTATGCGTCGGAATCCCGTGCGCCGCCTTTAAGCCGTACTCCACCGCATAGACCTCGCCGGTATGCTCAAACAGCTCCAGATGCTCATCGTTGCTCGTGCAGTCGCCGTAGCTCCAGCGCGCTTCCAGATCCTCGTACCAGCCCGTGATCTTGTGTCCGCAAGCTTTCAGCGTCGCGGACGTATCGACGGTGCCCAGATTGACGTCTGTGGCGTTGTTGTAGATATCGTCGCCCGCGGTCGTCGCGGTATTGTTGTGCAGACCGAAGCCGTCCGCGATCGTCATGGCGCCTCTATAAGCAAACACGCCGCCGCCGACGTCGGCGCTGTTGCCGCTGATGGTCCCCTTGTTCAGTTGCACATCGACGTTGCTGCCGGTGCAGTAGACGATCAGCCCGCCGCCGAACTGATATCTGCTACCGACGCAGGTGTTGTCGATGATCTTGCCGCCGTCCATTTTGAAAACGAGATCCGCGAAGACGAACAGCATGACGCCGCCGCCGCCGTAAGCGCGGGATGACGAGTCGACGCTGCAGTTTTTGATCGTGCCGCCGTCCATGGTAACGATGACGGGATAGCTCGTGAAGGCGCAGACCGCGCCGCCGCCATTATATTTGTCGACGCAGTCCTTGATCGTGCCGCCGTGCATATGGAACGCAGTCGTTCCCTCGCCGGACCCGCCGATCGGCGCGCCGCCGGACAGCCCGACCGCGCCGCCTTCGTACCCGACGCAGTCCTTGATCGTGCCGCCGTACATGTTGAAGACCGCGTTGCCGTCCAGATACACGCCGCCGGCAACGGATCTGCTTTCGCAACCGGTGATCGTGCCGCCGTACATATTGAAGACGGACACATGATGCGCCTGGACGCCGCCCGCCGTGCCGACGGGCGTTGCCGGCCCGATGACGGTGCCGTCGTAGACGTTGAGCGTCGATGCGTTGCTGAGGTCAAATACGCCGCAGTCCGTGCGGTTCGGAATCACCGTCAGACCTTCTTCATCGCCGTCCTTGCCCAGGTTCAGAACCGTGGTTCCCTTCAGCAGGAACGTCGCCTCGAGCGTGTGCCCTCCGCCGAGGATCGTCAGTTCGCCCTTGTTCAGGGTCAGCTGCGTGCCTCCGCTCACCGCGACGTTCTCCGTCAGCAAAACGGTTCTCGTTTCACCGATTACACCCGAGTTTACTTCGTCGACGACGGTCTGCAGCGCTTCTTGCGTTGCGACCTCGATCGGCTCGTCGCCTTCCGCCTGCGCTATTTTGGCAAACGTCCCCGGCAGCAGTGCGCATACTGCCGCCACCAGCACTGCCAAAACCCATGCCCCGATTCGTTTCCGAGCGTACGTCATGTTTCTCTCCCCCATTGATCCGTCGTTTTTTGAACAGATTGTTTATCGTTTTCAGTATGATCGAAAGTCCCGATCATATTCGATCGAAATCATTATTTTATATTTATGTAAAATTATATAACATCCGACGCGTATCGTCAAGGTACGGCGCCTTGTATATATCGGAAAAACTGTGAATTTTTTGAGATTCTTAAGTCTTGCGCCGAAGGCGCAAAAAACCGCAAACGATTGGCAGCGCAGCGAGCTGCCGTGAGCGTGTTGCAAGCGGCCGGGCAGCGCTGTCAGAACGCCGTTCCCCAAAGGTCCCGCGGTATCCGGAAAACCCAAAAACCGGAAAATCGGGAATGTTACCTGTGAGGATCCTGAGCATTCCGGGCACTCTGAGATGAAAAACGCAAGATGCAGTCAAAAGCCAGTCAGGTTATCATTGGCAAATCTGCAAAACAGATGCCGTTTCAAGCGCGGTCGGACCGCTGCTTCGTTTATCCGGCTTTTGCACCGTCCGTTTCGACAGAAGCGGATTCCTGCGCCGGCATTGCCTCCGCCGCCGTGACCGGCACGTTGTACCGCTCCGTTTTGCGGGCGTGCAGGAAGAAACGGAACATCAGCGCGAGCATCACAAGATCGACCAGCGCCAGCACGATCGCAACGATCGCCAGATTCTCGTTCCAGGCGAGCAGCTCCGGCGACAGCGAAAAATCGTACAGCCCGTGGAGCAGCCACGGCAGAAGGAACGCGATCACGCCGTACCGCTTTTTGCCGGTATACAGCTTTTTGCCGTAGAACCAGCCCATCAGAAAGCCGTAGCCGACGTGACCCATCGTAAAGCCGCGCACCAGCATCGTGATCGCATCCGCGCCAATCGCGTACGGAAGGTCCTCGATCAGCCCGAAGGCCGTTCCGATGATCACCATCAGCGCGACGACGTCCGCCCACGAATACGCGCAGAACTTCTTTTTCAGAAGCAGGCGGAAGGCAAGGAACTTCACGAGCTCCTCGGCGAACGCCAGCACGACGAAGGTATAGATCGCTTTATACAGGATGTCGGCGTTTTGCAGAAGGAAGACCCGTATGACGCCGTTCAAAAGAAACAGAACGCCCGAAAGCACCAGGATCGGCAGCACGCTGACGATGCCCCGGATGAACGCCGAGTTGCAGCTTTTTCGGTACAGCGGATCGTCCTTGTGACGGTTTCTGAGCCATAGAAAGATCAAAACGGACGGAATGATGCTGAGTACAAAGATCAGAATGTTGACGATCATGACGACGCTCCTTTCTCCGGGCGCAAAGGAACGGTTCCCGTTGACGGGATAAAGACCAGCCGTTCCAAAATTTCACATATCTATTGTATCATAAAAACGCGGGAAAGAACATCCTTTTTCCGCGCGAAAGGCGTGCGCCGCGTGATGCGCGCTGCGCGCGTTATGATCGACCTTCGGGCAGGTTGAAAGATAGAATTGCGGCTGCGCCGCAAGTTTTGCAAAGTGAAATCCGTCCGTCGGACGGGTGAAATCCGCTGCGCGGGTGAAATCGCCTGCGGCGGTGAAATCCGCCCTTTGGGCAGGTTCAGGAAGATTCTCCACAGGAGAATCCGCTTGCCAGCCGCGCCGCAGGCGCAATACCGCAAAAGGTTGGTAGCGAGAGAGAGCCGTCGTGAGCGCGCTTGCAAGCGAACAGGCGAACCGAGCGTGACCGTTTGCGGAAAGGAGCCGCAGCGGAGAGGGTGAGCGGTGACGCGTCACGAAAGCCGGCCGACTTTTTCCAAAAACAAACGCGTCGCCGCGAACAGACCCGCAAGCGATTGGTAGCGCAGCGGAGGCGTTG
>CAJOKM010000082.1 GCA_905235205.1 uncultured Clostridia bacterium | reverse complement strand
GAAAGCGATCCGCTTTGCGCGTCGTAGCTTGTGTTCAGCGGGATCAGGTATAAAACGCCGTTTTCGCTCGGCCAGATCAGCGTATCCTCGATGATCAAGGGACTCGAATCGAACGCCGACCAGTCGCCGCGCCGTCCCGCGTAGTCCTTGCCGCTGACGATCGTCTGCGCCGTATTGGAGCACAGGTTCACCGCGTACGTCGCGGATTTATTGCCCTCCGTCGCCGTACCCTGTCCGATATACAGCATGGGCGCGCCGGACGGATCGAGCGTTGGCGTTCCGAACATCGGTTCGCCGATCACGATATTGTCGCGGGTGCGGTTGCCGGTTTCCAGTTCAAAGAAGTAAATATTGCCGTCCGCGGCGCAGAGAATGACCTCGTTTAAGCTGTCCTTTGCCCGGTACTCCTCGCGCACGCCGAGCGTTTTCAGCGTCTCGCCCTCCCAGGTCACGATCAGCGGCTGACCGGTCCACGTCGCGCCCGAAAAGCCTTTCGAAGAGCCGATGCTGTACGACCAGACCTGTTCCATCGTCTGCATCGTGACGTTCGCCGTGCCGTACGCCGACCCGGTCCGGTAATGGTTGCCCGCAAAGGTCGTAACGCCTTTCACGCCGGTATAGCCCGACGCGGCGCCGAACGCGTACGCGTTCTCGTTCGGGTTCGAGGAATAGACGTCCTCGCGGTTGTTCTTGCGGATCTCATAGGTAAATCCGAACGCCGCGGGCTTTGCTTCGTCCGCCGCGTTGACCGCGTATTTCGTGCTTTCGCTCAGCGCGGGCGGATCGGGAATCACGCTCGATTCGGTCGTGCTCTGCTCCGGGCGGTTCGGCGCGGCCGACGCGCCGTCGCCGGTGTCGATGATCGTGCTGCCGATCGCAAGCGCGTCGGGAGCCCCGCCGCAGCGCGTGCCGGACGAACACATCGAACTGCCGTATTTGACGGACACGACCAAAAGCGCGACGGCGATCACCAGAATGAACACCGACGTGAGGAATAACAAAAATCTCGGTTGTACGGACCGTGTATTCTTCCTTGCCATATATGTGATTATACCGTATCCTCCGCCTGCACGCAACGAGAAAAATGCAAACTATTTTCGGATTTTTGATGAAAGAAACGGCTCCCGCCCGGAAGCGGGAACCGGTCTGTTTTGTTTCTGTGTGTTTACGGAATGACTCGAATCATCCGAAAATCCTCATCGCTGTTGCGGTCTTCATGCCCTAAAGTTTCAATCGCAATACGACCATCGTCCAAGAGATAGACATAGTCATCCTCTGCAACATCAAGTCCATAATAACCTGCCAGATCTTTAAAGCAGATGGACTCCTGTGACATATACGAATCGACAATCGCGTGATCAATCGGTTTCATTCCTTCCCATTCAAGTACTGAACCATCCGAACCGTACAGTACGTATGCCGTCGGGCACGCCTCGTCGCCGTATCTCGTAAAATCATCCTCGAAATAGATCATCAACGTTTGACCGTCCTTTGTGAACCACGCAAACCATGTTTCCAAAGCCGGATCAAGCTCTGCAATCTCTCCGGTTTTGTCCGTCCAGCCTTTTCCAATCAACTGTGAAGTTACTGTTTCATATGTTTGGTCCATTCCTCCGATTACCGTCGCTTTGTCGGTCTTGCATGCAAACGATCCACACAGAAGTAAAACGACAAGGAAGAATACTAAACGCTTTTTCATTTGATCTATTCTCCGTAGAGCGATTTATCCGTACGTTTCCATTACGACAGCCGGATGCCGAAGATCAGCTGATCGCCGCGGCACCCCACCACAAGGATGTTGCCGAACACGGCGGGCGACGCCTCGAAGTTCGAGTCGGTCAGCGTACCGTTCGTGCCGAGCACGGCGCCGGTCTCGCCGTCAATCAGGTAGAGCCTTCCCTTGGAATCCGCCTGGATCACATAGCCTTTGCCCGCGCCGCTGTACACGACCGTCGGACTTGACCATGAATACGCGTCCATGTCCATTTTCCAGCGCACGTTGAACGTATCCTTTTCGAGCGCGACCAGCACGCCCGCCTCCTTATCCGGATACCGCGCGATCGTCGTGAACACGAGATCGGAGATGTTGCTGTCCTGTCTGCCGACCGCGGCGGTCGACTGGATGCCGCCCGAAACGCCCGAGACCGTGTATACGGTCAGTCCGTACCGGCCGTACGGCAGGATCTCGCCGGTCATGGCGTTGATCTTGAAGAACGGCGCAACGCCCGTGTTGTTCCCGTCCTTGTTGAAGTGCAGCGACGTGCCGACGTACAGATACGCTTCGGTGTCCGAAATCACGTCGAGCACCGGACTGCCGTTGGTGTCGTCCTCGGTGTTGGCGACCCACACGCAGCGCATGGTGTTGAGATCGATGCACTGGAACAAGCCGTCGTTGCTACTGAGATACAGGAATCCGTTCCACGCGGCCGCGCTGCCCTCAAAGCCCTGCCACTTGTGCGTGGAATCGGCTTTGTCGATGTCGTCGTAGATGTTGTTGCAGTCGTAGCGGAACTTGACGACGTTCGACGGATTGACCGAGATGGAGCCGAGCGTCGGGTCGTAAACCGTATTGAGCTTCATCGTGTACACGATGCCGTTCTCGCCCGGATAGATCAGCGTATCGGTCTTTGCGTCCACGAGCGGCGCGGAATCGTATGCGTACCACTTGCGCCGCGCGAAGCTGTCGGTGCCCTGTTTGCCGAACTCATACAGCGTGGTGCCGTTGATCAGGCTGATGATAAACGCGCGAGATTTCTGGCTGTCGTTCTCATACTGATCGCCGGAGCCGCAGTACAGCAGCGGATATCCGCGCGGATCGATGCTGCCGGTGCCCTTGAACGGCACGTTCAGAACGATCTTGTTGCGCGTTTCCTGACCCGTTTCGAGATCGAGGAAGTAGATATTGCCGTCCTCGGTCGGATAAATGACTTCGACGAGGTTCTCCTTCTCCTTCGCCCAGTCGTACAGATTCATGATCCTGCGCGTTTCGGCGGGCCACTGCACGATCAAAGGCTGGCCCGTCCAGCCGCAGCCGGACCAGTTTCCGCTGCCGCCGCCTTTGGTCAGCGAGCTGATCTTGTACGACCAGATCTTGGTCATCTTGTTCTCCGTAAGCTCGACCGTGCCGACGCTTGCGCTGTTGCGCCAGTTGTTGCCGCGGAACGTCAGAATGCCCTTCAGATTGTCGGCGTTGTACGCGTCCGCGTCCGGGAACGCGATCTGCTCCGCGCGCGTATAGCTGTTCGCGGCAATCTCCGTTCCGTCAACCTCGATGTGCGGCACATACCCGTACTGTTCCGGATTGGACGCCGCAACCATGTACGGCGTGGGTTTGGGCGTCGGCGTCGGTTCCGGCGTAGGCGACGGCGTCGGCGTGGGCGTCGGCGCGGGCGTTGCGCCCTTCACAAAATCGCTGAACGCCACGGGCTCGAGCCCTTCGTCACGGTTCATGTTCACGCATGCCCAGCGAACCAGGAACGCCAACAGAAAGATCAGCAGCAGGATCAGCACGATGAACATCGTGATGATCACGTAAAAGCGCGGCTGTACCTTTCTCCTTCTCTTTTTCTTATGTGCTTGTGTCATAACTCCTCCCGTATGCGCCGGCTCTATATCCGGCTTATCAAACGGCATCCGGGACGCTTTCTTTCGGATTTTCCCGGACGCGCGGACCGTCTCTTTGCGAATCGCAGTGCTTTTTTGCGCGTTGTTTTTGGCGGTGAAAATTTGTTCGCATTTTTTCGCGCGGGCTCGTACCGGTCTCGCGCTGCGCCGATACAGCGCCGTATTTTGCGTGTAAAACCGCCTTTTTCCGCAATATCTTGGATCGGTTTTCGCCCGTTTCCGCTCCGTCCGACCCGCGATATTCTTTTCCATCCCATCGTACCCATCATAGCAGGTTGTTTTGAACAAAGTGCGATTTCTTTGTGAACAGTTTTCCCCGATCTTGTGGCGAAGATATGTCCCCTTTCGGCGATTGTGTGAACAAAAAGGACGGCGCTATTTCCAAAGTCTGCCGCGTCTGAGAACAGAAACATTCCGAACAATCCAATTGAATAAGCGTTTTGATTGTTTTGAAAAACACGAAATATGGTCGATAAAGATTTGTAGACCGTTAGTACACATATGATATACCTTAATGGATAAAAGCTCGAAAGGATTTTCATCAAGGATCGACCTATATTACGCTTTCAAACACGATATTGTGCTCAAACCGATCAAGCAACATTTATTGCAGCGTCAACAAAGGATTATCCAAACGATACTGTCACGCATAGCAGTAAATGTTCTTGAAATATATCGAAAGGAGGTGCTATGTATGAAAGATAATGATCGTATCGAGATTATCGAAGAAGGTATCATGCAATGTAACGAACCCAACTTCTGCGTCTTTTGTAACCCGATCAAGATTGGAACATAGTTAAAGAACAGACTGTCATGGCATACTGCTATCGTAAGTGATTGTGGGTAGCAGCGGAACCTTTGTTGCTACCCCTCGGAGTATAAAGCATTTTGAAGTTGTGTAATCAAAGGGAAATACAGTAACACGCTCATTACTAATGGATACTTGATGTCGGATTCTTTGCTTGCTGAGATAAAAAAATATGCGACATTTCATGTTCAGATAACGCTGGATGGAAATCGCCATTTGCATGATTCAATCAGGATAACTCCTGCAAAGACCGGAACCTACGATACCATCATTGAAAACATTGACTCTTTGGTTCAAATAATACCTGGCAAGGTGTGTATCAGGATTAATGTATCTTCTCCCTCCCTTGATTCTTATAAGGAAGTTGTCGACGTATTGTCAGTACGTTATCAGGATAAAATCCACCTTAGTTTTGCAACCGTCTTCAAAGGACAGAAAAAAAGAAACGAAACCGAACTGAATGACATCATCGATATATTAGAATTGATAGAATATGCAAAAAGGAAAGGCTATGATGCGCTTCCAGCACTTGAATACGCTCCTTGCGTTGCCACTATGAGGGGTTCTTTTGCCATAGACGAACAGCTCAATGTATACACGTGTCCTGCGCGTTTGTATGAAAAAACAGTAGGGACCATAACTAAAGATGCTGAGTTTTTGATACATGACAATGAATGGTACAAAGCGCTTTATGAAAGAAAAACCTGCGTTGAAACATGTATGTATGGCGGGCTGTGTTACGGAGGATGCATCATGCCGAATATGGAATGCAGAAAAGCCCTCCTTGATCGTTTGCTGCCATATGTGGTAAACAAAAAGATTGAAAAACATCAAGAATTCGGAGGATGTAATGATTGAAATTCAAAATGTCTCAAAAACATATCCGACCGGCATACAAGCGAATAAAAAAATCAGTTTTACCGTTCATCACGGAGAAATCGTTGCATTGGTTGGTCCCAACGGATCCGGGAAGACCACATTGATGCAACAAATGCTTGGTGTGCTTAAAATCGGCGAAGGAACGATCCTCGTTGACGGAAAAGAAAACAATATGCAAAATATTGCTTACATTCCGCAGGCGCCGGCAATTTATCCGGCATTGACCGTGCGCGAATCGCTCCTTGCAACAACCAAGTATTTGAATATCCCCAAAAAAGAAGCCGTAAAACGAATTGAGAGCGTCTTGGAGAGAACCGGGCTGTCGCACATTGCACGCCAGCCGGCTTATACGCTGTCTGGCGGACAGAGAAAACTCCTTTCCTTCGGCTGCATGTTGGTACAAGACGCAACGAACCTCGTAATGGATGAAGTGACTTCCATGGTTGACGCTATGACGAAGGAGCATATTTGGCAACTTATACTCGATGAACGGAAAAGGGGGCGTGCAATCCTCTTGTCATCGCACGATATATCTGAGGTTAAAAAACTTTGTACAAAGCTTATCGTTCTTCAGGATGGCTCAGTTATTTTTTCTGGAAATCCCCAAGAGGTTCAGAATGAATTCTGCCGGTGCACGATTCGTGTGGACGATGGAATACGGACACAATTCATATTGAATGATGGCGATTGTAACTATCATTATGAGGGCGACTGTTTTTCAATTGTTACTCAAGATATTGCCCAAATGCTCAATTTACTTTATGAGCTGACAAAAGCGGTTGTCATATACAGTTTAACCTGTGAACACCCTGCTTTTTATGAGGGGCTTCTCTCTATGTTGAAGGAAAAGAGGATGAATTAACATGTTACATACAATCAGAACAAGCATGTGGATCAATTTCAAAAATCTCCGATTCTTTCTGTTGCAGTATTTGATGCTTGTTATCATATTTCCGAGTTCATATTTGCTGATTACCCTTGCCTCAACAAACAACGCACAACCGATTGAAGTTTATTCTATCGGCCTGTTCACTTCCATGTTCTTTTCGCTTTTTATCAACATGCAGGCGTCGATGATAGCAAACAGCAATTCGATTACCACCATTGAACAGTATGCAACGTTTAAGGTTCGTCCACTGTTTGTGCATATAGGCGGATGTGCATACCATGCTTTGGTTGGGCTTCCATTCTTAGCTGTCTTGATTCTTATCAATCTAATTTCTCATAGCAGCATAAACGTGATCCTGCTGATCGTGTCAATGGCGCTCGCTTTTCTGTTTCTCTCTGTAACTTCAATGGTTTTAGGCGGGCTATTTCGCAATCCTAACATTGCGTCGCCTGTGATTAATATGCTGTATATGTTAATCGTTATGATCACGCCCTTTTATACCGAACTTGATCGGATTTCGCAATCCACAGTTTTTGCCTACTGCTTTAATCCTTTTGCGCATGTGACATCCTTGATCGGTGGATCCTTCGGACGACCCATGCT
This sequence comes from uncultured Clostridia bacterium, assembly GCA_905235205.1. Taxonomy (GTDB): domain Bacteria; phylum Bacillota; class Clostridia; order Christensenellales; family CAG-138; genus UBA3792. The sequence continues at coordinate 6,895 of CAJOKM010000082.1, read as the reverse complement.
GTGTAATCCGCTGATTTCAGCAGCGATCCTTTTTATTCTGATACTGGTTCTTGGGACATTATCGGTTAAACGTTGGTATAGCAGCTATGCAGCAGAGAAGCTAAGCGTATTCTAATATGTTTCATTTCATTTGGGCAAGGACGTCCCTGTATGGAAAGTCCAAAGCGTGTTGGGCAAGGCATAGACACCACGGATTTCTTGATCCGTGGTGTCATTTCGTTTCCCATGCCGGCTTGCGAACTGCCGTATGTTTGTTTCGCACCGTCCGTTTCGGTTCGCTTGGTTATACAAGATGTCCCTTTTGTCTGATGACCGCGATCACGTCGTCGACATACGTTTCACAGATCTCGTTCGTGTCCGCCTCGACCATGACGCGGATGACCGGTTCGGTGCCGCTCTCGCGCACCAGGATGCGCCCCGCGTCGCCGAGCGCGTCGGCGACCCGTTTGACCGCCGCCTGCACGTCGGGATCGTTCTGCGCGTCGGGCTTCGATTTGACGCGCACGTTCTTCAATACCTGCGGATAGAACACGACCGGCGCCGCGAGCTCGCTCATCGGCTTGCCCTTGGCAAGCAGAACCTCCATCAGCTTCAGTGACGTTAAGATGCCGTCGCCGGTCGTCGCGTACTTGGTGAAGATGATGTGTCCGCTCTGCTCGCCGCCGATGCGGTGTCCGTTCTTCACCATGTTCTCGTAGACGTACTTGTCGCCGACCTTGGTCTTTTCGTACTCGATGCCGACCTTATCCAGCGCCTTATAGAGTCCGAAGTTGGACATGACGGTCGTGACGACCTTGTTGTTTAAGAGCTTGCCGCGCTCCTTCATGTACAGTCCGTAGATATACAGGATGTGATCGCCGGTCACGACGTTGCCCTTTTCGTCCACGCACAGACACCGGTCGGCGTCGCCGTCGAACGCGAACCCGACATCGAGTCCGTTTTCCACGACGAATTTCTGCAGTCCCTCGATGTGCGTCGAACCGCATCCGGTATTGATGTTATAGCCGTCCGGCTCGTCGTTGATGACGTACGTCTTGGCGCCGAGCGCGTCGAACACGCCGCGCGCAATCATCCATGCCGCGCCGTTCGCCGCGTCCAGTCCGACCTTCTTGCCCTTGAAGCTGTACTTGGACATGGAGATCAGATAGCCGATGTAGCGGTTTCTGCCCGCGACGTAGTCCACGGTCCTGCCGATGTCGTGTCCTTCGGTGATCGGGACCTCGCACTTGCCGTCAAGGTAGTCCTCGACCTTTAGGATCGTTTCCTCGTCCATCTTTTCGCCGTGCCCGTTTAAAAGCTTGATGCCGTTGTCATAGTACGGGTTGTGCGACGCCGAGATCATGATCCCGCAGTCGAAATCGTCCACCCGCGTGATATACGCGACGGACGGCGTGGTGGTGACGTGCATGATGTACGCGTCCGCACCCGACGCCATCAGCCCGGTGCACAGCGCGTACTCGAACATATAGCTGCTTCTTCGCGTGTCCTTGCCGATGACCACGCGCGCCTTTTTGTCCTGCCGCGCGCCGTAGTACCAGCCGAGATAGCGGCCGATCCTGACCGCGTGTTCGTAGGTCAGCGATTTGTTGGCTTCGCCGCGGAAGCCGTCGGTTCCGAAATACTTACCCATTGGTTTTCCTCACAATCGTTCCGTCGTTTTTCACAATGCTGTTTTCCGGTATCACGCCGCGCACGCAGGTCGTCGGGTACACGTTCGAGTTGCGCCCGATCACCGTACCCGGATTGCAGACCGCGTTGCAGCCGACCTCGACGTGATCGCCGAGCATCGCGCCGAACTTCTTGATGCCGGTCTCGATCTGCTCTTCTCCGTTGTGCACGACGACCAGCTGCTTGTCGCTCTTCACGTTCGAGGTGATCGAGCCCGCGCCCATGTGGCTGTAATAGCCTAAAATCGAGTCGCCGACGTAGTTGTAGTGCGGCGTCTGCACATGATCGAACAGGATCACGTTCTTGAGCTCGACCGAGTTGCCGACCACGCAGTTCGCGCCGACCAGCGCGCTGCCGCGGATGAACGCGCAGTGTCGGACCTCGGTCTCGGGTCCGATGATGCACGGCGCGCCGAGATACGCCGACGGGAACACCTTTGCGGTTTTGTGCACCCACACGTGCTCGCAGACCTCTTCATAGTCCCCGCCGAGCGTCGGCCCGAGCCGGAGGATGAAGTCCTTCAGGCCTTTCAGCGCTTCCCACGGATAGGTGAACGCCGAAAGATAGTCCTTTGCAAGCGTGTGGTCGAGATCGAATAAGTCCTGAATTGTCAGCATATCACAGCCTCTCGTTTCTCTCGATGTCGAGGAAGTACTTGTAGGTATCGACGGTCAGTTCGCCGCACGCCGCCTCGTCGCAGGCGATGATCGCATTGGGATGCAGCTGCAGCGCCGAACACGTCCACTTCTGGCTCACGCCGCCCTCGACGGTCGCCGCCAGCGCGCGCGCTTTGTTGTGCCCGCTGATGAGCACCAGCACCTCTTTGGCGTCGGTCACCGTGCCGATGCCGACCGAAAGCGCTTTACCGGGCACCTTTTCGGGGTCGTTTCCGAAAAAGCGCGAGTTGACGATGCGCGTGTCGGTGGTGAGCTCGCGCACGCCGGTACGCGAGCACAGCGACGTGTACGGCTCGTTGAACGCGAGATGTCCGTCCACGCCGATGCCGCCCATGAACAGATCAATCCCGCCGTACGACGCGATCTTCTCCTCGTAACGGGCGCATTCGCCCTCGGGATCGTCGGTCATGCCGTTTAAGATATGGATGTGTTCGGGCTTCATATCGACCAGATGATCGAAGAAATTGTCGTGCATGAAGTACCAGTAGCTCTGATCGTGCTCGTGCGGCAGTCCCATGTATTCGTCCATATTGAACGTGACGACGTTTGCAAACGAAAGCTCGCCCGCGCGGTTCATTCGAACCAGCTCCCGGTATACGCCGATCGGGCTCGATCCCGTCGGAAGTCCCAGCACAAACGGGCGCTCGCCCTTGTGCTTGCGAATCGCGGCGGCAATGTGCTCCGCCGCCCACCTGCTCATTTTGTCATAGTTGTCCTGTATGATGACTCTCATGTTTTTTCCCCTTTTCAGAATCGGCAAAGCGCAAAATGCACCCTGTCCAATGTACGCGCGTCTTTGCGCGAACAGAACGTGCTGTGTTCTTTGCCGGAGACGCCGCGGGAACTTCTGTTACGGTGTTGATTCCGCTTTTTGTGTTCCCGCTGTCGGCACGCCCCTTGCCGCGGCAGCATCCGCCGAATCTTTCGATGGACTGCCATTCCTCGTCACCCTCCCGGGTCGGGCGCTGACGAACGTCCTTTCCTCCTTAGGCGCATTCGTTTTAAGGCGTTGACCGCACAAGCGATCCATACCACAACATATTGTATACGAAACGGTGAAGTAAGTCAATAAATAAAAGAACCGGCCTTACTGCCGATCTCTGTCTTTCCTGTCTGTCCCGTCCGTCGCTTCGCGCGCGTTTATACCGACTGACGGAACGTCGCCCATGATAAGATTACTATTATTATTTATTTCCCGGTCACCTGGTGACGGGGGTGGGGTCACCACATGACCGGGGGTGGGGTCACCGCATGACCGGGGGTGGGGTCACCGCATGACCGGGGGTGGGGTCACCGCATGACAATGCGGTTGTCGTCCCGTGACCGTTTGAATGTCACCCGGTGACAAGTGCAGGCACGAATAAAGGAGGCTTCACGAAAGAAGCCTCCTTTATTCAAAGATCGTCCGCGTCCTGGACCGGGTTCGAGCCGTCCTCCGCCGTTCCGGTATAGCTGCCGGTCACGTCGGACGGGATCGTGACGGTGCCGCGCGGTACATACCGCATGCGCGGACGCTTGGCTCGCCGCACGGTCAGATGCGTTCCGGCCCGAACAGTTCGCGATCGCTGCGGTTGCGCTGGCTGTCGCCGTCACGGTTCGAGTCGGTATTGCGTCTGCGCTCAGAAGGATCGGTCGTACGGTTCCGGTCGGTTTGTTCACGTTTGGATTCATTCAAAAAAGACATATCAGTTCCTCCGTTTTTTGATCTGCCGTTTTCCGGCGCCGTTAGTGTGTGCACTGCGTCCGGCATTATGCACTTCGGTCTAAAAAATGCAAATCGCTCTTGTGAAACGCACCGAAAAGCGCTATAATAAATTATTAAAATGGGAAATTGTTCGGAGAATCTCTCCGGCGGGAAGGAACCGAAATGGAAGAACGGAGCAAAAACTTCATCGAAGAGTTTGTCGAAGAGGACCTCAGGCACTTGAACCGGCGCGTCAAAACGCGGTTTCCGCCCGAACCGAACGGATACCTGCACATCGGACACGCCAAGGCTTTGACCGTGGACTTCGGCATTGCGGAGGAGTACGGCGGCACCTGCAATCTGCGCTTCGACGACACCAACCCCACCAAGGAGGACGTCGAGTACGTCGAGGCGATCAAAGAAGACATTCACTGGCTGGGATTCGAGTGGGATCAGCTCCGCTTCGGCTCATCGTATTTCGATCAGTGCTATGAGCTTGCCGTGAAGCTCATCAAGGACGGCAAGGCGTACGTGGACGATCTTTCTAAGGACGAGATGCGCGAGTACCGCGGCACGCTGACCGAGCCGGGCAGAAACAGCCCGTGGCGCGACCGTTCCGTCGAGGAGAACCTCGACCTCTTTGAACGCATGAAAAACGGCGAGTTCCCCGACGGCGCAAAGACGCTGCGCGCGAAGATCGATATGGCTTCGCCGAACATCAACATGCGCGATCCCGCGATGTACCGCATCCTGCACATTTCGCATCATCAGACCGGCGACAAATGGTGCATCTATCCGATGTACGATTTCGCGCATCCGATCCAGGACGCGATCGAGGGCGTGACGCACTCGCTGTGCTCTTTGGAATACGAAGCGCACCGCCCGCTCTACGACTGGGTGGTCGACGCGTGCGGGTTTAGCGACAAGCCGCGGCAGATCGAGTTTGCGCGGCTGAACCTTACCAATACGATCATGTCCAAGCGCTACCTAAGGCGGCTCGTCGAGGAGCACTTTGTCAGCGGCTGGGACGATCCGAGAATGCCGACGCTGTGCGCGATGCGCCGCCGCGGCTATCCCGCCGCCGCCGTGCGCGACTTCTTGAACCGCATCGGCGTCGCCAAGGCGGATTCCGTGGTCGATACCGCGATCTTAGAGCACTGCGTGCGCGAGAACCTGAATGTAAACGCGCTCCGGCGCATGGCGATCACCGAGCCGTTGAAGCTCGTCGTCGACAACTGGGAGCCGGACCGCTTTGAGACCGTCGAGATCGAGAACAACCCGAACGACCCGACCTCCGGCACGCACACGATGCGCTTCGGACGCGAGCTCTACATCGAGCAGAGCGATTTTATGGCGGAGCCGGTCAAAAAGTTCTTCCGTCTGAAGCCGGACGGCGAGGTGCGCTTGAAAGGCGCGTACATCGTCAAGTGCGTTTCGTGGAAGACGGAACCGGACGGGACCGTTTCCGAGGTGCACGTGACCTACGATCCCGAGACACGAAGCGGCGAATGCGAACGCAAGGTCAAGGGCACGCTGCACTGGATCGCCGCCGCGGACGCGGTCCCGGCGGAGTTCCGGCACTACGGTCCGCTGATGCGTGAAGCCGCCGAGAATGAGCAGATCGAAGACTTCACGGAGCTTCTCGATCCGAACTCGCTCGAAGTCAGGCGCGGCTTCATTGAGCCGGCTTTGAACGACGCCGCCGTCGGCGATTCGTTCCAGTTCGTGCGCATGGGCTATTACGCGAAGGACCCGGATTCGACCGAAACGTTGCCGGTATTCAACCGTGTCGTCGGGCTCAAAGACTCGTTCAAGATTTCCTAAGGAGAAGGACATGGAAGCCCCGTCCCCGACGGGTTATATGCATCTCGGAAACCTCAGAAGCGCGCTGTACACGTACCTGTACGCCAAAGCGAACGGCGGGAAGTTCATTCTGCGCATCGAGGACACCGATCAGAGCCGCTACGTGCCCGGCGCGGTCGACGTGATCTACCGCACTCTGAAAAGCATCGGCATGCAGTGGGACGAAGGTCCCGACGTCGGCGGCGATTACGGTCCCTACGTGCAGAGCGCGCGCAAGGGCATGTATCTCCCCTACGCCCGGCAGCTTGTGAAGGAAGGTAAGGCGTATTACTGCTTCTGCACCGAAGAGGAGCTTGCCGCGCGCCGCGAGGAAGCGCAAAAGCGCGGCGAGACGTTCAAATATGACAAGCACTGCCTGCATCTGAGCGACGCGGAGATTCGCCGCCGTCTCGACGCGGGCGAGCCGTACGTGATCCGTCAGAACGTGCCCGAGCGCGGCGAAGCATCGTTTGACGACGTGCTGTACGGGCATATCGCGGTGGACTGCGCCGATCTCGACGACATGATCCTGATCAAGGCGGACGGCATGCCGACCTACAACTTCGCAAACGTCATCGACGACCACACGATGGGCATCACGCACGTCATGCGCGGCAACGAGTACCTTTCGAGCACGCCGAAGTACAATCTTCTGTACGACGCGTTCGGCTGGGAAAAGCCGGTGTATATTCACATGACGCCGATCATGCGCGACGCGACGCATAAGCTTTCGAAACGCGACGGCGACGCGTACTTTGAGGATTATCTCAACAAGGGCTACCTCAAGGAAGCGATCGTCAACTACGTCGCGCTTTTAGGCTGGAACCCGGGCGACGAGCGCGAGTTTTTCACGATGGACGAGCTCGTAAAGGCGTTCTCCGTGGACGGGATGTCTAAGTCCCCCGCCATCTTCGACGTGAACAAGCTCACCTGGATGAACGCCGAGTATGTGCGAAAGCTCACGCCCGAGCAGTTCACCGCCTATGCGCTTCCCTACTATGAGCAGGCGGGCGTAAGCGCTGAG
>CAJOKM010000081.1 GCA_905235205.1 uncultured Clostridia bacterium | reverse complement strand
TGATTATCTGATCGTGAACACCAATGCAACCGGCTCCGGTTATGCGCTTGGCCGTACCGGAACCACGGTTGCTACGAATGCGGTTACGGTCAAGGCGGGTAACGCGGAGACGAGCAACGCCGTTTACATCGACAGTGCCGATGTTGCCGCGACATCCGTTTGGAATGCTGGTGGAAGCAACAACGAAGCAACATTTTTGAACGACCGCAACTATTTGGCTGTATCAAGAAGTGGGCAATTTTTGAATTATACATATTCCCTTACTTTCAGCACATCAAATAGCAACAATAAGTGGACATGGGGGACAAATACCTTAAGAGATAACAGTTATAATCGTTATCTGCGTTATGCAAACAATTCATTTGGTTTAGATAGCAATTCAAGCAATATCTACCTATACGTCAAAACCACGATCAGCTATGATGTCGATCCGTACAGCGTATCCTCTGTGACGGTCACGCCGACAGCAGTTGAGCTGTATAAGGGCAATACGGCAAACCTGACGGCAAAGGTCGCGCCTTTGACGGCAAGCCCGCGCACGGTCACCTGGTCCTCGAGCAACACGAACGTTGCAACGGTCGATCAGACCGGCACGGTGACGGCGGTTGCCGCCGGCACGGCAACGATCCGCGCAACCTCGGATGCGGACGCCACGAAGTATGGCGAGTGCAACGTGACGGTCGTCAGCGTCAATAAGAACCTGAACGGCATCGTCTGGGACGAAGAAGGCGGCGTATACTTCTCCTCGTTCAATGCGAGCACCCTGCCGACGTGGACCAAGCTCCACAACGATGCGAAGAACCTCGAACTGCACAGCGCGTTTATGAGCAGCACAACAGCGCTCCATGCCGGCACGCTGGATATGAGCTCGCAGGTGACGATGTTGTATTCGGTCAACCGCACGTCCTACGCACTGAGCGAGTACGGCGAGAACTTCGTCATGGCGTTCGATATGACAAGAGCATCCTCGCAGTATACCGGATACTTTGTATATGCGTTCGCGCCGTATCTGATCTTCGGCAACCTTGCGCCGGAAGAGGATGAGGATTACGGAACCTATAGCGGCTTCCCGTACGGCCTCCTGGATATTTCCGCCACCAGCGGCGATGACGTATATGTCTGTGCGGTTGCCGCAAGACAGATCGGCACGACCTCATCTTACTTCTACTTCCTCGATGAAAACGGAAAGATCTGGCAGACCCAGATGAGGATCAGTAACAGCGTTACGTTCAGCAATCCTACGCTTGTTGTCGATACCGGCATCAGCACGTCGTTCCTGTATCAGACGCTGTACTATGACGGGACCTACCTCTATTGGGGTCATACGGACGGCGACGTTGCCGAGCTGATCATCATCAATCCGACGTCCGGCGCAATTTATCATGCCGGGAACTTCGGCGAGGACGTCTGGCCGGCAGTCGGCTTCTATGTGAACGGCTCCGTTGCGCCGGCATCGGTCGGCGACGAGGTGATGAGCGAGGGCCTCGGCGAACTGAACCTCAAGCCGCTGATGGCCCGCGACGAGCTGATGACGCCGGCAATCATGTCGCGTCTTGCCGCGGAAGCTGAGAAATACAACAGCAAGGCATTGAGGGCAGCGATCGACGAACCGGCGGAGATCATCGACGAACCGGTCGAAGAAGTGATCGAAGAACCGGTCGACGAATCGATCGTCGAGCCGGAAGAGCCGGAAGAAGCGGCAGAGATCGCCGAGCCCGATCCGGAAGCGAGCGCCGGTCATCGCCGTGCGCGCCGCACCGTCGGCGGAGAAGCAAGCGAGGGCACGATTGCGCTTTCCGAGAGTGAAGCATCGACGAACGGCTTGTTCACGGTCGATTACGATCCCGACGAGCTGGCCTACGTGAGCAGCGCAAAGGGCACGGCAGAGAACCTGTTCGTTTCCGTCCATCATGACAACGCGGGCGTCATCACAGTCGCTTACGCCATGAAGGGCGAAACGGCTCTGCCTGCGACCACGACCATCGCCACGGTAACGTTCAGCGCACAAACCTGCGCGGATCAAACCGTCACCGCGACCACGAAGGAGCGGAACAGCAGCACAGCGCTGAATGAGCAGGAAACGATCACGGTAGCCGGAACCGGACATAACTGGGGCGATCCCACGTACGAATGGGCGGCGGACAACAGCACGGTCACGGCGACCCGCGTCTGCGCAAACGACGCAACGCATATCGAGACCGAGACCGTGAACACCACAAGCGAAGTTACCACGGCGGCGACCTGCGAAGGCAAGGGCAAGACGACCTACACGGCAACGTTCACGAACGAAGCGTTCGAGACGCAGACCAAGGTCGTTGAGAACGTTCCGGCGACCGGACACGCATACGGCACGCCGACCTACACCTGGTCAAAGGACAACACGACGGTCACGGCGAAAGCGGTCTGCAAAAACGACGCAAGCCATGTGATTACCGAAACGGTCAGTACGACCTACAAGGTCACGACACAGCCCGCGCCGGGCAAGACGGGCGTTGGCACTTACACGGCGACGTTTACCAACACTCTGTTCAAGACGCAGACCAAGAACGTGACGATTCCGGCAATCGCGCAGAAGCCGGCGACGGTCACGGTCGATCCGAAGGACGTCGAGTTCAAGGGCACGACGCCGTACGTGGTCTACAACACGAAGCCGCAGACGCCGGGCTACATTGTCCGCGACGAAAAGGGCAACGTGATTCCGTCCACGCTGTACAAGGCGGAGTACAAAGAGAACACGATGGCGGGCACGGGATACATCTTCATCACGTTCCCGAACAAGGAGTACACGGACTGCAGAACGTGGTTCAAGATCTATCTGCCGGCAACGACCTGGACGAAGGTCGAGAACGTGGAAAACGGCATCAAGATCAGCTGGACGGCGGTCAAGGATGCGGCGGGATACGTCATTTACCGCCGCGCATGGAACCTTGTGGACGCCGACTGGACGACGTTCGAGCGCTGGAACAACACGACAGAGCTGACCTGGACGGATACGGACGTCTACGCGGGCACGCGATACCAGTACGGCATCAAGGCATACTTCGCGCGCAGGCTGGATCCGGTTGTGAATCAGATGATCGGCGGCAACGTGGGCGACAATTACAACCTGGGTCTGGTCGGACCGCTGAAGACGACGGTGCGCATCACCACGCGCGTGCTGAACAGCGTCACGCCGGGCAGCAGGAAGTTGACGGTGAAATGGACGGGTTCAAGCGTATTCACGGGCTACCAGGTGCAGATCGCGACGGACGCAAAGTTCACGCAGAACCTGAAGACGGTCACGATCGGCGACAAGAAGACGTATGAAACGACGATCAGCAGCCTGAAGTCGGGCACGACCTACTATGTGCGCGTACGCTCGTACCATCTCTTTGAGGGCATGACATACTACGGTCAGTGGTCGAATGTCCTGAACGCGAAGGTCAAGTAGAAAATCGAACAACACAGCGAAAGCCCCGCAAGTCTGCGGGGCTTTCGTCATACCCGTTTGCAAAACCGGTTCCGATATGATACACTTTTGCCGGAATGCAGAAGAGATCCAATTGACTGACAGGAGGAGAAAGAGAGTCTGTGCGCAGTGACTTACAGGAGCAGAAGAAACAGCTCCGCAAACAGATTTCCGCGCTTTTAAAAACGCTGCCGGAGGCATATCGCGCGGCGGCGAGCGAACGCATTTCGGACCGGGTGCTTTCGTCGCGGATGTATCGCGATGCAGAACGGATCTTTGCCTTTATCAGCATGCCGACCGAACCGGACACGGGACGCATCATCGCGCAGGCGCTTTCGGACGGGAAAGCGGTCTACGTGCCGAAGTGTATCGGAAAAGCGGAGATGCTTGCGGTGCGCATCAAAAGCACGGACGAGCTGGAGCGCGGCGCGTACGGGATCATGGAACCGAAGGACTGTTCGGAAACGATCGGGCCGGACGCGCTCGATCTGATCCTCGTGCCGTGCGTTTCCGCATCAAAGGACGGCAGACGCCTCGGACACGGCGCGGGATACTACGACCGGTTTTTAACCGGGAACGCGGATAAAACGATCTGCGTCTGTTTCGAAAAAGCGCTCTGCGAAACGATTCCGATGGACGAAAACGACGTTTTCATGCACCGCGTGATCTCGGAAATCGAATAACGGGCTGATCAAAAAAAGGACCGTGCGTTTCACGGTCCTTTTCGGTTTATTCGGCCGCCAGATCGTCAAGGCGGCCTCCCGCAACCCTGTAGATCGTCCAGTCGTCCATCGGCACTGCGCCGAGGGACAGATAGAAGTCGATGCTCGGGCGGTTCCAGTCGAGACAGACCCATTCCATCCGCCCGCAGCCGCGTTCCTTCGCGATCGCGGCGAGTTTTTTCAACAACGCTTTTCCCGCGCCGCAGCCGCGGTATTCCGGCAGCACGTACAGATCTTCGAGATACAACCCCGCGCGTCCGACGAACGTGGAGAAGTTGTGAAAGAACAGCGCGAACCCGATCTCCCGGCCGTCCTTGCAGGCAAAGAGTACCTCCGCAAGCTTCTTTTCAAACAGCCATTCCTTCAGAAGCGCTTCCGTCGCGACGACCTCGTCCGACATCTTTTCGTAGGCGGCGAGCTCCCGAATAAAGAACAGGATCAGCCCGCAGTCCGTCTCTTTTGCAAACCGAAACGACAGTGTTTCCATAGGGATCGCTCCTTTCATTCATTCCGTCCATTCCAGCCGGTAGAGGTCCGTCCTGCGATGAGCAAGCAGCGGCAGTTCGCGGCGGACCGTGCGCACGCGCTCAAGGTCCAGCGCCGCGACGAATACGGTCTCGCGCTCGTCCGCCTGCGTGAGCACGTCGCCCCACGGCGAGCAGACGATCGAATGGCCCCACGACTGATACGACGCGTTCGGATCGCGCGCGGGCGCGACGCCGACGGTGTAGACCTGATTGTCGATTGCGCGGCTTCGGAACAGGATCTCCCAGTGCGCGGGACCGGTGGTCAGATTGAATGCGGCGGGAACGAGGATCACCTCCGCGCCGCGGTTCGTCATCAGCCGCGCAAGCTCGGGGAACCGGAAATCGTAGCAGATGCAAAGCCCGATTTCGCAGAACGGCGTGGAAAACACCGTTGCGCGGTTGCCTGCCGACAGTGTTTCCGACTCGAAAAACCGCTGTCCGCCGCTCACGTCGATGTCAAAGAGATGCATCTTGCGATGCCTGGAAATCTGGTTGCCGTCGGGATCGAAAACGTATGCGGTGTTGTAGACGCGTTCGCCGTCCCGCTCCGCGATCGAGCCGCCGCACAGGTACACGCGTTTTTCCTTTGCGAGCGCGGAAAGGAACTGCCAGGACGGGCCGCCTTCCGGCTCGGCAAAGTCCGGGAATCGCTTTGCGTCATACGGTCCGTTCCACATTTCCGGCAGCATGATAAGATCCGCCGCGCCGTCCGGGATCGATCCGACGAGCTCACGAATGTGCGCGTGCGTCTCCGTAAGCGTCGGTTTCTGTAGAAGCTGCACGCATGCAACGCGCAGAATACGGTTTTGCAAAGGGAACCCCTCCTTCTATCCGCCGATCACGGAACGGGACCGGCGTATCTCATTGAACCCATTGTATCGGGATCGGGCAGCGCTGTCAATGCCGTGGGAGGCCGGCTTTTCGTTGACAACGCATGCCGTTTGTATATAATACTATATAAAGGGGGGAAACCCGACTCAGACAGAACGTTGACAAGAGAACACCCATGCTCCGGCGAGCGGACACATATACGGAATGAAAACTTCGTGGTATAGTGGAGATAGTTTGAACACAGAGGAACACCCATGCTCCGGCGAGCGGACACATATACACCATGTGGACGAAATATCGAATTCATCCCACGCTAACCGTCCCCTTGTGTTCCAAAACTACTGATATAGGAGGGATCTCAGGATGAAAAAAGCATTGATATTTTTGTTGTTGCTCTCGTTTTCAGGATGTATGTTTTTTTCGCCCAAGACGCATCGGGAGCTTTCTGACGAAGAATGTCAAAGCATTGTGGATAATGCGGAATCCTTTGTGATGGGAATCAATCAAGAAGAAACCTATGGCTTTGTTGTATTAGAAAGAAGAAATAACGGGATCTATGCAATTCGATCCAATGAAGGTGAATGGAAAAGACTGCGAATCGGAGAATCGGAGTTAGATTTAAGTACAGCATGTGAAAGCGAAAAAGCAAAAGCCAAGAAACGTGCAGAAGCAGCACTGCAAGACATTCAGGAGTGCTATCAAAAGAAGCTATTTGAAATGCCGCACAACAACCCTATGGGTTCACAAGAACTGACACTCTATATGGATTTAACACAAGATGGTCTTGTACTCTTCTCAGATTTGGGATATTGGACATCGGGTTATATGACCTTGAGCCTTCAAACTACGGAAAAGCCGGTTACAATCGAAGTATATTTGACAGACGCTGCGGGAGATATAAGCTCATATGAATTCGGAGCAGTATGGGTTAGGCGGGGTTGAACACAAGGGGACGGTTAGCGTGAAAACGAAATGACAGGAAGGTACAGAAAAAGCGCTTCCGCTCTTGACCGAGGACGACACGGAGGGACGGTTCTGTTGAC
>CAJOKM010000080.1 GCA_905235205.1 uncultured Clostridia bacterium | reverse complement strand
CGCGGTCTTGCCGTATTCGACCGTCTGACTCGCCACCGCGCTGCCGCCGTCCGAATCGAACGAAACGGTGCAGTACTCCTTCAGCGCGGGGAAGACGTATTCAAACCGCGCCTGATTCAGGTTCGGATGGTTCATCGACGTCATTTCATACGAATTGTTCAGAACGCCTTTGACGTCGTCGGTAAACTCGTAGTATTCCTCCGGCGTCAGCCAGACCGTGACGCGGTACACGTGTCCGCGTTCAAAAACATCCGCGTCCGGATTCCCTTCCGGCGTCAGATAGCGTTCATCGGTTTTGTCAAACCAGATGACGTCGTTTTTGAAGCTGCCGGACGTATAGTCCGCCGAATAGCAGTGACAGTCCTTGGGCACCCACGGATCGTAGCTCGGATACTCGCCGACGACGGGACTCATCAGATAGATCGACACGGACGAAATCGTCGCCAGCGCCTTGCGGAGCGTTACGGTCTGGGTATACGGATCGCTGAACCGGTACCCGCGTCCGCGGGCGATCAGCTCGAACTGATAGGTGTTGGTTCCGGGCGCGAGATATTCCGTCAGGTCGATCGAGCAGGAAAGCGCCGTCGCGACCGGCTGTAAAGAGCCGCAGGTCATCCGGATCAGATAATTCGTCGCGCCTTCCACCGCGTCCCACGAAACGGTGTTCTTGTTCCATCTGACGTTGGTCGGCGTCGCGAGCTTCGGACCCTCCGTGTAGTCGTATGAGCCCGTCCACGTCGCGGAGATCTGCGTGCCGTTCGCGTCCTGCGCGTACAGCTTGACCGGGTACGTTCCGCTGCTGAAATCGGCCGACGAGCAGATCTCGATCAGATCGGCGGTCGTTCCCGTCGTCTCTCTGCCGTGCCCGCCGATCGAATAATGATACTTGCTCGCCCCCGCGAACGGAGACCAGCTCAGATATCCGTCGGCGGAGATCGAAACGTTTTGCATGTTCACGCCGCCGTCGGCGCGCGCCCGCTGCCAAACGGAAAACGATCCGAACAGCAGGATCAGCGTCAGAACGGCGGAAAGCAGTCTTCTCGTTTTCATAAAACCCTCCTCTGGATGCGCCCGATGGCGGATGTGATCGTATACATAGATAATATACCATATTTCACCGCACCGTGCAAGCGATTTGCGCACACGAACCGCGTTCTTCCGGTATGTATGCGGCGGCGCAGATCGGATATGCTGTCGGTGCAGACGTTTTGCGTCAAAAATATGTCCGAAAAGAAAAGAATGCGGCCGCATTCTTGCATCGGACAGGGTGTGACGCTATAATGGAATCGGAAAAAGAGGTGTTTTATGAAACAGGAACACAAGCCGATCGTCAATTCCGATCTGATCGGCGATTTCTTTACGATCGAGCTAAAAGGGTTTTCGGGCGCGAAGCAGAAGCCGGAGCCGTGCCGCATCCATTATCTTTCGATGGGCAGCGGCGAACCGCTTTTGCTGGTGCACGCGATCGGGCAGTCGATCTACACCTGGCGCGATCTCATGCCGATCCTTTCGGAGTCCTACTGCGTGGTGGCGATCGACCTGCCGGGCTTCGGATATTCGGACCGCCCGTTTTCGCTGAACTACTCGATGGACGAGATGGCGGACGTGCTTGTGCAGTGCCTCGACGCGCTCGGCGTCAAGAAAACGCATATGCTCGGCGTAACGACGGGCGCGCTGTACGCGATGTACGCGACCGCGAAGTATCCGGACCGGTTCATGAAGGTCGTTGCGCTGACGCCGGGCGGGATCACGGATCACATGCCGAAAAAGATCCGCCGCCTCGAAGGTCCGCTCGGGTTCCTGTACCGCGAGCTCTTTAACCGCAAGGATTACGAAAAATACCTGCCCCTGTTCTACTACGACGGCACGGTCGCGACAAGCGCGGTCATCGAACAGTATTACAAGACGAGCGACGACTTCGCTTCGCGTCAGGCGCTGATGTACGCGATCCGCAATTTCGACGAGGACTACGCGTTCGAGCAGATCAAAAAAACGGAGCATCCGTTTTTCATCATCTGGGGCGACGAGGACAAGCTGCAGCCGATGGACCGGCTGTTTGAGATCCGGCGGATGCTTCCGGACAGCATCTATCACAGCATCCGCAACACGGGACACTGGATGCACGAGGAAAAGGCGGCGCAGATCGCGGAGGCGGTCGACCGCTACATCCGCTACGAGGGAGAGCCCGTATGATCGAATCGTTTGCGCTCGGCGACACGGTGCAGATGAAAAAACCGCATGCCTGCGGGACGGACAAGTGGACGGTCACCCGCGTCGGCGCGGACGTGAAGATCAAATGCCTCGGATGCGGACGCGTCGTGATGCTTGACCGGCTCGCATTTTTAAAAGCCGCGAAAAAGATTTTACCGAAAGAGATCGAATAAATGGAACAACAAACAATCGCCGCGCTGCGGCGGCAGGCGGAAAAACGCAACGAAAGCATGGAAGGCGGCGCGCGCTGGCGCGCGCTGGATTTTGTGCTGTACCTGATCCTGATCGTGCTCTCCGTGTTCGCGCTGCGGACCGTGCTGCTCGATCCGGTGCGCGTCGACGGGCACTCGATGCTCGACACGCTGTCCGACGGCGAGATCATGCTCGTCAACCGCGCGGCGTTCGCGTTTTCGCAGCCCAAACGCGGCGATATCGTGCTCTGCTATTATCCCGACGACTACTACGCGCAGCCCGGCAAATCGTACGGCACGCGCGTCAAGCGCGTCGTGGCGGTCGGCGGCGATACGATCGAAGCAAAGAACGGTACGCTGTACCTGAACGGCGAAGCGCAGGACGAACCGTTTTTGACGCCCGAACGCATCGGCGCCATGACGATCGCGCGGCAGGTCATCCCGGAAGGGTCCGTGTTCGTGCTCGGCGACAACCGCGCGGTCAGTATCGACTCGCGCGATCCGAACGTCGGCCCGATCCCGCTCTCGCGCGTGATCGGCAAGGTCCGCCTTGTCATGTACCCGCTCAACAGCCTTCGCCTCGTCTGATTCGCATTCGATATGGAAACGCGCGCAAACCGGTACCGAACCGAACATCGTACGCAAACGATTCTGAGCTGGCTGTTTGCAGGACTGCTCGGACTGGCGCTTGTGCTGTTTGTGCTGCTCGTGTGGTTCTCGCCCGTTTACGTCGCCGACGAATCCATGCGCCCGACCCTCGAAAAAGGCGACACGGTCTTTTACGACCGGCTCTATAAGCATCTGCACACGCCCGCGCGCGGCGACATGGTCGCGTTCCGCGATCCCGAAAGCGGCGCGCTTCTGATCAAACGCATCATCGCGCTCGAAGGCGAAACGATCGAAGCAAAGGACGGCGTGCTGATCATCGACGGCAGCTACGGCATGGACGAGCACCGCTACGAAGCGTCCCCTCCGCTCGATATGCCCCGCACAAAGGTCCCGCTCGGCAAGGTGTTCGTGCTCTCCGACGATCGCAATTACGGCGAGGACAGCCGCAACAAGCGGATCGGCTGCCTGGCTCTTTCCGACATCCTCGGCGTTGTGCGCGTCCGCCTGCGCGATTTTACCGTTTTCACACACTGACGCTTGACGAATCGCATCGCTTTTGCTATAATACTCCCGACGCAGGGGCGCCGAACACTTCGGCTGAGAAGCACCCTTGGAACCTGTTGGGTCATGCCATCGTAGGAAGCGTAACCATACAAGCTTTTTGATGCTGTCCCGGCGGGACGGCATTTTTACTTGGGAGGGAAAGAAATATGAAAAAATCCACTCGTATGTTGGCGGAAGGCGGCGTAGCCATCGCGCTTGCGCTCGCGCTCAGCTATCTCAAGATCCCGGTCGCCGCGCTCGGCGGCTCGATCGATTTCGTGATGGTTCCGCTGATCGTGTTCGCATACCGCTGGGGCGTATGGCAGGGACTGCTCGCGGGTCTTGCGTTCGGCACGCTCAAGTTCTTCCTGGCCGGCGGCGCTGCCGTCAACTGGCAGAGCATGCTGCTTGACTACTCGGTCGCGTACGCGTTTGTCGGATTTGCGGGGCTGCTTCGCAAAAAGAAGGGCCTGCTGCCCGTGTCCGCTCTGATCGGCTGCTTCGCGCGGTTTCTCGTGCACTTTGTCAGCGGCATCACGATCTATGCGACGTATGCGGAGCCGACGGCAGATTTCTTCGGGCTGTCCGTCGCGACGCCCGGCGCGGTGCTGTTCTCCGTCGTCTATAACGGCGTCTATATGCTGCCGAACACGATCATTGCCGTGATCGTTTGCGCGATCCTGATCAAGCCGGTGGAGCTTTTAGACCGGTTCTGATCCATAAACCGAAACCATCCGGGAAGTGCGGTCACAAAAAAGACCGCACTTTGTTATTTTTGTGAACATCATCCTGAAATGCAGATTGTTCACAGCGAGTTTACGGTTCGGTGACATCTTGTTTTTATAATCGTGGTACATTACAGGAACGGAGGTGTATCCGAATGAAGCGAATGAACTACTGGATCGCGGCGGCGCTGGGTCTGCTGCTGATCGGCGGATGTGCCGAAAAGCCGGTCTTGAACACGGAGCCGGAAACGGATAAGATACAGATCATCGGACAGCTGGACGACGCGACGGACAACGGCGCCAAAGCCGCGCTTGTCACGCCCGATCCGGAAAGCGCCGCTTCCTCCGCCCGCGGGCCGGAGGAAACCGAAATGCCAACCGAAGAACCGACCACGGAACCGACCGAGGCGCCGACCGAAGCGCCGACCGAGGAACCGACCGAAGAACCGACCGCAACGCCCGAACCGACCGCGACGCCGGCGCCGAACCGTACCAAGGCGGAGAAGCTGTGCGATACCGCGCTCGCGCTCATCGACGAGCCGTACGCGCGCGGCGGCACGAGCACGGAGACCGGATTCGATCCGGGCGGGTTCGTGTATCACTGCCTGAACGAAGTCGGCGTATCGGTGCGGCACAAGACGAGCAAGGGCTATTCCGAAAACGAGGACTGGCTGCGCGTGGATTCGATCGAGGATCTGGAAAAGGGCGATCTGTGCTTCTTTATGACGGGCAGCAACGAATCGGTCAACTGCGTGTGCATCTACCTCGGCGACGGCGAGATGATCTATCCGTCCTCGAGCAAGGGCACGGTGATCATAACAAAGATCACGTCCGACTACTGGCGCGACGCGTTCGTTTACGCGCGGAGGGTCTTCTGATGGAGCAGCGGATCGACCGCGCCGCGTGGCGGCGGGACGCGCACGACCGGCTGTTTGCGCGGCTGGACGTGCCGTTTTACAGCCTTACGTTCCGGCTCGACGTCACGGACGTGTACGCCTTTTCAAAGCGCGCGGGCGTTTCGTTCTACGCGGCGATGATCTGGGTCACGATGCGCGCCGTGAACGCGGTCGAAGCGTTCCGCTACGAGCTGCGCGGCGAGGACGTGTATCTGCTCGATCACCGCAACCCGTCCTATACCTATTCGTGGGACGACGAGCTGTTCGGCATCTGCGGCGTAGAATGGATCGACGGCGAGCCGCCCGAAGCCTTTGCGGCGCGCTGTAAAGAGGCGGAAGCGAACAATCCGTCCCCGATCCCGACCGCCGAGGCGGACGAAGCGGGACACGACGTGTATCTCTCGTCGCTGCCGTGGCTCGATTACGGGCACGTCACGCAGGAGTTTCCGCTGGATCGCTGCGACAGCACGCCGCGCATTATGTGGGGCAGATTTACGGAGGATGAGCAGGGCAGAAAGACGCTTTCGTACACCGTGCAGGTCAATCACCGTCTGATCGACGGGATCCATTTGAAACGGCTGAATGAGGCGCTGAACGGGGCGATCAAAGCATTGGAGGCGTATTGATGGAACAGCAAACACCCAAATGGAGAAAGGTACTCGGGAAAGGCGCGTTCGTCGTCGTGTGCATCCTCGTGGCGATCCTGCTTTTAGCCGGCGCGATCTATGCGACGTACAGAATCCAGCGCTGCGCGCACGGCGGCAGGCAGGTCGAAGCGGAACCGACCGCAACGCCCGAGCCCACGCCCGTTCCGAACCGCTGGTACGATTCGACGAAAAATCCGGAGCGCGCGCCCGAGCTGGAGCTGCTCGACCTCACCGACGCGCACCGCGAGGACTACGGCGAGGAGCTGTCCGATCCGACGCGCTGGATCGATCTCACGCCCGAGGGCGCGGACGGCTTTACGGTGATCCGCAGCATCGATCTCGGCTGCTCGTACGTCGTGCAAAACGGCGCGTACTACCGGCTCGGCGAAGGCGAGGACGGAAAGGGCGCACTGGACGTGCATTTAACCGATCTCGACTGGGACGGCGAGCCCGATCTTCTGTACACCTATCACTTCGGCGCGAACGAGGATCAGGCGTCGAAGGTCGGCTGGTTCGACCTTGAAACGCACGCATCCGCGCTGTCCGGCTTCTCCCTGCAGAACGGATTTCTGGCGATCGCCGAGGAGGACGGCGCGTACGCGCTGTACCGCGCCGAGCGCGACGCCGATCTCGACACCGGCACGTTCTCGCTGACCTTTACGGAGCGGCTCGGCGTGCTCGTCGAAACGGAAGGCAGGATCTTTCTCATTCTTGAATGATTCAAACACTTCAAAAGGGTCTCCCGCGTCGGGAGACCCTTCAGCGTGTCAAAAAACCTTTTGACACGCTGAGCAGGCTGTTGGGAAGGGAGGCAGAATTCGGGTTTTCACGACGGAGCTATACTAAAGTATGCGACCGAGTGAAAACGCGGATAGTT
>CAJOKM010000079.1 GCA_905235205.1 uncultured Clostridia bacterium | reverse complement strand
GGCAAAGCTTAAGGGCTTACCTCCTGCTGTTCACAGAAAGCAAGCCCTTGATGCCGCTTAATTTAAATCTTGTGTCTAACTTTTTGGGTTCAGATCAAAACGGGTGGTTTGCTTTTGGCTATAAGCCCTTGTTGCCAACGCGCGCCTCAAGACGCTGCTTGTACCTGTCCAAGCCCTCTGTTTCTCCTTACTCTACGCCCCTAAAGGGACTCTTATCGCGTAAACGGATCTTCGTATTCCTTTACACTCAACTTATCTAATGCTATATCAGCTTTCTCTTGATCCTGAATATACTTCCTTATCGTAGCTTCGTTTAATCCTACCGTTGACACGTAGTACCCCTCCGCCCAGAAATGCCGATTCCCAAACTTGTACTTTAGGTTCGCATGGTTGTCAAATATCATGAGCGCACTTTTCCCTTTTAGGTAGCCCATAAAACTCGATACACTCGTCTTTGGCGGGATACTTACCAGCATATGTACATGATCCGGCATCAGATGCCCTTCAAGCAGTTCTACGCCCTTGTAGCTGCATAGTTGCCTAAGTATCTTTCCGATACTTTCCCGGTATTGATTGTAGATGATTTTTCGTCTATACTTTGGGGTGAACACAATGTGGTATTTGCACAGCCATTTTGTGTGCGCTAAACTGTTTTCCTGTTTAGCCATAAAAGCCTCACTTCCTTTCTTTCGTTTGAGAGCTTGGACACCCTCATTCTACAGGAAGTGAGGCTTTTTGTGTAGAACTTCTTGTCTCGCACCCGCTTAGCGGGTGGTTTTTTGTTTCGCTTCGCTCAACTGTCTGAAGACGTAAAACGAAAAAACAGACGCCCGAAAGCGTCTGTTTTTTGAGTTCTGTGTGCTTATTTCTTCTCGTCGATGCGCTCGCGGATCTTCGCCGCTTTGCCGCTTCTCTCACGCAGATAGAACAGCTTTGCTCTGCGGACAACGCCGTGACGGACCACTTCGATGCGACCGATGCGCGGGCTGTGATACGGGAAGGTACGCTCAACGCCGATGCCGTAGGACATACGGCGGACGGTGAAGGACTTGCGGATGCCGCCGCCCTGGATTTTGATAACGATTCCTTCAAAGTTCTGCAATCTCTCACGATTGCCCTCGACGACCTTCACAAACACGCGAACGGTGTCGCCGACTTCCAACTCGGGCAGATCGGTTCTGAGCTGCTCTTTTTCGAGTTCACGAATGATTTCGGACATGCTTGATTTTCTCCTTTTTTCATATTGAAACAGGCGTTCACGATCAGTTCTGTCGGCGGACCGCCCGATGTCGCAAGGCGCATTATACCATAGAACAAACCGGAATGCAAGCCTTATTTTTGCGGTTTTTCGGGATTTTTTCCGAACGTGCCAAGAAGGCACGGACGCATCTTGCGCGTCTTTTCCATCGCCTGCCGTTCCCGCCATTTTTTGATGTTGGCGTGGTGCCCGTTTAAGAGGATCTCGGGCACGTCAAGCCCGCGAAACGACGCAGGGCGCGTGTACTGCGGGTATTCCAAAAGCCCGTTTGTGTGCGATTCCTCCGCCGTGCTGTCATCGCTGCCCAAAACGCCCGGAATGAAGCGGGACAGACAATCGACCAGCACCATCGCGGGAAGCTCGCCGCCGGTCAGCACATAGTCGCCGATGGACAGCTCCTCGTCGATGATCGTATTGACGCGCTCATCCACGCCCTCGTAATGTCCGCACAGCAGAACGAGCCGGTCATGCGCCGCAAGCTGTTTGGCACGTTCGCTCGTCAGAAGCTTTCCGCGCGGCGTCAGCAGGATCCTGTGCGGCGTTTCGTCGCCGCAGACCGCCGCCATGCAGTCAAAGATCGGCTGCGCCATCATGACAAGACCCGCGCCGCCGCCGAACGGATAATCGTCGGTCTTTTTATGCTTGTTGTCGGCATAGGCGCGGATGTCGTGCGTTTGGATCGAAAGAATGCTGCTGTTTTGGGCGCGGCCTAAGATACTCGCGGAAAACACGCTTTCGAACATTTCGGGAAACAGCGTTAAGATATCAATCCGCAAACAGACCGACCTCCTTCAATCCTTCGGCGTCGAAGACGATTCTGCCGTTTTCGGTGTCGACCGAGGACAGCACCTTTTTGAGCGCCGGAACCAGAAGCTTGCCGTGCTCAATCTCGTACACGTCGTTCGCACCGGTCTCGAACACGTTTGTGAGCGTTCCGTACGCGTTCCCGTCGGTGTCAAACGTTTCACAGCCGATCAGGTCCGTGACAAAATAGGTGAATTCGGGCAGTTTGACCGCATGCGCGCGATCCACGCACACATACGCGCCGCGCAGCGCGTTCGCCTGCTCGGGCGTTTCGATTCCGGCAATCGAAAGGATCACGGCATCGGGCGCAACGGACGTAACGCAAAGCTGCACGGGGCGCATATCCCCGTGCATCTCCAAAAACGCTTCCGTTAAACCGCGAAAGCGCTTGCTGTCATCCGTCAGCGGATCCAGCTTGAGTGCGCCGTGCACGCCGTGCGGACGCACGATCACACCGATCCGGTAGTATGCAGCGTTCACAGAATATCGACGACGACCTTCTTTTCGTCGTTGACGGACGCCGCCTTGACGATCGAGCGGATCGCTTTTGCAATACGCCCCTGCTTGCCGATGACCTTGCCGGTATCCTCAGGATCGACTGTGAGTTCGATCACAACGCTGTCTTCTTCCTCGCGCTTTGTCACACGGACGGCGTCGGGATGATCGACCAGGCTCTTTGCGATGTATTCTACCAGTTTATCCATACGCGTTATGGTCAGTCGATCGCGCCGGCCTTCTTCAAAAGACCGCGAACGGTGTCGGTGGGCTGTGCGCCGTTCTTCATCCATTCCTGCGCGCGCTCATTGTTCACCTTGAGCTCTGCGGGTTCGGTCGTGGGGTTGTAGTAACCGAGTTCCTCGACGAATGCGCCGTCACGCGGTGCGCGGGAATCCGCAACGATGATACGGTAAAACGGCTGCTTCTTCGCGCCCATTCTTCTCAGTCTGATCTTCAACATGGTTTTGTTTCTCCTTTATCCTTGTTTTATTTGTTGATTGTATCGAAAACGGCTGTGCCGTGTTCGTCCGTTAAAACTTGAACGGAAATCCGCCCTTTTTCTTCTTGCCCTTTTTGAACATGCCGCCGGTCATCTGCTTCATCATCTTGCGCGACGCGTCGAACTGATTCATCAGGCGGTTCACGTCCTGGATCGTCGTGCCGCTGCCGCGCGCGATGCGTTTGCGGCGCGATGCGTTCAAAATATCCGGGTTTGCGCGTTCCTTGGGCGTCATTGCCTGAATGATCGCCTTGGTGCGGCCCATCGCCTTTTCATCAACCTGGATGTTGCCGACTTTGCCGCTCATGCCGGGGATCATCTTTAAGATGTCCTCCATCGAGCCCATATCCTTCATCTGCTCCATCTGATCGAGAAAATCATCGAGCGTGAAGGTGTCGGTACGCATCTTCTTTTCGAGCTCCGCCGCCTTTTTCTGATCGAACGCCTGCTCCGCCTTTTCGATCAGGGTCAGCATATCGCCCATGCCGAGGATGCGGCTCGCCATGCGGTCCGGATGGAACGGCTCAAGATCGGAAAGTTTCTCGCCCGTTCCGGCGAACTTGATCGGCTTACCCGTGACCGCGCGCACCGACAGCGCCGCGCCGCCGCGCGTATCGCCGTCGAGCTTTGTCAGCACCACGCCGGTCAGCGGAACCGCCTCGTTGAACGCTTTTGCCACGTTGACCGCGTCCTGACCGGTCATCGCGTCGACCACCAGCAGGATCTCCGCAGGTTCCAGCGCGTCGCGGATGCGCTTCAGCTCGTCCATCATATCCGTGTCGATATGCAGCCGTCCCGCGGTATCGACGATCACAACGTCTTTGAACGTGCGCTTCGCTTCCTCAACCGCCTCCGTTGCGGTCTTAACCGGATCCTGCGTGCCGTGCTCGTAGACCGGAACCTCGGCTTTGGATCCAACTACCTTCAGCTGATCGATCGCCGCCGGGCGGTAGATATCGCATGCGCACAAAAGCGGCGACTTGCCGTACTGCTTTTTCAGCAGGATCGCAAGCTTTCCGCACATCGTCGTTTTGCCCGCGCCCTGCAGACCGGACATCAGGATCACGGCGGGTTTTTTCGGTCCGAAATCGAGCTTCGCGTTCGTGCTGCCCATCAAGGAGGTCAATTCCTCATTGACGATCTTGATGACCATCTGTCCGGGCGTCAGGCTTTCGAGCACGTCCGCTCCGACCGCGCGCGCTTCGGCGCGCTTTATGAAATCCTTGACAACCAGGAAGTTGACGTCCGCCTCTAAAAGAGCGAGCTTGATCTCGCGCATTGCGTCGTGCACGTCGCGTTCCGAAAGCCTGCCCTTTCCGGTCAGTTTCTTAAACACGTTTTGCAGTTTGGATGAAATGCCTTCAAACGCCATCTTCGTCCTCCCAGATGCCCGCAAGTTCCGCAAGTCCCTTTTCGAACGCCGCGCGGTCCGCATCGCTTAACGGCACGTCCTTGAACCGGTTTCTCAGCATACGCAGCTTTGCGGTCTGCAGCGATTCTTTCCGGATCAGTCCGACCGCCTCTTCCGCTTCCGAAAGCTGGCGTTCGGCACGCGCCAGAATATCGCGCACGCCCTGCCGTGAAATGCCCTCGCGCTCGGCGATCTCCGCCAGCGAGCAGTTCTCATCCGTGTATTGCCGGAGGATGCTTCGCTGCCGCTCGGTCAAAAGCGCCTCATAGCGATCCAAAAGCATTCCCAGTTTGAACAATCGTTCCATACGCAGCTCCGATGTGTAAAGTATTTTTCCTTTACACTTGTTCCATTATACCGATTTGCGGACGTTTGTCAAGTGGTTTCTTTCAAAGAAAAACCTCCGGACCGGAGGTTTCAGGCTGTCGTAAAAGGGGTCAGACCGTTTGCGGCGATGTTTTATGAAAGAAATACCAGTCGGAGGAAAAGGCAGAATCTGCCTTTTCTTTTCAACTATCCGCGTTTTCACTCGGTCGCATACTTTAGTATAGCTCCGTCGTGAAAACCCGAATTCTGCCTCCCTTCCCAACAGCCTGCTCAGCGTGTCAAACCGTTTTTTGACACGCTGAAACCTCCGGCACGTGTCCGGAGGGTTCTTTGTTTCAACATTTACGCTTCAAGGTTCAAAAGCGCGGCGGCAAACTCGTCTGCGTCGAAGCGTCGGAGATCGTCGATGCCTTCGCCCACGCCGATGAAGCGCACCGGCACATGCAGCGTGTCGCTTATCTGCACGGTAACGCCGCCCTTTGCGGTACCGTCCAGCTTGGTAAGGATGACGCCGGTCAGTTCGCACACCTCCAGGAACGCCTCCGCCTGCGCGACGGCGTTCTGTCCGGTCGTCGCGTCGAGGACCAGCAGTACCTCGCAGGGCGTATCGGGAAGCTCTCGCGCGATCATGCGGCGGATCTTATTGAGCTCGTTCATCAGGTTCTTCTTGTTGTGAAGCCGTCCCGCGGTATCGACCAGCAGCAGATCACAGCCCTTGGCGCGATACGACGCGATCGCGTCGAACACGACCGCTGCCGGGTCCGCCCCTTCCTGATGCCGCACCATCGGCACGTTTGCGCGAGCTGCCCACTCGCCGAGCTGTTCCGCCGCCGCCGCGCGGAACGTATCCGCCGCCGCGATCATCGGTTTTCTGCCGGCTGAGGCGTACTCGTTTGCGATCTTACCGATCGTCGTCGTTTTGCCGACGCCGTTGACGCCGACGATCAGAATGACTGCCGGTCCCTCGTCCGCCGCAAACGCCGTATCGACGCGCACCGTATCCGCGATCAGCTTTGCGAGCGCGTTTCTCGCGTCGGCGCGTTCCGTGAGCTTGTCCGCTTTGACCTGCGCGCGCAGCGCATCCAAAAGCCGCTCCGAGGTCTCCATGCCCATATCCGCAAGGATCATGGCTTCTTCGAGTTCCTCATAGAACGCGTCGTTGATACCGTCTTTATTGAACAGGTTCGAAAACCAGTTGTTCGTTTTTCCGAGACCTTCCTTCAGTCTCGAAAACCAGCTCTTTTTTTCTTTTTCCATTATGCCGTTTCTCCGAATCTTGCCGATACGATACTCGAGATCCCCTTCTCCTCCATCGCAACGCCGTACAGCGTGTTGCACACCTCCATACTGCCCTTGCGATGCGTGATGATGATAAACTGCGTCTCGGAAGAGTATGCGCGGAGGTAATTTGCAAACTTCGAAACGTTCGCCTCGTCGAGCGAAGTCTCGATCTCGTCCAGCACACAGAACGCCGGCGCTTTGCGCTTCAGCATGGCGAACAGCAGCGCGATCGCCGTCAGCGCGCGCTCGCCGCCCGACAGCAGCGAGAGAAGCTGCAGTTTCTTTCCCGGCGGCTGCGCAATGATGTCGATGTCGCAGTTTAAAACGTCGTTCTTATCCGACAGGCGCAGTTCCGCGTGCCCGCCGCCGAACAGCTCGACAAACGTCTCCGCAAAGTTTTGCTGGATCTTCTCAAACTCGTCGACGAACGTCTGTTCCATCGTTTTGGTCAGCTGTCCGATCAGTGTGTAGAGATCGTCCTTCGCCTTCTCGAGGTCGGCGTACTGCGCGCCGAGCGATTCGTGGCGTTCCGATACGGCGCGGTAATCCTCAATCGCCGACACGTTGATGTCGCCGAGTTCGCGGATCTCCGTCTTCAGCGCCGCCACGCGCTGCTGCGTCGCGCCGATCGCGATCTCACGCCGGAGCGGAAGCGCGTTCTCATAGGTGAGTTCGTACTCCTCCCAGATGCGGTCGCTGCTCGTTTTCATCTCCATTTCGAGCCGGCTCGTCATGAGCTCGTTCTTATGCTTGCGTTCACCGATCGTGCGGTACGTTTCCTGCAGCCCGTCGCGGTCGCGGCGGTACTGACTCAACAGCTCGTTCAGCCGCGTGCGCTCCGCCTCCAGCTTGGACTGCTCTTCTTTGGCAAGCCGCAGCGCCTCCTGCTCGCCCGAAATACTCCGTTCCATTTCGTTGAGCCGCGCATTCGCCGATTCGACGGACGCGTTCAGCGTTTCAATCTCCGCCTTGAAGGAAGCAGCCCGCTGTTCAGTCAGCGCGAGATCGCGCAAGAGGCGTCTGTGCTCCGCTTCGCGCGCGTCCGCTTCTTTCTCAAGCGCCATCGCGCGGATCTTCTTTTCGGTCAGCGCCGCGCTCTGTTCTTCACGCTGCTGCTTCTGCTTTGCGATCGCAAGCTGCTCGACGCGGATATCCTCCGTACTCGTCAGATTCTGCTGCTTGATATCGTTCTCAACGGTCGCCGCCGAAGAACGGCGTTTTTCAATATCCGCCAGACTCTCGTTTAGATCGTTCCGCTCGTCGCGCAATGCCGCAAGCGTCTCCTCCGCATCTTTGCGGTCGCGTTCAATGATCTCGCGCTGCTCACGAAGATGCACAAGCTCCAGCTCGTCCTCGTGCGCCGCTGCCTTGAACGCGTCGATCTGCGTATCTTTCAGCAGCATCTGCTGTTTCTGCTGTTCGATCCCGTTCTGCTTGTCCGTAACCGCCTGCTCGGCTTTCCTGAGCTGCTTTTTGATCTCCTCCACTTCACGCTCGCGCCCTAAGAGGGAGAAGCCGGACTGCTTCAGGCTTCCGCCGGTCATCGTACCGCCCGTCGAGAGGAAATCGCCTAAAAGCGTCGCGATATGGAACGCGCTTTTCGCTTTCTTGCGCAGCCGGATCGCGCTGTCCAGATCCTCCACGATCACGGTGCGTCCGAGAAGATACTGCGCCACGATCTCACAGCGCTTGTCACAGGCAACGAGCTCGCTTCCGAGTCCGACCACGCCCGGCTCGGTTAACAGCGCGCGCTCCTTTTCGGACAGCGGGTTCGGGTTCAAAAGCGTCAGCGGCAGCAGCGTCACACGACCGAGATCGTTCCTGCGCACGTATTCAATGACCGTTTTCGCGTTCTCAGCGGTCGGTGTGACCACGTTTTGCAGCGATCCGCCCAGTGACATGCCGATCGCGACTTCCAGCTTTTTCGGGACGGTCAGAAGCTCTGCCACCGGTCCGATCACACACTGCTTCAGCGTGTCGTCGGTCTCCGCCGCGCGTAAGAGCGAGCGAACGCTGTTCTGATAGCCTTCGTGGGAGCGGATCATTTCGCGCAGTACGTGCTCGCGTGAGCTCAGTGCGCCCACGTTCTGCTCTTGAAGCTTCAGCTCCGCCTGCATCGCTAAAAAGTCGGATTCCAGTTCGAGCCGTTCGCGCTGCGCCGTTTTCTGCGCCGCAAGATGCTCGTTCATCCGCGCCGCCTGCGCCTGCTCCTTGTCCCGCGCGCCATCGGCTTCTTTTTTCAGCGCTTCAACGGTGTTCTGCGCCTGCGTTTCCTCCGTGTCGAGCGTCTTCAGCCGATCGTTCAGCGCCGCCGCCATCGTATCGAAGCGGCTAAGGTCGCTCTTGGCGTCCGCCAGCCGGTTCATCGCTTCCATGACCGCCGCCTTTTTCGCTTCGACCGCCGCTTCCCGCGCGGCGATGTCGGCGTCCGTCTGCTCGAGCGCTGCGGTATCTTCCCCGATCGCGCGCGCAAGCGTCTCGCGCTCCGCCTGCGATTCGTCGCTTCCTGCGTTTTGCGCGATCGCCTGCTTCAGTTCGTCGCAGGTCCGTTCGGCAGTCTGCTGTTCGCCCGAGATGCGCGCGATTTCCTTTTTGGCATGCTCGCGCCGCTCGATCAAAAGATTGCTTTCGCCGACGTGCGATTCCACGCCGGACAGCATTTCAATGACCCTGTTCTGCTGCGCCGACGCTTTTTCGTCGATCTCGCGCACCTGCGCTTCCAGCGAAAGCGATTCCTCCGCCAGCGTTCTGTCGCGTGCCTCATTCAGCGCAAGCTCCGATTTCAGGTCTTTGATCTGTTCGGTCAGCGTTTTCATGCGCTCGTGATACCGGTCGCTCTGGTACAGGAACAGGTTCACTTCGAGGTCTTTGAGCTCCTCGCGCAGTTTCAAAAACGTGCGCGCCGTCGCGCTCTGCTCCTCGAGCGGTCCGAGCCGCTCGCCGAGCTCTTTCAAGGTATCCGCAATACGCTCCATATTGCGCTCGGTGTTGTCAAGCTTGCGCTCCGCTTCCTCCTTGCGCACGCGATAGCGCATGACGCCCGCCGCCTCTTCGAGCGCGGTGCGCCGATCGTTTGATTTATTGGACAGGATCTCATCCACCTTACCCTGGCTGATGATCGAGTATCCGTCCTTGCCGATGCCGGTATCGCGGAACAGCTCGGCAATGTCCTTGAGCCGGCAGCCGCGTCCGTTCAGGACATACTCGCTCTCGCCCGACCGGAACATCCGCCGCGTGATCGCGACCTCGTCGTACTCGGTCGGCAGGGTATGATCGGCGTTGTCGAACGTCAGCGTGACCTCGCACATCGACTGCGGCCGACGCGTCTGCGTGCCGTTGAAGATGACGTCCTCCATTTTGGAGCCGCGCAGGGCTTTTGCACTCTGCTCGCCTAGCACCCAGCGCACCGCGTCCGCAATATTGCTTTTTCCGCTTCCGTTCGGGCCGATGACCGCCGTAATGCCCGAGCCGAACATGAGCTCGGTCTTTTTGGCGAACGATTTGAATCCGGAAACGTCCAGTCTTGTCAGTCTCATTTTCCCTCCAACCTCGAAAGCGCGGCCTTTGCCGCCGTTTGTCCGGCGCTCTGCTTGGAATGTCCGCTGCCCTCGCCGAGCACTTCGTCACCGAGCATCGCCTGCATCGTAAATGTTTTGTCGTGATCCGGACCTTCCTCGCGCACAAGCCGGTAGGTCACCTGTTTTCCGTGCGTGCGGGCATGGATCAATTCCTGCAGACGCGTTTTATAGTCCTTTTCAAACGCCGCATGACTGCGCCCGAGCTGCGGCAGGACGAAGCGATGAATGAACGTGCGCGCAGGCTCGAGTCCGCCGTCTAAAAAGATCGCGCAGATGACCGCCTCAAACGCGTCGGACAGGATCGAAGGCTTCCTGCGCCCGCCGGATGCGTCCTCGCCTTTGCCGAGCAGGACAAAAGCTCCGAGATCGATCTGCTGCGCCGCCTCAAACAGCGCCGACTCACACACGATTGACGCGCGGTTTTTTGTCATCTGCCCCTCGCGCATATCGGGAAAGCGGAAGTACAGTTCCTCGGACACGCACAGCTCCAGCACCGCGTCGCCCAAGAACTCCATGCGTTCGTTGTCAACGCCGTCTCCCGGCGTATAGGAGGAATGCATCAGCGCGCGACGGAGATGCTCCGGATCCCGGAACGTATACCCCATACGGGTCTGTAGGTTTAAAAGATGCTCTTTTGTCAGCATGGTTTCCTTTCCGGTACCGTTTCCGAACCGGTCCGCGATCGGTTCGGAAGCGGCGCCACCGTCCGAAGACGGATCGTTCGCTTCTGTCAAAAACCCCGCACGAAACGCGTGCGGGGTCGGTTCGACGTGCCTGTTTCGCCGCTTATTTCTTCAGGTAGCGAAGAATATCGCCGACGGTCTGCACCTTGGGCAGCTCTTCATCGGGGATCTCGGTGTCGAATTCCTGCTCCATGTCCATAACGAGCTCAACGATGTCCAGAGAATCCGCATGCAGATCCTCAACGAGATTGCTCTCCATGGTAATGGATTTTGGGTCAATATCCAACTGCTTTGCGATGATCTCGCAAATTTTTTCGAATTCCATGTTTACTCCCTTCCGTCCCGAAGGACGATTCAATCCTTTGCAATTTTACCGAAAAACCGGGGGTTTGTCAATCCTCAATGTTCAGCGTTTCGGCAAACCTGCCGATCTTCTCCGTTACGCCGCCGCGCACGAGCCGCGTCGCCTGCAAAAGGCAGACCTTGACCGATTTCGCATCCGAACTGCCGTGTCCCTTGATGATGCCGCCGTTGATGCCAAGTAGCGGCGCGCCGCCGTACTCGGTGTAGTCGAGCTTCTTTTTGAGTGCGGAAAACGCCGGCTTTCCGATCAGTCCCGCGAGCTTGCCGCGGGTCGATTCCATCAGCGATTTCTTCAGCATCGTCGCGATCCACTTGGCCACGCCCTCGGTCGTTTTGAGCATGACGTTGCCGTCAAAGCCGTCGCAGACCAGCACGTCGACCGCGCCGCTTGTGAGGTCCCGCGCTTCGACGTTCCCGATGAAGTTGACGCCCTCGGTCGCTTTCAGTCTCTGATGCGCTTCCTTGGTCAGCGCGTTGCCCTTTTCCTCCTCCGTGCCGTTGCACAAAAGCCCGACGCGCGGGTTCTCTACGCCCTCGACCGCCTCAAGATACGCCGCGCCCATCAGAGCGAACTGCACCAGATACCCGGGCTTACAGTCCGTGTTCGCGCCGCAGTCGATGATCTCCGTCACGGTGCCTTCGGTCGTCGGAATCATGGTGGCGAGCACCGGGCGCTTGATGCCCTTGTGCCGCCGCACGATCAGCGTCGCGCCGGTCAGGACCGCGCCGGTGCTGCCCGCGGAAAAGAAGCAGTCCGCGTCCTTGTCGCGCACGGCCTCCAAGGCCTTTACAAGGCTTGAATCCTTTTTCTTGCGGATCGCTTCGGTCGGATGCTCGCCCATGCCGATCGTCTCGGTCGTAAAGACCGTTTCGATCCGATCCGCCGCTTCCGGATGCGCCGCCGTAAACTCCTTCAGAACCGCTTCGTCCCCGAACAGCTTCAGCGTCACGCCGTCCGATTCCGGTTCCTGCAAAAATGCCAGAACACCGTCCAGCACCGCTTGGGGCGCGTTGTCCCCGCCCATCACGTCAACTGCAAGTTTCATTC
>CAJOKM010000078.1 GCA_905235205.1 uncultured Clostridia bacterium | reverse complement strand
GCGAGCTTCGCGTTTTGCGCGATGTGCCGCTTTCCTGCGCGACGCAGTTTTCGGTCACGGAGTACGAGGGCGGCTATACGCTGATCGAAATCGAAACGAGCGGACGCTTTCTGCTCGTGCCCGAAGGCGCGGGCGTGCCGGACGGACTCGACGCCGACGTGACGGTGCTCTTTGCGCCGCTCGACCGCATCTATCTTGCCGCGACGAGCGGGATGGACTTTTTCCGCGCGCTGGACGCGATCCCGAACGTCCGCCTGTCCGGCACGAACGAGAACGGCTGGTACATCGAGGAGGCGAAAGCGGCGATGCGCGCGGGGGAACTGCTTTTTGCGGGCAAGTACAACGCGCCCGATTACGAGCTGATCTATTCCGAGCAGTGCGATCTTGCGATCGAATCCACGATGATCTATCACTCGCCGGAAATCAAGGAGCAGCTTGAAAAACTCGGCGTACCCGTGCTGGTGGAGCGCTCGAGCTACGAAACCGACCCCTTGGGACGCATGGAGTGGATCAAGCTTTACGGCGCGCTGACCGGCAAAACGGCGGAAGCGGAGGCGTGGTTCGACGCGGAGCGCGAGGCGGTCGAACCGCTGCTCGGACAGCCGGAAACCGGCAAGACGGTCGCGTTCTTCTATATCACGACGAACGGCACGGTCAACGTGCGCAAAAGCACCGACTATGTGCCGAAGATGATTGAGATGGCGGGCGGACGGTACGTGTTTGATTCGCTCTCGAGCGGCAGCGCGCTGTCCACCGTGAACATGACGATGGAGCATTTTTACGACGGCGCCAAGGACGCGGACGTGCTGATCTACAACAGCACGATCGACACGGAGCTGTTCACCGTCGACGAGCTTCTGCAAAAAAGCGCGCTCTTAAAATCGTTTCGCGCGGTGCAGACCGGCGACGTATGGTGTACGGGCAAGGACCTGTTCCAGTCGCCGACGGGGTTCGGGAAACTGATTCTCGACATGCATCGCGTGCTGACGGATCCCGACGCGCCCGAAACGCTTTCCTATCTGCACAAACTGACGGACGGAGGTCGATAACATGCAAAAAACGGAACGGCTTCGCCTGTGGCTCGGATTTTCGGGACTGCTTGTTCTGCTGCTCGCGCTTTTACTGTTCAATATCAACGCGGGAAGCGTCGGCATCTCGTTTTCCGAAATGCTGCGGATCCTGTTTTGCGGCGTGGGCGAGAACGCGAAAATCGTTTGGGAGATCCGGCTTCCGCGCATCGTATCCGTCGTCGTTTTGGGCGGCGCGCTGGCGCTGTCCGGGTTCCTGCTGCAAACCTTTTTTAATAACCCGATCGCCGGTCCGTTCATCTTAGGCATCTCGTCCGGCGCAAAGCTGGTGCTGTCGCTGACGCTGATCGGATTTTTGAGCCGCGGCGTCGCGCTCGGCTCGGTCGCGCTGATCGCGGCGGCGTTTTTGGGCGCGATGCTTTCGATGGGATTCGTGCTTGCGATCTCCTATAAGGTCAAGCGCATGTCGATGCTCGTCGTGTGCGGCGTCATGATCGGATATATCTGTTCCGCGATTACGGACTTTGTCGACGTTCGCGGACGATTCGAATATCGTCAATCTGCATCACTGGTCGCTCGGCAGCTTTTCCGGCATGATGTGGGACAACGTGCTGGTGATGACCGCGGTCGTGCTGCCCGCGCTCGTGCTGACGTTCCTGCTTTCGAAGCCCATCGGCGCGTATCAGCTCGGCGAGGTCTACGCGAAGAACATGGGCGTGAATATCCGGCTGTTCCGCGTCGCGCTGATCCTGCTGTCCAGCGTGCTGTCCGCCTGCGTGACCGCGTTCGCCGGACCGATCTCGTTTGTCGGCGTGGCGGTGCCGCATCTGATGCGAAGTCTGTTCAAAACCGCAAAACCGATCGTGCTGATCCCCGCGTGCTTCCTGGGCGGCGCGGTGTTCTGCCTTCTGTGCGATCTCATCGCGCGCACGGCGTTTGCGCCGACCGAGCTGTCGATCAGTTCCGTGACCGCCGTGTTCGGCGCGCCGGTCGTCATCCTGGTGATGCTGCGCCGGCAGAAGGAGAACCTATGAGCAGATACGCGCAGGCAGACCCCTATTACGTTTCCACCGAACGGCTGAGCGTCGGCTACGACGGCAAGCCGCTGATCGAGCAGATCGACATCGGCGTGCGCCGCGGCGAGATCCTGACCCTGATCGGGCCGAATGGCTCGGGCAAATCAACGATCTTAAAGAGCATCATCCGACAGCTGAAACCGATCGCGGGCACGGTGGTGTTAAGCGGCCGCGATCTATTGGGCATGCGCGAACGTGACGTTGCAAAGCAGCTTGCGATCGTCATGACCGACCGCATCAAAGGCGAGCTTTTGAGCTGCCGCGACATCGTGGCGACCGGGCGGTATCCGTACACCGGACGGCTCGGGATCCTGTCCGAACAGGACCGCGCGATCGTTGACGCGGCGCTTAAAACCGTGCATGCGGAAGAGTTTGCCGACCGTCCCTTTTCGCAGATTTCCGACGGGCAGCGCCAAAGGCTTCTCTTGGCGCGCGCGATCGCGCAGCAGCCGGAGGTCATTGTGCTCGACGAGCCGACGTCTTTTTTGGACGTCCGGCACAAACTGGAGCTTCTGGATATCCTAAAGCAGCTGGTTCGCGAACAGAACGTCGCGGTCGTGATGTCGCTGCACGAGCTCGATCTCGCGCAGAAGATCTCGGATCGCGTCGTGTGCATCGCGTTCGAT
The DNA here is from genome assembly GCA_905235205.1 of uncultured Clostridia bacterium. Taxonomy (GTDB): domain Bacteria; phylum Bacillota; class Clostridia; order Christensenellales; family CAG-138; genus UBA3792. The sequence goes on along the minus strand of CAJOKM010000078.1, from coordinate 5,692 downwards.
CGCGTGGATCGCGTCGGCGTGCCGGAGGAGATCTTTACCGACGAGTATATCGCGCGGCTGTACGGCATTGAGCGCGGCAGCTATAACGCGGCGTTCGGATCGCCGGAGCTGCATCGCGTCGAAGGCGAACCGCGGGTGTTCGTGATCGGCGGCGGCGGCAGCGGGATCCCGATCTACCGCGCGCTGCAGCGCGCGGGCGTACCGTTTGCCGCGGGCATTCTGCCGAAAAGCGATCTCGACTATCCGGTCGCAAGCGCGCTTGCGGCGGAGCTTTTCGGCATCCCCGCGTTTTCGACCGCGTCGGCGGAGACGGAGGCGCGGGCAGCGGAGCGCATGCAAGCAATCGGCAGGGTCGTGTCGGGCGTGACCGCGTTCGGCGAAACGAACGAAGCGAACCGCAGGCTTTTAAACGCGGCGGCGCAGGCAAAGATCCTGTTCGGTTCCATCGAGGAGGTCCTGCCGTGACGCTGTTTCGTCTGACGCTGCTGTCCGTGCTCGCGGGGTTTTTGATCGACTGTCTGGTCGGCGACCCGCATTGGCTCCCGCATCCGGTCATGCTGATCGGGAAGGGCATTTCGCTGTGCGAAAAAGCGTTTCGCCGGCTGTTCCCGAACACCGATCGCGGCGCGTTTTTCGGAGGACTTGCGACCGCGATCCTGATTCCGCTGCTGTCGGCGGGCGTGACGTTCGGCGTCCTGTTCGGACTGTGGAAGCTGAGCCCGTGGGCGTACGTTGCGATGAGCAGCATCCTATGCTGGCAGTGCTTTGCCGCGCGCTGCTTAAAAACGGAAGCGTGCAGGGTCGTCGCCGTTTTAGAGCGCGACGGACTCGAAGCCGCGCGCCGGCAGATCGGCATGCTGGTCGGGCGCGACACGGACGCGCTGACCGAAGAGCAGGTTTTAAGAGCGACGGTCGAGACCGTCGCGGAGAACACCTCGGACGGCGTGATCGCGCCGCTGCTCTTTATGATCCCGTTCGGCGCGGTCGGCGGATTGTTCTATAAGGCGATCAACACGATGGACTCGATGATCGGCTACAAGAACGAGCGGTATCTGTACTTCGGACGCGCCGCGGCAAAGCTGGACGACGCGGCGAACTTCCTTCCGGCAAGGGTTTCGGCGCTTGCCATGATCGCGGTCGCGCCGATCCTCGGTCTGGACGGAAAGAATGCGTTTCGCGTGTGGAAGCGCGACAGACGCAGGCACGCAAGCCCGAACTCGGCGCAGACCGAATCGGTCGCGGCGGGCGCGCTGCATGTGGAGCTGAACGGTCCCGCAAGCTACTTCGGCAGGCTCGTGGATAAGCCGACGATCGGCGATGCGGACCGGCCGATCGAGTGCGCCGACGTCGGACGCGCCTGCGCGCTGCTGTACGGCGCAAGCGTGCTGCTGCTCACATTGAGCGAAGCGGCGGCGTTTGCGCTGGCGTTTTTTGGAGGATTCTGATATGATACTCAACGGAGGATACGTCCACGGCGGCGACATCTACAAACACCGCGTCACGCTCGATTTTTCCGCGAACGTGAACCCGCTCGGCACGCCCGAAGCGGTGAAAGCGGCGATCAAAGCGAGCGCGGACGCGGTCGCGGTCTATCCGGATCCGTACTGCACAACGCTTCGCGAAAAGCTCGCGGCGAAACACGCCGTTTCGGCTTCGGATATCGTGTGCGGCAACGGCGCGGCGGAGCTCATTTACCAGTTTGCGGCGGCGATCCGCGTCCGCACGGCGCTGCTGCCCGTGCCGAGCTTTGCCGACTACGAAACCGCGCTTTTCGCGGCGGGCACACAACCGGTGTTTTGGACGCTGAACCGGGAGAACGGGTTTGCGCTTACGGAGGACGTCCTCGACGCGATCACAGAGGACGCCGGCGTGCTGATGCTCGCAAACCCGAACAATCCGACGGGCAAAAGCGTCCCGAAGGACCTGCTGAGAAGGATTCTCGACCGCTGCCGAAAAACCGGCACCTGGCTGTTTTTGGACGAGTGCTTTACGGATCTGACCGACGAAGAGAAGGCGGTTTCGCTGTGCGGCGCGCTCGAAGAAAACGATCGCGTGTTTTTGCTGCACGCGTTTACCAAGACCTACGGCATGGCGGGCGTGCGGCTCGGCTATGCGATCACAAAACACGCCGCGCTGAAACGGGCGCTGGAGGCGTGCTCGCAGCCGTGGAACGTGTCGACCGTGGCGCAGGCGGCGGGACTTGCGGCGCTGGACTGTCCGGACTGGGCGCAAAAAACGCGCGCGCTGATCCGGACGGAGAAAGCGTATCTCATGTCCGAGCTGACCGCGCTCGGCGTACCGGTCCTGTACGGCGACGCGAACTTTCTGCTGCTTTCGGGCGTACCGACCCTGTATGAAAAACTGCTCGAGCGCGGCATCCTTGTGCGCGACTGCAGAAACTACCGCGGTTTAGGGCAGGGCGACTGCCGCATCGCGGTGCGCACCCATGAGGAGAACAGGACGCTGATCGAAGCGATCCGGGAGGTACTGCATGCATCGGACCGGCATTGAAGACCATTACGTGCACAAGGACGGCAAAAAACTGCGCTTCGGCTTCACCACGGGGACCTGCGCAGCGGCGGCGGCGAAAGCGGCGACCGTTCTTTTGTTGACGGGGACCGCGCCCGAATCGGTGCGGATCGCGACGCCGAAGGGGATCGAGCTTGACCTCGCGGTGCTGGAACCGGTCAAAGGCGACGGCTTCGCGTCCTGCGCGATTCAAAAGGATTCCGGCGACGATCCCGACGTCACCGACGGCGTGCTGGTCTATGCGCGCGCAGCGTTTTCAAGCGTGCCGGGGATCACGATCGACGGCGGCGAGGGTGTGGGTCGCGTGACCAAGCCCGGGTTGAAGCAGCGCGTAGGCGAGGCGGCGATCAATCCGGTCCCGCGGGACATGATCCGGCGCGCGGTCGAAAAAGTCGCGCAGGACTGGGAATGCCGGACCGGGCTTTCGGTGATCATCTCGATCCCGGAGGGAGTCGCGCTTGCCAAAAAGACGTTCAATCCGCGGCTCGGGATCGAGGGCGGCATTTCGATCCTCGGCACGAGCGGGATCGTGGAGCCGATGAGCGAGGACGCGCTGATCGACAGCATCGCGCTCGAGATCCGGCAGCGCAAAGCGCTGGGCGAACCGCGGCTGATTCTTGCGCCGGGCAATTACGGCGCGGACTTTTTCACAGAAGCGTACGGCGTCGCGGAGACGAGGATCGTCAAGTGCTCGAACTACGTCGGCAAGGCGCTGGAGGCGGCGATCGACGCGGGGTTTACAGAAGTCCTGCTGGCGGGGCATATCGGAAAGCTTGTGAAGCTGTCCGGCGGGATTTGGAACACGCACTCGAAGGAGGGCGACTGCCGCGCGGAGCTCATGGCGGCGGCTGCGCTTCTTGGCGGCGCGGACGCGGATACGGCGCGCGCGCTGTTCGACTGCGTGACGACCGACGAGATGCTTCGCGTGCTGAAAGCGCGCGGCGTGTTCGAGAAAACCATGGCGGCGCTGAAAACGCGCACAGAAGCGGCGCTGAAGGGCCGGTTCAAAGATGCGCTTACGATCGGCGTGATCGTCTTTACCGGCGGCAACGAGGAACTGTACCGCACGGACGCGGCAAAGCGCATGACGGAGGAACGGATATGAACGGCGTGCTTTACGGAATCGGCGTCGGACCGGGGGACCCCGGGCTTCTGACTCTGAAAGCGGCGCGGCTGATCCGTGACTGCGATCTTTTAGCCGTTCCGCACCGCGATCCGAAGCAATGCGCCGCGCTTTCCGTCGCGGTCGTCGCGGTACCGGAGGCGAAGGAAAAACAGGTGCTTGCGATCGACATGCCGATGACGCGCGATGCGTCGGCGCGCGAACGCGCATACGCGGCGGGCGCAAGGGCGATCGAAGCGGCGCTCGACGAGGGGAAGACGGTCGCGTTTCTGACGCTCGGCGATCCGTCGGTGTATTCGACCTACGGGTATTTACAGAGAGTTTTACTGCGCGCGGGATACGACGTGCGCACCGTGCCGGGGGTCCCCTCGTTTTGCGCGGCGGCCGCCGAACTGAACGCGCCGCTGTGTCTGGACCGCGAACCGCTGCATCTGATCCCGGGCGGCGAACCCGCAGAGGAGGCGCTTGCGCTTTCGGGCGTCAAGGTGTTCATGAAAGGCGGGACGGAATCGCTGCTTCGGGCGATCAAGCGGCGCGGATGCGCCGCGCAGGCGGTCGATAACTGCGGCACGGACGAACAGCGCGTGTACCGCTCGGCAGAAGAGATCCCGAACGACGCCGGCTATTTTACCGTCATCATCGTAAAGGAGAACGAACCATGATCCATTTTGTAGGCGCGGGCTGCGGCGCAGAGGACCTGATCACCGTACGCGGACAGCGGCTTTTACAAGAGGCGGACGTTGTGATCTACGCGGGCTCGCTGGTGAATCCGGCGCTGCTCAAAGTCTGCAAAGCGGGCTGCGCGATCCACAACAGCGCGACCATGACGCTTGAGGAGGTCCTTTCCGTCATGCGCGACGCGGAGCGGCGCGATCTTACCACCGTGCGGCTGCATACCGGCGATCCGTGCCTGTACGGCGCGATCCGCGAGCAGATGGACGCGCTCGATCGCGACGGGATCGCATACGACTGCTGCCCCGGCGTGTCCGCGTTTTCGGGCGCGGCGGCGGCGCTGAACCTGGAATACACATTGCCGGACGTGTCGCAGAGCGTGATCATCACGCGGATGGCGGGCAGAACGCCGGTGCCGGAGCGCGAGAGCATTCGCGCGTTTGCGCAGCACAAAGCGACGATGGTGCTGTTTTTGAGCACGGGGCTTTTGGACCGCGTGAAAGACGAACTGATCGAAGGCGGCTATGCGCCCGACACGCCCGCCGCGATCGTGTATAAGGCGACGTGGCCCGACGAGCGCAAATACCTTTGCACCGTGGATACGCTTCCCGCCTGCGCAAAGGCGCATCAGGTGACCAAGACCGCCCTGATCGTGGTGGGCGACGCGGTGAAGCAGAGCGGCTACGCGCGCTCGGAGCTGTACAATCCCGCGTTTTCGACGGAGTTTCGTCCGGCAAAGGAGTAAGTTTTATGAACGTCCGAATCGTTTCGTATACCGAACGGGGCGCGGAGACCGCGCGGCGCGTGTCCGACGCGCTGAACGCGCAGGGGTATGCCTGCCGCCGCTTTGCGAAGGCGGCGTTCCGCCTTGACGGCGACGAGGAACTGACCGTGTCCGCGTCCGACTGGGCAAAGGACGGGTTTCAGACCGCCGACGCGCTGATCTTCGTATGCGCCTGCGGCATTGCGGTGCGCGCGATCGCGCCGTGGGTCAGGAGCAAAACGACCGATCCGGCGGTGCTCGTGCTCGACGAAGCGGGCGCGTATGTCATTCCGCTTCTTTCCGGACACATCGGCGGCGCAAACGTGCTTTCTGCGGCGCTTTCGGACGCGCTCGGCGCGACGGCGGTGCTTACGACCGCGACGGATCGGAACGGGCTGTTCGCCGTTGACGTGTTTGCCGCGCGGAACGGACTGTACCTTTCGGACATGGCGCTTGCAAAGGACGTGTCCGCGGCGCTTTTACGCGGCGAACCCGTGGGGTTCTGTTCGGACGTGCCCGTCGAGGGCGACGTGCCGAGCGAGCTGAACGCCTCCGACGCGCCGCTCGGCGTATGCGTGACGTTTGACGAGACGAAGGCGCCGTAC
>CAJOKM010000077.1 GCA_905235205.1 uncultured Clostridia bacterium | reverse complement strand
TGCAGCTGTTCCTTTGTCATGTCCGCACCGCCCTTGACGTTGCTTGCATACGCCTTGCCGAACGCGAAGTGGCAGGCGGCGTTCTCGTCGAACAGCGTTTCGTAATACAGCGTTTTCGAATTGCTGATCGGGGAATCGTATGGCACGAGCGCGACCTCGCCGAAGTACGATGCGCCCTCGTCGACGCTGATCGCGGCCTTCAGAACGTCCTCGCCCTTGGTCGCTTCCGCCTTGATGATCTTGCCGTCCTTTAAGGTGAATCGGATGTTCTCGATCACGTTGCCGTCGTGGCACAGCGGCAGCGCGGCGCAGACCACGCCGTTGACGCCGGTCTTCTTGTTCGCGGTGAAGCACTCCTCGGTCGGGATGTTCGGCATATAGTCCTGTCCCTTAGCGGTGCGGTCGCCGCCCGCTTCCCACACATGCGTGTCGGCAAGCTCGACCCAGAGGTCTGTGCCGAGCGCATTCTCATAGTGCAGTTTCTCGAAGTGGTACTCGTTTAGGATGCGCACATGCTCGCGCAGATTGGCGGCATGCTGCTTCCAGGCCTCCACCGCCGTGCCGTCGCCCTTTACGCGGCACGCCATGAAGATCTTATCCCACAGCGCGTTGACCGCGTCCTCTTCGGACAGGTCCGGGAACACCTTTTTCGCCCACTTGGGACTCGACAGCGCGCCGATGCCCCACGGGAAGATGTTCTGATCCTGATAGCGGCGATACTCCTTGAGCTTTTCGCCGGACGCCTTGTGCGAGCGCAGGATGCGGTCGCTGTCCACGCCCAGGAGGTTTTCGGGATCGTCCGAGATGAGATGCAGAAACGCCGCGCCCTCTTTGGAATACTGCGTGTAGAGATCGGCACGGAACTGCGGGAACTCGTCGAACACCGCGTCGTCCGCGTACAGATACTTTGCGCGCGTCATATGATCGTCGTTCCACATCATCACGACCTCGCGGCAGCCGTTCTCATACGCGACGTCCGCGCACAGCCGCGCAAACGGCGCCTGATCGACCGGGCAGAACAGCAGAAGCGTCTGACCCTTTTGGATGTTCACGCCGACTTCGACCAGCAGTTTTGCGTACTCTCTCAGTTTGTTTTCCATGTGTTGGTTCCTTTCTTCGATTAAGTGGTTGCAGCCGTCATTGCGGTCACGATAAACAAAAGAATTCCGGACAGGAGCAGCGTTTGCAAAAGATCACGCTGTTTTGCGTACGCCTGCTCGGACAGCGGCGTCGAAAACAGCCGGTCGATCGCCGTCAGCGCCGCGGCATAGAACAGCCGCTGGCTTCTGCCCACACGCACCGAGGAAAACCCTTTCTGTTCCTTCAGGTACGCGTCCAGATCGGCGATCCGTTCCGCCGTTTCGCGCATGTCTGCGCCGAGCCCCGCCAGGTACGCGAGCAGCGGCACGTCCCATATCCCGCGGTTTTTGACGCCCTCGGATCGCACCGCGTCGTACAGGCGTTCGGTGTCGAGCGCAAGCGCGTCCGCCGGCCGGTCGCTCATCGCGATTGCAAAGCTTGCCATCTGCACGGCGTTGGTACGTCCGAACCGCTCCGAAAGCAGGTCGGTCGCCGCGTCCGCGCGCGGATAGATCACGTCGCGCTCGGCGTCGTACATTGCGAACAGCACCGCAAACATCACGTCCTCGCCGCCGGTTAGCAGCCGGTGCGCGTGCCGCATATCCAGATAATGCATGTGCGCATGCCGCGCAACGGTATCGGCGCGCGCGTGCTGTTTTGCCATCAAAAACCCTGCCGGGCACAGATAATCGGTCGGCGCAAATCCCGCTTCGCGAAGCCTTCGCACGTTGTCCTTCGCATAGTTCAGCTTTCGTTCGCCGTCCTCGCCCTCGCCGAGCTTGATCGCCGCAGGCGCCATGCCGAGTCCCCGGAACGCCGAGAACATGCCGGTGTTCTTTTTCAGAATCTTCTTGCCGCGCCGGATCGAGTTGAGATCGGCGTCTCGATCGTCGAGCCCCAAAAGCAGCGCGCACAGGCAGTGCGTCTGCGGCGTGGACATCCGAAACGTACGCTCGATCCGCTTTCTGTTTTCGATGAACTGCTCCGTGCGCCGGGCTATGCTCCCCTGCATACTGCTCCATCCTCTCTTTCCGTCATCGTTCTTATTATGCCACAAAACTGCCGCTTTGGAAAGCACTTTTTTGCGTATTTCGCGCAGTCATGCGAGAGGCAGCGAATCCGCATCGCCCGCCGCTTTGTTTGTCGAAACCATCATTCGCGCATCTTCGCGTGCTATGCTCGCGCAAATCAATCACGGAGGCGATTCCATGAACAAGACCCGCCTGTTTCAGGCGCTCTGGCTGCTGTTTCTGTCCGTCGTATGCGTTTTGATGTTTTATTTCCGCCGCGAGTCCACAAAAGCGCAGCAGGAGGTGCTCGCGCACGTGGACTCGGTCGCGGTCGACGCAACGCCGCTTTCAACGCCCGTTCCCGCGCCGACCGTCGCGCCGACGTCTGCCCCGTCGCCCTCCCCGACGCCGTACGCGGTCACCGAGGTCCGCGTGCCCGTTGCCGGCACCGCCGTCCCCGCGCCCGCGCTGTCCGTGCCGCCCGCGGTTTCCGTACCGCCCGCCACCGCGACGCCGACGCCGTTCTTTACGCCCGCGCCGGTCGAGCCGTTCTCGCTGATCTGGTTTTCGGACACGCAGTACTATGCCTACAAAAAGCCCGAGATCTTTCTTTCCATGGCGGACTGGGTGATCCGCGTGCACGAAGACTGCCGCACGGTCGCGGTCGTGTGCACCGGCGATATCGTGGACAACCGCAACTACAGCCGGCACTGGGAAAACGCCGACGCGGCGATCTCAAAGATCAGCAATGTGCTGCCGTTCTACTGCGTGGCAGGCAATCACGACGTCGGCGCGGACACGGTCGATTACGCAATCTATCGCAAGTATGATTTCTGCACCGCGCCGGAAGACATGCAGTTTTACGACGACGGGCGCTGCTGGGTTCTGCCGCTGAAGGAACAGGAACTGCTGCTGTGCGGCGTCGGCTGGCAGAACGATACGCAGTATGCGGACTGGCTTTTGGACGCGATCGCGGAGTATCCCGATTATCCGGCGATCCTGCTGACGCACAGCTTCTTAAACGACGACGGTTCGCTTTCCGCGAACGGCAAACGCGTCGAACGCGACGTTTTGCGCGACGCGCCTTCGATCCGGCTCGTGCTGTGCGGGCACAACGACGGCTCGACGCGCTGGTCAAAGACCTATCCGGACGGGCATACCGTCAACGCGATGATGTACAACTTCCAGGACGACAAAAAGTACGGGCTCGGCTACGCGCGGATTCTGATGTTCAATCCCGGCACGCGCAACATCGCCGTCACGACCTACTCGCCATTCCTGGATGATTATAATTACTATCGGGATTCATCAAGGGATACGTTTACTCTGTACGACGCGTTCTAATGCAAAAACCCCCGCCGCAGACGCGCGAGGGGGTTTTTGTTTAAGCAGCCTGCCGGGAAGGGAGGCAGAATCCGCGTTCTTCGCGCCGGAGCCATACTACAGTATGCGACCGAGCGAAAACGCGGATCGTTTGCAGCGAAATATTCAAAGAAAGGGCGCAATCTGCGCCCTTTCTTCCAATCGGTATTCATTGCGATCAGATCGCTGCAAACGGTCTGACCCCTTTTACGACAGTCTGCTCTTACATATCGTTCAGTTTCTTGTAGTAGTCGATCTTCTCGGCTGCCTCGTTCTCGGCGCGGTTGAACAGTTCGTCCGCGATCTCCGGGAACTGCTTGGTCAGCGCCGCGTAGCGGGTCTCGCCCATGATGAACTCACGGTAGCTGCTCTTCGGATCCTTGGAATCGAGCACGAACGGGTTCTTGCCCTCGTTTGCGAGATCCGGATTGTACCGGTACAGCGGCCAGTAACCGGCTTCGACTGCCTTCTTGGCCTCTTCCTGGCTGTGACCCATGTTGATGCCGTGGTTGATGCAGGGCGCGTATGCGATGATCAGGGACGGTCCCTTGTACGCTTCCGCCTCATTGACGGCCTTCAGCAGCTGGTTCGGGTCGGCGCCCATGCAGACCTTGGCGACGTAGACGTAGCCGTAGGACATCGCCATTAAGCCCAGGTCCTTCTTCTTGGTGCGCTTGCCGGCTGCCGCGAACTTCGCGATCGGACCGGTCGGCGTCGCCTTGGAGGACTGTCCGCCGGTGTTCGAATACACCTCGGTGTCCACGACGAGCACGTTGACGTCTTCGTCCATGGCGAGCACGTGATCGAGTCCGCCGTAGCCGATGTCGTACGCCCAGCCGTCGCCGCCGAAGACCCAGATGGACGGCTTCACGAGCTGATCCTTCTGCTCCAGCACTTCACGCGCGAGCGTGCAGGCTTCGCACTTGCAGCCCTTGGTCGCGGTCGGATGCTTCTCAATCAGAGCAACGAGCTTGTCGCCCGCTTCGCGCGAGCCCTTCGCGTCGTTCATCTTTTCGAGCCATTCCTTCGCCGCCGCCGCGATCTCTTCGTCGAGATACGGGACTTCGAGCATCTTCTTCACGGTCTCCGCAAGGTGCGCACGGCGCTGCTTCGTTGCGATATTCATGCCGTAGCCGAACTCCGCGTTGTCCTCGAACAGCGAGTTCGCCCATGCCGGGCCCTGGCCCTTGTCGTTCTTGGCGTACGGCGCCGTCGGTGCGGAACCGCCGTAGATGGAGGTACAGCCGGTCGCGTTCGCGATGATCATGCGATCACCGAACAGCTGCGTAAGGAGCTTGATGTACGGGGTCTCGCCGCAGCCTGCGCATGCGCCGGAGAACTCGAACAGCGGGCGCAGGAACTGACTGCCCTTGACCGTCTTCGGATTGACATCCAGCTTCTTGTCGGGCAGAGAGACCGCATACTCCCAATTCTTCTCTTCCTTCTCAACGCTCTTTTCGAGCGGTTCCATCGCAAGCGCCTTGACCTTTGCCGGGCAGACGTCGACGCAGTTGCCGCAGCCGGTGCAATCCAAAGGACTGATCTGCATACGGTAGGTCATGTTCGGCATATCCTTGCCGGCGGGCTTGGTCACAAATCCCTCGGGTTTTCCCGCTTCTTCCTGCTCGTTCAGCACGAACGGACGGATGCAGGCGTGCGGGCAGACCAGCGAGCAGCGACCGCACTGGATGCAGTTTTCAGGGATCCAGGACGGAACCTCAACCGCGATGCCGCGCTTCTCATAGCGGGTCGTGCCGGTCGGGACCGTGCCGTCCGGATTCATCTTCGAGACGGGCAGTTCGTCGCCCTTCTGCTCGAGGATCGGCTTGATGTAGTCAAGGAAGTACGGATCATCGGTGACGGCGATGGGCTTTGCGCCCTCGGTCGTGGTCGCCCAGGATTCCGGATACTTGATCTCCTCAACCGCCTGCATGCCGGCGTCGATCGCGGCGTAGTTCTTCGCAACGACCGCGTCGCCCTTCTTGGCGTAGGACTTCTTCGCAGCCGCCTTCATGTATTCGAGCGCATCCTCCGCGGGGATGACGTTCGCGAGCTTGAAGAACGCGGACTGCATGATCGTGTTGATGCGACCGCCCATGCCGACTTCGCGCGCGAGCTTGATCGCGTCGATGTTGTAGAACTTCAGGTGGTTCTTCGCGATCGCGTTCTTCATCGCCGCGGGAAGTTCCTTCTCCATCTCTTCGAGCGTCCACGGCGAGTTCAAAAGGAACGTGCCGCCTTCCTTGATGCCCTCCGCCACCGCGTAGCGCGTGACGTAAGACGGGTTGTGGCATGCCGCAAAGTCCGCCTGGTCAATGAGGTACGGGCTCTGGATCGGCGTTTTTCCGAAGCGCAGATGCGAGACCGTGAAGCCGCCGGACTTCTTGGAGTCATAGGCGAAGTAGCCCTGCGCGTACATGTCGGTGTGGTCGCCGATGATCTTGATGCTGTTCTTGTTCGCGCCGACCGTACCGTCGGAACCGAGACCGAAGAACTTGCACGCAATCGTGCCCTCGGGCGCCGCGTTCACGAGCGGACCCAACGGGAGGCTGGTGTTGGTCACGTCGTCCACGATACCGACCGTGAAGTGATTCTTCGGCTTGTCGGCGTCGAGGTTGTCGTAAACCGCCTTGACCATCGTGGGCGTGAACTCCTTGCTGCCGAGACCGTAACGTCCGCCGAAGACCTGAATGTCGCAGCGACCCATTTCCTTGATCGCGGTCATGACGTCCTCATAGAGCGGTTCGCCCAAAGAGCCGGGCTCCTTGGTGCGGTCGAGCACCGCGAGTTTTTTGCAGGTTGCGGGGAGCGCTTCGACGAGTTTGTCCGCCGCGAACGGACGGTACAGACGGACCTTAATGAGACCGAGCTTCTCGCCCTTGGCGTTCAGATAATTGATCGTCTCTTCCGCAACGTCCGCGCCGCTGCCCATGACGATGAGGACTTTCTCCGCATCGGGCGCGCCGACGTAGTCGAACAGATGATAGTGACGGCCGGTGATCTTGCCGACTTCGTCCATGTAATGCTGAACGATCTCGGGGATCTTCGTGTAATAATTGTTTGCCGCTTCACGGTTCTGGAAGTAGATGTCCGGGTTCTGCGCGGTGCCGCCCAGATGCGGATGATCCGGGTTCATTGCGCGCGCACGGAACGCCGCGACCGCGTCGCGATCCAAAAGCTTATCCATATCCGCGTAGTCGATCAGTTCGATCTTCTGGACTTCATGCGAGGTACGGAACCCGTCGAAGAAGTGGCAGAACGGAACCGACGCCTTGATCGCGGAAAGATGCGAAACCAGCGCGAGGTCCATGACCTCCTGCACGGACGCGGACGCCAGGAACGCAAAGCCGGTCTGACGGCAGGCCATGACGTCGCTGTGATCGCCGATGGAGAGCGCATGCGCCGCAAGCGCACGAGCCGAAACGTGGAACACGCCGGGAAGCAGTTCGCCGCTGATCTTATACATATTGGGGATCATCAGAAGCAGACCCTGCGACGCCGTAAAGGTCGTCGTGAGCGCGCCCGCTTTGAGCGAGCCGTGAACCGCGCCCGCCGCGCCCGCTTCGGACTGCATTTCCGCGATGCGGACCTTCTGCCCAAACAGATTCAGGCGGCCGTTTGCCGCCCATTCGTCTGCGACTTCCGCCATCGGAGAGGACGGCGTGATCGGGTAAATTGCGGCAACGTCCGAGAATGCGTACGCGACATGCGCAGCAGCGGTATTGCCGTCGATCGTCATGGTCTTTGCCATTTTGTTTCCTCCTGCATTTATTCGGGGGGCATGCCCCTTTTCTACCGAAGTGCATTATAACAAAATATCGCGCAGACTGTCAACGGCTTCCGACCGAAATCCGCGGATTATTCGAATCGTTTTTGCCTTGCCAAAACCGAAGAAACCCTGTATAATACCGGCATGGATACAATTTGGAATTTTCTGTGGAATCATGTTCTGACCTACTCGGTCATGGCGGCGGTCGGCATCCTGGCGGTGTTCGGCGTTTCGCTGCTCTTATGCATCCGGCGCGAACAGAACTGGGTGCGTCAGCTGTTCTTCATGATCGCTTCTCTGGTGGGATTGATCGTCGGCGCAAAGCTGTTCGGCATCCTCTCCTACGCGACGTACCTCGCGCGCGAAGGCGCAGAGATCACGTTCAGGAATGTCGTTATGAACTCCGGCATCGTGTTCTACGGCGGGCTTTTAGGATACCTGCTCACGTTCTGGCTTCTGTCGTGGAAACGGCTCAAAAAACGCCGGCTCGGCCGCGATATCGTCGCCGTCACGATTCCTCTGTTCCACGGGTTTGCGCGCATCGGATGCTATCTCGGCCGCGCCTACGACGCAAACGGCGTGCTCATCTGGCAGCCCTGCTGCTACGGGATCAAATCGGACAGCGCGTTCTGCGCGCATTTCTGGGACGGGCGGCTTCCGGTGCAGCTCATTGAGTCCGCGTTCAATTTCCTGCTCTTTGCGGTGCTTCTGATCCTCTTCCTGCGCGAAACAAAGGAGGAACGGCGCGGCTGGCTGGTGCGGCTGTATCTGCCCGCCTACGCGATCTTCCGCTTTGTAATCGAGTTCTTCCGCGACGACGCCGTGCGCGGCGGATTCGGTCCGTTCTCGTTCTCGCAGGTCGTGTCGATTCTGATCCTTCTCGGCGTTCTGGTCTTTGAGATCCTCAGAAGAACGGGCGTGATCAAGCCGCTTCCGGTCGATCCGGAGGATCCCGACGTGGAGGTCTACCGCCTTGTCGGGCGCAGGAACGTCGAGGAACCGATCGTCTTCGACGAGGACGACAATGAATAAATGATCCGATGCAAAAAGCAAGCCGTGCGGCTTGCTTTTTTCAATCGTCGATGATCTCATCGATCATCTCCATCTCCTCGACAAAATCCATAAATTCGTCCGTCTCGCGGTTTCGCTGTTTATCCATCATGCGGCGGTACGTCCGCCCGTCCGCCACAACCGTGCGCTCCTCACAGACGATCTTTTTTCTGCCGAACAGTCCGCGCCGCTCCACCGGCACCCGCACCCAGTATTTCACACCGTCCTTCTTCCGTCCCTATCCAATCTCCCAGACCAGCGTCACGGTGTCGGACACCGCAATCTCGTCCGGCTCGATGTCAAGATTGTACGCGGCGTCGGCATTCGCCGTCTTGCAGGCGAGCATGCGGTTTACCGGGCGGCTTGAAAACTCGATTTCGCCCCGGGTATACTCGATGGTCAGTAGGTTCTTCAAATCAACGCCCGCCGCTTTTGAAAGCACTTCCGCTTTCTCCCGGGCGTCTGCAACCGCCGCGGCAAGCAGACGGTTCTTTGCGGCTTCCGTGTCCCTCACCGTGTAGCCGATCTGAAACTCCGGCTCGAGCGACGCGTGCGCAAGCGCGTACAGCACCCGTCCGAGCAGCGCGTTGTCCGACGGGAATTCAAGCTTCATCTCATGCCGGTACCGGTAGCCCATAAACCGCTGTTTGTACGTGTCACGCTCGCGGTAGTTCTCATACTCGGTATCCACGTTGAAGCTCAGCGTTTTCAGGTCCTCCCGCGCAAAGCCGAGCGTTTCCAGCGCATCGCGCAGCACCTCGCTGTCCTTTGCGGATCGCTCCAGCGTGTCGGCATACTCTCTGCAGACGTTGCTGAGCGAGATCGTGATCCGCGTCGTATCCGGCGCAAGCCTCAGCTGCCCTCTCCCCGTTACCCGAACGGTCCTTGCTTCTTCCATTGCTTTTCCTTTCCGCGTACACGCCCGTTTTTCTTTATCATAGCATGGAAAAGCGTTTCTTTCAATCCCCGGTGAAGCCGCAGACAACTATCATGCGCGACGCGGCGTCATTTGCCCGCATGGGCAAACAGCATTGAAAAACGCACTTGCTTTTGTGAGAGGTTGGTAACGACAGGGTTTCGTCGCGAGGGTGTTTAAAACCGGGCAGAAAAAAACAAACGAGACCTTTCGCGGAGAGTGAAATCGCGGCTGTCGCCGCGGTGAAATCAATTGCCTGCGCAATTGGTGAAATCGAACGCTAACGCATTCGGTGAAATAAAATCCGTCCTTCATCCGCGCGATGCGCGGATTTCACCTGCGCAGCAGATTTCATCACATAGTGATTTCACCCGTCCGCAAGGACGGATTTCGTTGAAAAACGCGCCGTCAGGCGCGCCCGC
>CAJOKM010000076.1 GCA_905235205.1 uncultured Clostridia bacterium | reverse complement strand
GGCGCAGCGCGCCTTCGCCCCCCACTTTCGTGATCCGGGCGCTGTTGCCGATGTCCAAATCTTTTAAAGTCATGCTCTATTCTCCCTCAACCGCAAAAGGGCTGATTCGCTTCTTTTTCTGCAATTAGTATATGGTAACCTTTTGCCGTTGTCAATGCGTAACTACCATTAACAGCCTCTAATTCCATGATCCAAAAAATACGGAAAGGACGCCCTGGGGGGGCATCCCCTTCGATACGCAAATACCTTGTTTTGGGCGGGCTTGACATCCTGCTCAGTCTTTAGGGTCCTTTTCCCGCTGCGCCTTTTTCCAGGCTTTGATCTGTTCGAGCCGTTCCTTGAAGCGGGATTCCAGCCCCTGCTCCGTCGGTTCGTAGTAGGTGCGTCCGCGCAGCGAGTCCGGCAGGCAGCGCATGTCGGTCAGTTTGTCTGCCGTATCATGCGCGTACTGATAGCCCTTGCCGTAACCGACCTCCTTCATCAGTTTCGTCACAGCGTTGCGGATGTGCAGCGGCACGGGCTCGGCAAGCTGCGTGATCGCGTCGCGTCTGGCGTTCTCATACGCCATATAGAGCGCGTTTGACTTCGGCGCAAGCGACAGGTATACGACAGCCTGCGTGAGATGCACCGAGCATTCCGGCATGCCGATGAGATGGCACGCCTGATACGCAGCGACGGCAAGCTCCAGCGCGCGTGGGTCTGCAAGTCCGACGTCCTCGCTCGCGAACCGCGTTACGCGGCGCGCGATATAGATCGGGTCTTCTCCCGCCTCCAGCATTCGCGCGAGCCAGTAAACCGCGGCGTCCGGATCCGAGTTGCGCATTGACTTGTGCAAAGCCGAGATCAAATTATAGTGTTCTTCGCCGGATTTATCGTAGAGCAGTGATTTTTTTGAAGTACATTGTTCGACCGTCTCAACTGTGACCGTCGTCACGTCGTCCTCGAGATCGCCGTTCAGCACCGCCATCTCAAGCGTGGACAGCGCGGTGCGCGCGTCGCCGTTTGCGAACACGGCGATCATTTTAAGCACGTCGTCCGAGATGCGCACCGTTTGATCGCCGAATCCCTTCGGGCTTTCGATCGCGCGGCGCAGAAGCGTACAGAGATCATCTTCGCCGAGCGCCTTTAAAACGAACACCTTGCAGCGCGAAAGCAACGCGCCGTTGACCTCGAACGACGGGTTCTCGGTCGTTGCGCCGATCAAAATGATGCTGCCCTTCTCCACGAACGGCAGAAACGCGTCCTGCTGCGCCTTATTGAAGCGGTGAATCTCATCGACGAACACGATCGTCTTCTCGCCGAAGCGGCGGTTCTCGTCCGCCTGCTGCATGACGGTGCGAATCTCCTTGATGCCGCTGGTGACCGCAGAGAAATTGATGAATTTCGCCTTCGTCTGGTTTGCGATCACGTGCGCGAGCGTGGTCTTGCCGACGCCCGGCGGTCCCCAGAAGATCATGGAGGACACCGCGTCCTGCTCGATGATGCGGCGCAGGATCTTGCCCTGCCCCAAAAGGTGCGTCTGCCCCACGATCTCATCGATCGTTTCCGGG
Source organism: uncultured Clostridia bacterium (assembly GCA_905235205.1). Classification (GTDB taxonomy): domain Bacteria; phylum Bacillota; class Clostridia; order Christensenellales; family CAG-138; genus UBA3792. The sequence goes on along the minus strand of CAJOKM010000076.1, from coordinate 5,657 downwards.
CGCAGGCGCGCCGCAAGCGGCTGCAGCAGATTTTGATCCATCAATGTCATTTGTTCGGTCATGGTAATTCTCCTTTGCAGGATCTGCCTGTATTATACCAAGTTTTCTGCTGCGATTCAATAAACAAAAACGGCCCCCGAACGGAGCCAAAAAAACGATGAGGGCATCATCTTTTACCGATTTTTCGAAGATTGGCGGTATCCTGAACGGCTTTTGATAGCCATTCTGCAGTTACATAATCAAGAGGAATGACTAATTCCTGTATCTTATCATCGGGACGCGGTCTTTTGATGTCCTTGGGCAGATATGTGAGTCCGACTTCGCGCAGGGAAAGAACACTGTCATGTATCCATCCGACAGCTTGCCCATCGCAATACAGGCAATAACAGCCGAACATCTTTTTCGTATGAACATTCAGGTCTTTGAGCCGATTCATCCATTCGGCAACAACGGATTCTTTTTCATACGTCATAAGCACACCTTCCTAATCCCGATTGATATGATTCATGATCAGCAGAAACCGAGGATCACTCGAGCTTGGCAGAGAGATCGCGCAATGCGTCGCCCATCGCTTCTTCAAAGGTTGGGTGCGGTTATCCGGTTCTCCTTTGAACTCTGTTCTATTATTATATCAAGTTTTCTCGCATGATTCAACAAACAAAAACAGCTCCGTGCGGAGCCGTCGGCTTGTCAAAACTGCGATGATATTACTGATTCATAAAACCTGCCGAGACAAAAACCGGTTGAATCATTTCAGATCATAAACCCACTTGTCCCCGTCTCGTCGATAGAAAAACTCGCTTAGATCGTCTTCTGTAAAAACACGAATCATGTCGTTCATATCCAGCGACAGGTTCAGGTTTGGGAGATTCGCGATTTCCTCCCACCAAACCTCGCCTTCCTTCGAAGACTGCAGATCGCCTTGAAAATGTCGGGTTTTATAGAACAGAACCACGAATCGGATTTGGTTCTCATACCAATCTTTCATCCCGCACAGTTGGGGAGACCAGATATCCAATCCCGTCTCCTCTTTGACCTCTCGAATGACTGCATCCGAAAACGACTCGCCTAATTCCACCTTGCATCCGGGAAATGTGATGCCTGGCCAATCCTTCTTTTTTCGATCGATGACAACAACTCTGTTTCCATCACAGATCATGCACATATTTGTAAACTCAACCCGTTCAATCATCGACTTCTCCTAAAAGCTTCGATTTCTCACCCGAGCTTTGCGATCAGATCGCGCAGGGCGTCACTCATCGCTTCCTCGAAGGTCGGGTGCGGGCGCATGGCTTTCAGCATATCCTCGGGGGTCAGACCGTTTGCGATCGCCTCGCCCCACGCGCCGATCATATCGGACGCGTTTGCGCACATCAGCTGCACGCCGAGGATCTTTCGCGTTTCGGCATGCGCAAGCACCTTCATAAAGCCGCGATCGCCGCTTAAGATGATCGTGCGACCGTTACTGAACATCGTGACCTTGCCGACCTTAACCGGGATCTCGGCGTCCTTTGCTTCCTGCTCGGTCATGCCGACGGACGCGATCTCCGGACGCGTATACACGCAGCTCGGTACGATCGAAAGATCCACGCCGTTTGCCTTGCCTGCGATTTCGTTGACCGCATAAAGCCCCTGCGCCGTCGCAACGTGCGCGAGCTGGATCTTTGCGGAAACGTCGCCGATCGCGTAGACGTCTTTCATCGACGTTTCGAAACGCTCGTTGACCTTGATGCGCCGCCCGTCCATCTCGAGCGCAATGCCGTTGCCGAACAGCCCTTCGGTGTAGGGACGACGGCCGATCGCGCAGAGCACGACCTCTCCCTCGGCGTTGCCGCTTGTGCCCTTTGCCTCGAAGTTGACGGAAAGTCCGGTCTCGGTCTTCGTCACCGACTGTACCATCGCGCCTGTCGTGATCTTCACGCCGCGTTTTTTCATGATCATCGCAAGGTTCTGCCCGAGCTCCTTGTCCAAAAGCGGCAGCAGCCGGTCGAGCCCCTCGACCACGGTCACGTCGACGCCGAGATCGTTATAGAACGTTGCAAACTCCATGCCGATCACGCCACCGCCGATGATAACAATGGATTTGAACGGTTCGACGCCGTTCAAAAGCGCGTCGGAGGTATAGACGCCGGGAAGGTCGAGACCCGGGATCGGCGGACGCGCGGGTACGGAGCCGGTCGCAAGCAGGATGTGCGCCGCGGAATACGCGGTTCCGTTCACGGAGATCGTGTGTTCCGCCGTCAGCGTGCCCACGCCTTGCAGCACGGTCACCTTTGCGCTTTTCAGCAGTCCTTCGACGCCGCCGCGAAGTTTTTCCACGACCTGCTGTTTGTAGGCATAGATCGCATTGAGGTCGATCGCGGGCTCGGCGACAACGCCGAGTTGTGCGCCGTTTTTCGCTTCCTCATAGACGGAGGAGGCGTGCAGAAGCGCCTTGGTCGGGATGCAGCCGCGGTTTAAGCACGTGCCGCCGACGAAGTCCTTTTCGACGAGCGCGGTCCTGAGTCCGAGCTTTGCCGCGTGCAGCGCCGCTTCGTATCCGCCGGGGCCGCCGCCCACGACGATCAGATCAAAATCGTGCATATCAAATCTCCTGTTCCGTTAACATTTGGATCAAATCCCGCGCATGCGGGACAGCCTGTGTTTCGATGCGCTCCGAGAGCGCGGAAAGAGAAAAGAGAGAGCCCAAAAGCGCCCGTTCCAATGCCGGGGCAAGCGTATCGTCCATCGCGTCGGAATACACCTTCGCCCGCCGCACGACGCCGCGATCCGCCGTGATCTGCAGTTCGATCCCGCCCCAGTCGAAGCGTTTTTCAAATCGCGCGGTAAACGGCAGCTTCTGCCCGAACAGCCATTCGTCGCTCGCGTAGCGCGCAGTCAGTTCCGAAACACGCGCTTCGTCGATTCCCGGATACGGCAAAGCCGGAAGTCCGTACACGCTCGAAAACGCGGTTCTGAGCGCGTCTTTCAGCGAATCAATCGTGATCGCCGGGTTCAGCTCTTTGAGATTTACGACCCTTGCGCGCACGCTTTCCACGCCCTTTGCTTCGAGCTTGGCTTTGCTCGGGGAAAGGTATCTGCCCATGCGGCTCATGTCGGTCTCGACGAGCAGCGTGCCGTGATGATACGAGCGCCCCTCGTGCTGGTAAAACGCGTTGCCCGAGAACTTGCGTCCGTCGGCTAAAAGATCGTTGCGCCCCGAGCGCTTCGTTTCGATGCCGCAAAGCCGGCACGCCGATTGGATCACGGAAAGCTGCCGGTCGAGGTCATAGTCATCCGTGCGCATGAGGAACGTGAAGTTCAGGTTCCCGAGGTCGTGATAGACCGCGCCGCCGCCGGACAGCCGCCGCGCAAGGTGCCCGTCTTCCTCCGAGAGCAGTGCCGTGCGGCACTCCGCCCAGGCGTTCTGGTTCCTTCCGATCACGACGGTATGCGCGTTCTGCCACAAATAAAGAAGGCAGCACCCGCCGAAAGCGGTTTCCAGCAGGTGCTGCTCAATGGCTAAGTTGCGATAGGGATCGACCCCGTCGCTTTCATAGATGCAGAGACGGTCGATCATTCAAACGTGTAACGCACGATCGGGCTGCGCGCCGCCTTGACCTCGTCGGGACGACCGATCGGCGTATGATGCGGCGCGTTGTGCATGAACGCCGGATCGGTCTTGCCGAGTTCATACAGTTTTCTGAACACGTCCGCCGCCCAGTCGAGGGTTTCCTTGCTTTCCGTTTCGGTCGGCTCGAGCATCAGCGCTTCGTGCACGATCAGCGGGAAGTACATTGTCGGCGGATGCATGCCGAAGTCGATCAGCGACTTTGCCACGTCAAGCGCGGACACGCCGGTCTCCTTTTCGTACTGCGAAAGATCGAGCACAAACTCATGCATGCAGATGCGGTCGAACGCGGGCGTGAACGTACCCTTGATCTTCTGCATCAGGTAGTTGGCGTTCAAAACGGCGTTGGTCGCCGCTTCGGGAATGCCCTCGCGACCGAGCGTCATCACGTATGCGAGCGCGCGCACGCACACGAGGAAGTTGCCCATGAAACCGCGAACCTGGAGTTTTCCGGGCTGCTCCATGATGACCGAACGGGGAAGGAACGGCTTTAAGAACTCCTTGCAGCCGACCGCGCCTGCGCCGGGACCGCCGCCGCCGTGCGGCGTGGCGAACGTCTTGTGCAGGTTTAGGTGGATGCAGTCGAAGCCCATGTCGCCGGGACGCACGACGCCCATGATCGCGTTCGTGTTCGCGCCGTCGTAGTAGCACAGACCGCCCGCTTCATGCACGAGCCGGGTGATCTCAAGAATGTTCTCGTCAAAGATGCCGACCGTGTTCGGGTTGGTGAGCATCAGTCCCGCAACGTCGTCGCCGAGCACCTTTTTGAGCTCGTCGAGATCGACGCAGCCGTTCGGCGCGGAGGGGATGTTGACGACCTGATAGCCGCACATCGCCGCCGTCGCGGGGTTGGTGCCGTGCGCCGAATCGGGCACGATGATCTTGGTGCGCTTCGTGTCGCCGCGCGAGTCGTGGTACTGCTTAATGAGAAGCACGCCGGTGAACTCGCCGTGCGCGCCCGCCGCGGGCTGGAACGTCATGCCGTCCATGCCGGTGATCTCGCAAAGATCGGCACGCAGCAGGTCAAGTACTTCGAGAGCGCCCTGAACCGTCTGCTTCGGCGCGAGCGGGTGGATGCCCGTAAAGCCCTCGAGCGCCGCCGCTTCCTCGTCGATGCGCGGATTGTACTTCATCGTGCAGGAGCCGAGCGGATAGAATCCGCAGTTGACGCCGTGCACCTGTTTGTTGAGCTCGGTGTAGTGGCGGGAGACGTCGGTTTCGCTGAGCTCCGGCAGCCGCGGCGCGACCTCGCGCCGGAGACCTTCGGGCAGCGCGACCGTTTCCACGTCGCACTTCGGGAGAATGCTCGAACGGCGTCCCTTGACGCTCTTTTCAAAGATCAGCTTCATGCGAGCACCTCCTTTACCACGGAAACGACCTCGTCGAGCGTTTCCTTCGCGACCTTTTCGGTCACGCACCAGAGCATACCGCCGTCATAGGGCAGACCGGAAAGGATGCCTTTCTCCATCAGCGCCTTCTCGATCTCCGCGTTTTTCGGCATATCGAGCAAAAACTCATGGAAGAACGCGCCATCGTAGCGCGCCTTCACGCCGGGAATGGCGCACAGCGCATTCTTGAGGTAATGCGCCTTTGCCATCGACTGGTTCGCGACCTCCGCCAACCCGTCCGGACCCATCGTTGCCAGATACAGTCCCGCGGTCAGCGCGCACAGCGCCTCGTTCGAGCAGATGTTGGAGCTCGCTTTTTCGCGGCGGATATGCTGTTCGCGCGCCTGCAGCGACAGCACGTACGCGCGGTTGCCGTCGTGATCGGTGGTTTCGCCGACGATCCTGCCCGGGAGCCTGCGGATGTTCTTTTGCGTGGTCGCCATAAAGCCGAGGTACGGACCGCCGAACGCGATCGGCATGCCCAGCGGCTGACCTTCGCCCACAGCAACGTCCGCGCCGCAGTCGCGCGGCGTTTTCATGATCGCCTGCGCGATCGGGTTTACGCCCATCACGAACATCGCGCCCGCTTCGTGTACGAGCTGTCCGAGCGCTTCTGCGTCTTCGAAGAGCCCGAAGAAGTTCGGCTGCTGCAGATAGAA
>CAJOKM010000075.1 GCA_905235205.1 uncultured Clostridia bacterium | reverse complement strand
AGCTGCTGCAACGCTTCTTCATAATTATCTGCTTCACGAACCTGAATGTCCGTTTCCGCCGGCGCGCCTTCCACGGTGATCGTGTAATCGTTCCAATCCTCCGTGTACGGTACCGTCTCCTCTGCCTCCGGCTCGACTTCCGGCTCGTCCGGCTCCACCGCAGGCTCCTCCGGCTCCACCGCAGGCTCCTCCGGCTCGACGACCGGTTCTTCCGGTTCAACTGCCGGTTCTGCCGGCTCGGTTACTTCCTCAGCCGGTTCTTCCGGTTCTTCCGCCGGTTCTGCCGGCTCGGTTACTTCCTCAGCCGGCTCTTCCTCCGTCAGCTCGACGGCTTCTTCTGCCGGCTCGACCGCTGCCGTTTCTTCTTCGACGGCCTCCGCGATCGCGGCTGCCGGCAGCAGCTGCAGGACCATGATCACCATCACGATCACTGCCCAAATGCGTTTCAGGTTCAGATGCTTCATTTTCGTTCTCCCTTGCATTCGATTTTTGTTCTTCCGCCTCCGTGCGTTCACACGGAATGCGTCTGTAAGCTTTTTCCATGCTTGTTATAGCTGTTGACATACAAAAAGGGCATTCCGACACGTATGGATATACGTGCCCCAATGCCCCAATAAAAGAATACAATACTCTTTGCAATTTGTCAACATGTTTTTAATACTAATTTTACTTTCTAATTAAATCAGCAAAAGCGCCGCGGGATCCGCAGCGCTTTTTTGGGTTGAACTGTCTTTACGCCTCGGCCTGGTCGGCGTAGACGCTGACGGTCTTCTTGCCCGCGTGGCGGGTCTCGAAGCGGACGACTCCGTCGATCTTGGCGAACAGCGTATCATCCTTGCCGATGCCGACGTTGGTGCCGGGATGGAAGTGCGTACCGCGCTGGCGAACAAGAATGTTGCCCGCGAGGACGAACTGACCGTCCGCGCGTTTCGGCCCGAGACGCTTCGACTCGCTGTCTCTGCCGTTGCGGGACGAACCGACGCCTTTTTTATGTGCGAACAGCTGCAGATTCATCTGAAACATGATCTAAACCTCCTTGTTCCGAAAATTGATGGTCCCGGGATACGACGCCTGAATGCTCCTGAGTCCTGCGAGCATCGTGTCAAACACGATGGCGGCTTTTCGGAGTTCTTCCTGTGTCGCTTCCTTACTGAGGATGCAGGTTGTTTGACCTTCTTCGATCGAAACGCCTGCGGAAAGGTTACATACGTCCGTGATCCCGAGGATCGCCGTCTGCACGATTGCGGAGACCGCAGCGCACACGAGGTCTTCCCCGTACTCACCCATATTTGCGTGTCCCGATACGGAGAAGCCGACAGGCGTTCCGTTTTCGCGGGTCACGGTCACGGTGATCATGGATCAGCCGATCGCGGTGATCTCAACCTTGGTGAACGGTTGACGATGGCCGCGCTTCTTGCGGATGTTCTTCTTGGGCTTATACTTGAAGACGATGACCTTCTTGCCCTTGCCGTGCTCTAAAACCTTAGCGGTTGCCTTGACGCCGTCGACGACGGGCTTGCCGACCGTAACGGTCTCGCCGTCCGCGACGAGCAGAACATCCATGGTGACTTCGGTACCGACTTCGGCGTCCAGCTTCTCAACGAGAACTTCGTCGCCGACTTCGACCTTATACTGTTTCCCACCGGTCTGAATGATAGCGTACATGGTTTTGTGCTTCCTCCTTCTTCCCAGACTCGCTCAAATACGGTGATGCGCCCGAACGCGCATGCTTACCGACCGCTCCGAAGCGGCTCACCGATTGAATATACCACACGGTTTTGCTGTTGTCAACGACTTTTTTCGCTGTCCGGAAAAAAGTTTTTGCCCGGATCCGAAGCATCGGTTTCCCGGCGCACTGTATAAAAAGCCTGCACAACGGCGCATGCGGTTGTTCACAATATTTGTTGTTTCAGATCGAAACAGCACATAACAAAGGGGAGCATATATATAATGAAGAAACGCGCATTGATTCGGAAGCCGGGTTTTGTCAAGGGAATGCGAGAGCCGTGACAGTCTAACGCAGGATCGCGCAGACGCGCTTGAGCTCCGCGACCTTTTTATCCGGCAGCGGGCGGACGACGTACTTTTCGGGATGCATGCTCTCGTTGCCGCGCACAAAGAACGTGGCGTCCGAAAACTCCGGGAACAGCGTCCCCTTGCGCTTATACAGGTCCTCCATCGCGCGCTTCACGTCGGGATGGACCTCGATGTACATGCGGCGGATCTTGCTGCCTTTCAAGATCTGCAGCGTTTGTTTTCTGAGGCGGTTGAACACGGTCTGCGGCGCAAGCACCTTGGCTTCGCCGTCGCAGCACGGACAGGTGACCTTCAGCGTATCGCCGATGCTTCTGCCGGTCTTTTTACGCGTGAGCTCGACCAGGCCCAGCTTGGTGAACCCGAACACGTGCGAGCGCGTGTGATCCGCGTGCATCGCGTTTTTGAGCGTCTGCAAAACGAGCTGACGGTTACTCTCCTTCTCCATGTCGATAAAGTCGATGACCACGATCCCGCCGATGTCGCGAAGCCGCAGCTGCAGCGCGATCTCGTTTGCCGCTTCGCAGTTGGTCGCGGTGATCGTCTTTTCGAGATTGTCCTTGCCGACAAACTTGCCGGTGTTGACGTCGATGACGGTCAAAGCCTCCGCGCGGTCGATGATCAGGTATCCGCCGCTCTTCAGCCAGACCTTTCGCGCAAGCGCTTTGTCGATCTTCGACTCGGCCTCGCAGCGCTCGAACAGCGCTTCGCTGTCCTTAAAGAGAATGCGCGGCTTGAGCTTCGGCGCCATGACCGACGCGATGTTCTTGAGCTGATCGTACGCGTCGCGGTCGTTGACAAACAGGCGGTCGACGTCGCGCATCAAAAGATCGCGCACGGTGCGGAACAGCAGGCTCTGTTCGGCGTGCAAAAGCTTCGGCGGGCGCTGCGACTTCGCCTTCTTCTGGATGTCCTCATAGAGAAGCTTGAGACTTTCGATCTCCTCGACGAACGCCTCCTTGGTGCGGCCGGCGGAGGCGGTCCGGACAATGATGCCCATGCCGCTCGGCTTGAGCTCCTTGATGAGCTTTCGAAGCCTTGTGCGCTCCTCTTCCTTTTCGATGCGGCGCGAAACGCCGACGTATTCGACGGTCGGCATCAGCACGAGCGACCGTCCCGCAAGCGTGATATGCGTGGTCACGCGCGCGCCTTTGGTGCCGACGGGGTCCTTTGCGACCTGCACGACGACGCTCTGGCCGGGCTTCAGCAGTTCGCCGATCTTGCGCGTTTCGGGGATCTTTTCGAGCTCATCGTACGCGTCGCCGGGCGTGAAAACGTCGCCGGCGTACAGAAACGCGTTCTTTTCGAGCCCGATGTCCACAAACGCCGCCTGCATACCCGGGAGCACGTTCTGGACCTTTCCGAGATAGATATTGCCGACGAGGCGTTCACTGCCCTCCTGCTCCACGTAGAGCTCGACGGGCGTGCCGTCCTCGACGACCGCCACGCGCGTATTGAACGCGTTGGCGTCAACGAGAATTTCTTTATTCATACAATCCTTCCTTTACGGGAGGCGCGGCAGACGCTCGGATCCTTCAAAATACAATGCCGTGCGATGCGCCGTGAAAGAGCCGTTCAGGTGCAGTCGGTCGAACAGCGCGCGTACAAACGATTCCGCGCGCAGTCCGCCAGCAGCCGTCAGCGTGCCCACGACGTCAAGGATCGCGATCCGATCCGAGTGTTCCGTTACGGAGGCCTCCAAAATATCCGGACGAATGTTCGCGGGTCCGATCCCGCTTTTCGTCTTCTTTTCCACGATCACTTCATTGCTTTGAAGGATCGCCTGCACCGCGTCCGAAAGCGCGTCTTTCGAAACGGGTGCGTCAATTTGCACGGTCAGCTCGTACCGTGCGGCGCGGATCAGTTTTGAGAGCGTGTCCATGCGTTCGTCCGCTTCGAACGCAGTCACGATGCGCATGCCGTCGGGCAGCGCGGCGTTCACGGTCTTGAGAAACGCCTGCGGGTCCATGCCGCGGTCCAGCTCGACCTCGAACCATTCCCCGTCGCTCGTATATCCCGTGGCGAGCGCGGTCGCAAAGCTGAGCTTCGGATGCGGATTGAACCCCTTCGAGTACGCAAGCGGCAGCGCCGCGCGGCGAAACGCGCGCTGCAGCGTGCGCTGCACGTCGAGATGCGACGTGTACGACAGTTCTTCATTTTTTTGAAATGCGGCAATAATCCTCACAGCGTTCTCCGAAACATCCGTTGCAGCCTTCGCGGCAGTCCTTCGTCGTCTGCGCGTTTTGCGCGCGGTTCCATTCGCGCTTTAAGTACGCGACCGTGGTCAGCGCGTCGACGATCTCCCACGGCAGCGGTTCTTCGGGATCGCGTTCCCGATACGCGTATTCGTCCATCGTGCGTCCGCACGCTTCGAACGCCTCCGCCCAGGCGGAAGGCTTGAAATGCTCCGCCCACGAATCGAACCGGCACCCGCGCTTATACGCTTCGACAAGCACGTCCGATAGCCTCCGGTCGCCGCGCGAGAACGCGGCTTCGAGCACGGACAGCACCGACGGATGACACCTTAGCTCCCCGCCGCGCACGCCCTTCATCGCCGCGCGCAAAAGCTGCTGTTTTCGCACGATCTCGTGCTGCTCGTTCTGCGCGCACCACTGGAACGCGGTCCACGGCTTCGGCACGAACGTGGACACCGAAACCGTCACGCGGAAGCCCGATCCGCGCTTGTCCTTCGGAAGCCGATAGAAGCAGCTCGAAACCTTTTTGGCAAGCTCCGCAATGCCGATCACGTCCTCGTCGGTCTCGGTCGGCAGTCCGATCATGAAGTACAGCTTCACGCCGCACCAGCCGGCGGTAAACGCGTCGGTCACCGCGCGCAGAAGGTCGTCCTCGGTGACGTTCTTATTGATGACGTCGCGAAGCCGCTGCGTGCCCGCTTCCGGCGCGAACGTTAAGCCGCCCTTTCGCACCGTCTGCATCTTTTCAAGATCGTCCTTCAAAAGCGAATCGATGCGCAAAGACGGCAGCGATACCGACACCTTCTGCTCCGCCATATCGTCGATGATGCGCGGCAGCAGCTCGTGCAGCTCGGAGTAATCCCCGGTCGACAGCGACAGCAGCGACACCTCGTCGTAGCCGGTGCAGCGAACGAGCGCGCGCGTCTGATCGAGCAGGGTCTCCTTTCTGCGCTCGCGCACCGGACGGTAGATGTACCCCGCCTGGCAGAAGCGGCAGCCGCGCGTACAGCCGCGCATGACCTCGACCGCGACGCGGTCGTGCACGATCTGCATATGCGGAACGAGCTGTTTGCCGACGTACGGCGCAGCGTCAAGGTCCTTCACCACGCGGCGGCGGACGCGTTCAGGCGCGTCCGGTTCGAGCCGCTCCATGCGCGCGTAGCGGTCGTGTTCGTACACCGGCTCGTAGAACGACGGCACGTACACGCCTTCGATCTTCGAAAGGCGCAGTAGCAGCGTACGCTTGTCCGCGCCGTCCGCTCTTGCTTTTCGCACGCAGTTCACGATCTCCGGCTCCATCTCCTCGCCGTCGCCTAAGAGGATCGCGTCAAAGAACGGCGCGATCGGCTCCGGATTGCAGGCGCACGGTCCGCCCGCCACGATCAGCGGATACGTCCCGTCGCGCTCGGACGCCAGAAACGGAATGTCCGAAAGCTCCAGCATCGTAAGCACGTTGGTGTAGCACATTTCGTACAGCAGGGAGAACCCGATCACGTCGAAGTCCGAAAGCGGCGATTTCGTTTCAAGCGTGAACAGCGGCGTATGCGTATCCCGGAGCGCCTGTTCCATGTCGGTCCAAGGCGCGTAGCAGCGTTCGCAGTACACGCCGTCCATGCTGTTCAGAACATGATAGAGAATGCGGCTGCCCTGATGCGACATGCCGATCTCGTACACGTCGGGAAAACAGAGCGCAAAGCGGAAGTCGTACGACTCCTTATTCACCATGTTCCATTCGTTGCCGATATAGCGTGCCGGTTTCTCCACGCGGCGCAGAAGCAGGTCCAATCTCTGTCCGTTCAAAGCGGTTCCTCTCGATTCCGTATTGACTGCATAATGCATCATGATAGTCTACCACGTTTTTGCACCGCGGTCAACAACGTCTTTCAGCGCCGCGCCGTAGCCGAATCGCGCCGCCGCTGAAAGCAACGCGTTCTCGCCGATCTCCGCCATCCTCGCGCCGTCGGTCACGCGCAGAATCGTAAAGCGGCGTCTGGAAAGCGCCGCGATCGCGTCGCCCACGGTCGCGTTTGACGAGAGGACCACGATCTCGGCTTTTTCGGCGGCGCCGGAACGCATGGCGGCGCGGCGTTCGAGCACGGCGCCGACCGTGCCGGAGGGCTGTTCCCATTCCCGGAACAGCGCAAGGATCAGGTGCGGCGGCAGAACGAGCAGCGTCCATGCCGGCACGCCGCGCAGAAGCAGATACACGCCCGCGGCAAAAAACGCCGCGCCGATCAGCGCGGTAAAGACGATCATAACGGCGCGCGCCGCGCGTTCGCCGAGCGTTCGAAGGAGGATCGCCTTTGCCACGCGTCCGCCGTCGAGCGGGAATGCCGGCAGCAGATTGACCGCGGCGATCAACAGGTTGGTTCGCGCAAACGGCAGCAGGAACGCTTCCGCGTCCGATAACACCCCAAGCAGCGCGTACGCCGCCGCCGCGGCGACGAGCGAGCCGAGCGGACCGGCAAGCGCGATGACCCATTCCCCGCCTCGCCCCGGGGCGTCGGACAGGCGCATCACCGCGCCGAACGGATAGATCGAGAGCATGTTCGGCGCGCGGCCCGTATTCTTCGCCGCGATCCAGTGCGCGGCTTCGTGCAGAGAAAGCGCGAGCACGGAAAGCAGCAGCGGCACGCCTTCGCCGAGCACGATGCACAGCGCGAAACAAAAAAGCGCGCCTATGCTGAGACGCACTTTGACCGGGCCGATCGAAACGCTCATTCTCCGCCGAGCGACAGATCGACAAACGCCGTCGGGTCCTGCGGCGCGCCGGATACGAGCACCTTCATAAACACGCTCTTGCCCACGGCGGCGGAACCGATTGTGCCGCCCGCCGCAACCGTATCGCCCTGCTTGACGGCGACCGATTCGAGCCCGTAATAGACGGCTTCGCGGTCGTTGTCGGACGCGATGCGCACATAGGTGCCGTACTGCGCGTCGGTTCCGATGTCGCGCACGGTCCCGCCGGTTGACGCGCACACCGTCGCCGCGTTTGCGGTAAAGCGCAGCAGCTGTCCGTCGCGCATGAGTTCGACGTCGCGGCTTAACACCGGCGCTTTCCACTTGGTCACGCCGGCCTCCACATAGCGGAGCGAACCGATCTTTTCGCTCTCCTGCTCGCCGGTCTCCGTATGCGTGCTGGTCTCCGCCACGGTGTCGTCCGGTCTGCCGACGCCGAACGCGCGCACCACGAACGCCAGCGCCAGCACCGCCGCGCACAGTCCGATCTTCACAGCGATCCCGCTTGCGTTGACCTTGACGCGCTGTTCCTCCTCCTGCACGGCGAACGCCGTTTCGCTCGAAAACCCGTCCCGGTTCCGGTCGTACTGCACTTTCATTTCGTCAAGTTTCATACACGTTTCCCCCTTGCTTGTCAAACTTTACGCAGGAGACACCGAAAAAATGACAACGCAGTTGTCTATTCATGCCGCAGGCAATTCACGGCGCAGCCAATTCATGCGGCAACGCCGCAATTCAATCAAAAAAGGATGCTCGCTTGGAACATCCTTTTCGAAGTATCTGTTTTGTCAGGACTTTGGTACCGGCGGCTGGGTGGCATGCACATACGGCACGTCGTGCGGCACGTCCTCGATGCGCCAGTTGTCCGTGTACGGCGTGTGCGCGACCGAAAGATCGGCATTGTCCTTCCACGGCGCGAGATGCAGCTGCTCTCGGATCGCCTGGGTTTCGGCGTCGTTCTTAGAGCCCTTCCGGATCTCGCAGACGGTGTCGTAGGAGATGTTATAGAAGATCCAGCGCGCGTCCGGCACGGTGAGCCGGATGCAGGCGTGCGAGGCTTTCTTGCCCGCGGCAAGCGCTTCATACGAAGCCTTGTCGACCGAGCTCAGATCGCGGTATCTCGAATACAGCGTCGAATGGAAATACGTGCGGCTGCGGATCAGCGACCAGTACTGCGCGGTCTCGCCCGTCTTGAAATTGCCGAACCGCACCTTCGTGGGCTTCATTTCAAACGTGCCGGTCTGCGTCTCGCTGCCGACGCGCGTGCTGCCCGACGAACAGAGCATGTAGCGCACAGGCACGGTGTATTCGCCGTTTTCGTCCTTCGAATAGACCATGACGACCTGCCAGTACAGATCGACGATGATCCGGTACGTGTCCGGCGCGGGATAGCCTTCCGGCATGCGGAAGGTCTCGTTGCTCTTCGGGTTCGATTCGTCGAAGTCGTCCAGCGATCCCACGAGCTCCTCAAACGACATATTGACCGTCGGCGCGTAGTACGAGAACGGGATCTCGGTGGGCGCGGGCGTGTCGGTCGGTTCGGGCGTCGCGGTCGGCGTCGGGGTCGGCATCGGCGTGATCTGCTCGGTCGGGACAGCGGTCACGACGTTTTCGACCGGGGTGACGGGTACGGGCGTCGGCGCGGACGTGACTTCCGCGACGGGACTCGGCGCGGGCGTTGCGGCGGAACCGGGAATCAGATTACATGCGAACGAACCCGCCGCCATGCAAACGGTCAAAAGACCGGTGAATAAACGAATGCTGTGTTTCATGCCTTACCTCAGAAAAAACTATAAGTAGTTTACCACACTTCCCGCACGCGGTAAACCCCTTGATGTGTCCAAA
>CAJOKM010000074.1 GCA_905235205.1 uncultured Clostridia bacterium | reverse complement strand
AAATAAGCTGATCGGGATCACCGCCCTGTACTGCCGCCTCAGCCGCGACGACGGGACGGACCGGGAAAGCAACTCTATTTCCAATCAAAAACAGATGCTCCAAAGCTATGCCGAAAAGCACGGCCTGATGAACACCCGCGTCTATGTGGACGACGGCTACACCGGCACAAACTTCAACCGCCCGGACTTCCAGAGGCTGCTGGAGGATATCGAGATGGGATACGTCACCACGGTCATCGTCAAGGACATGTCCCGTCTCGGGCGCGAGTACCTGCAGGTTGGCTACTACACCGAGCAATACTTCCCGGAGCACAACATCCGCTTCATTGCCGTGGGCGACGGCGTGGACACGATCACCGGCATGGACGAGACCACCGAGCTGGCGCCGTTCCGCAACGTGATGAACGAATTCTACGCCCGCGACATCAGCCGCAAGGTGCGATCGGCACACAACACGCGCGGGAGGGCGGGCGAACCGCTCTCCCAGCCGCCCTACGGATATATGAAGGACCCGGAGAACCGCAAGCACTGGATCATCGACCCGGTTGCCACAGTGGTGGAGATGGAGCTGAGGCGGCTGGCGGATTACCTGACGGACGACGCCGACCGCTTCGCCGAGCTTCTGGCGCGCAAGACCAACAAGCAGCTGGAGAGCGAAAGGAAGATCGTACAGGGAGAGCTGACCAAGGCGGAGTCGCGGCTGGAGATGCTGCCGAAGCTATTGAAGACGCTCTACGAGGATCGGCTCTCCGGACGCACTTCGGACGAGGACTACGCCATTCTCTCCGGGGAGTACGCCGAGGAGCGGGAGGAGCTGAAAAAGAAGATCAAGACCCATCGGGATCGCCTGCGGCAGATGGCCGAGAGCGAGAGCGAGCGGGAGGCCTTCATCAAAGCCATCCGCAAATTCATGGAGATGCGGACGCTGACGAATCAGGTCCTGCGGGAGCTCATCGACCACATCGACGTGTACGAGGTGGAGGGCCGGGGCAAGAACCGCACCCAGCGGATGGTGATCTACTACAAGTTCGTGGGCTATCTGGAGATCCCCTCCCACCTCACCGCGCCTAATTACAAGGCCGATCTCCGGCAGGGCGTCGCGATGGAGTACTTCTCCTGCGAGCCGACGGAGGGCTGGAAAGAGCTGTTCTCGGAGGAATACGAGTCGGTTGAGGAAGGGAAATAAAAACCGGAGCAGGCCGAAACCTGCTCCGAGTACATATGGCACAGTTATTTAGTAGAGTTTTTGCCGCCATGAAAGCTGTAATAAACGCTTTGATGCGACAGAAGATCATGCTCGTCCGAGATAATCTCAAAGAGATCCGGTGGGTAGAAATAGCAATCGGATGATTCGTCCATGACCAGATACAGACCATTACGATCCCTACCGATGGCTTTATATTCTCTCCCGAATTTCAAGCCAGTCACCATCTCGTCATATCTATTTGTCACGCATCTGACTGTAGCCTCATGCAAATTGAGAACTTCGTCATCGTCCTCAATTACCTCAAAGTCTTCAAAGGGATTGAAATCACTGATTTCGCCGGAATTGTCTCTCACATGAAGACTGTTTCGCCTTCCTTGCCAGTATTCAAGAAGGAAAGCGGAATAGACTTCTCCGCATGTGAACTTTTCCGAGGGAGGACCGATGTATTTGACTTTTGCAGGAATCTTTTCGTATCTTTCCATAGCACCTATTAAAATTAAGCAAAAGAGGATGCAACTCAAATCCGTTACATCCTCGCGATATGGTTGCGGGGGCAGGACTTGAACCTGCGACCTCCGGGTTATGAGCCCGACGAGCTACCGACTGCTCCACCCCGCGATGCAAAAGGCATTATATCGCGAACGGGAACGCTTGTCAACCCCTAAATATGAAAACGGAGCAATTCGCTTGCGATCCGGTAAAAACTCGGTTACAATAGAGTACACGGCAAGGAGGAAGCGCATGGACAGCAGAAGCGAACAAGCCGCGTATGCGGCAGAAGCAAAGGCAAGATGGGGAGGGACCCGGGCGTATCGCGCGTATGAGTCGCGTGCAGAGAACAGGACCGAGACCGAGCGGCAGCGTCTTAGGGATCGTTTGATGGAGCACTTTACGGTCTTCGGCGCATTGGTTCATCTCGACCCGGCGTCCGACGCGCCGCAGAAGAGGGTGAGGGAACTCAAGGCGTTCCTTTCGGAAAACTACTATCCGTGCTCGAACGAGGTTCTCATGGGACTCGGGCAAATGTACGCCGCCGATGAACGCTTTCGCGCAACCATCGACAGCGCGGGCGGGGAAGGCACGGCGGTATTCGTCAGACAGGCGATTGAAGCGTACTGCAAAAAAGCGTAAAGAAAGAGCCGCAGAAAGCGGCTCAAGTGTTCTTCGGGTCAGGCGCAGGCGCCGTGGCAGGACAAAAAGTCGTAGATCTGCTTGCCGTGTTCCTGTTCTTCCTTCTGGATGTGGTTGAGCGCGTCGCGCGCACCGGCGTCACTGAACTCGAAAATGCAGGTGTCATATTCGGACGAGACGTGCTTTTCGGTGTCCAGCGCGTCGCGGCAAAGGTACTCGTCGTTCTTGCTCAGCTTGCACTCGCTTCCGCTGCAGCACGAGGACGCGCCGCCCTGCTGATTCTGCTGCCCGCCGCCCATCATCGGCACGGTGCCCTGCATCATTGATTCGATGGTGTTCAGGTGCTGTTTTTCCGCGTCGCGGATCGTCGAGAACAGCGTTTTCAGCTCGGGGTCCTCGGCACGCTCGGCGTACGTTCCGTACTTTTCGATGCAGATCTCCTCGGAGTTTTTGAGATCCTTTAAAAGCATGGTTTCTTTTTGTGTCAGTTTCATGTTCATCACCTCGCCCATAGCATGAACAAAAAACCGCCGCCTATGCGTCTGCGGCGGGATTCGCGTCGGAACGCTTTTTTTCGAAAGCTATCCGCAGCTCGGCTATTCGGGGAGACTCGTACACGTCCCGATCGAGACGCATAACTTTTTCGACAGGTCCCCATTGGCTGTTCGTGAAGATAAACCCGATTTGTTCATACATGGCGATTGCGGCAAAATTATCCGGATGCACTGAAAGGAGAACACGGTCCGCGCCGCGCGAGAACAGATAATCGCAGACCTGAAAAAGCGCTTGTCTGCCGATTCCGCGTCGCTGAAAGCGCTGATCGATTACGAGCGGCGCAACGGTATATTTTCCGATTCGCGGGTTGATCCACATACAGACGAAGCCGCAGTATTGCCCACCCGCACGGATGAGACACAGTTTCCCGCATCCAAATGAGAAAAAGACCTGCCGAAGGAGCGCTCGCGGATTCAGGTGCAGATATGCGGTCTGCTCTTCGGTGATGCGAATTTGGAAGAATACCGGGCGGGTTTTGCGCGACAGCAATTCCAGCGAGACGGCGTCGCGGTTCCCGCCGGAGAAATGCAGCTTGTTTTTCAACGCTGACCGCATCCGGAATCCTCCTATTATTCCACGTCAATCCGATCCGTTTCCATCCGGATCAGGGTTTTGCATCCGCGCCCATGCGCTTTAGCTTTGCGTACACGGTCCGTTCGGGGGTGTTGTACATCAGCGTCAAAGTGTCGCTGTCCCGATCATAGTATCCCCAGCGGAACGCGCCGGAGGTATCGTCTCCGGCAATATACACGTAATCGTCATGCACCTCATAAGGGTAGCTGACCGGATGCCCGAACGCCTTCTCGGAATCTGAGGAGATCGGTACCGTTTCGTTATAGATCACCGTGCCGTCCTCGCGGAAGCTGTATTCCTTCCAGAGGTTGTCGAGCGCATGGGTATAGAGCACGTTCCCGTCGTTGTCCGTTTCCTCCTCCACAAGCCATTCGTCGTAAAGCTCCGATTCGTGCAGCTCGCGGGAGAGAGGCGTATGGGAGCCGTCGCTTTGCCAACGGCAGGAGAGGACGCCGTCCTGCATCTCGAACGTGCCGGAATCGACCTGCTTGCTGTCGGACGTTTTGCCGGCGTACAGTGCGCCGTTGACGTACGGCGTTTTGCCGGCGTACAGGACGCCGTCGACCGTATACAGATGATAATCGAAGTTCATGCGATCCCACAGCGTGTAGCTCTGCTTTGCGGCATAATCGTACACGACGACGTGCTCGTCGACAAGGCCGGAGCCGAAGTATACCGAGGCGCAGAAGTCCGGCTTGCCGTCGTCGGTGACGTCCGAAAGATACACACTCGAGACGGGCATGCCGGAAAACAGCATGCGCGTTTTGCCGTTCTCCGCGGCTTCGACCGCGCCGGCCGTCCAGCAAAACGTAACGTTCGGGAATGCGTCGAGCGTGAGCTCTTTCGTTTCCTCCCACGGCAGCTCGTCCGATGCGTCGCGGTAATCGAGCCATTTGGTGACGCCAGCGGACGTCCGGGAATCATCGGTCGCAGAAACATCGCGGACATAGACCTGCTCGAGCATCGCTTTATCCATTTGGGAAAACATCTCGTTCAGAACACCGAGCTCAATGCTCCAGAACAGCGGATTCAGGGAATCGACCGGTTCGCCCGTATCGGGCGTATAGCGCAGAGAATCGGTACGGGAATGGTAGTTCAGTTCGATGATGTGACCTTCAAATGTTAAGAGTCGGATCTTTTTTCCGTCAACGGTGTATTTGAAAGATGTTTTGGTTGACGAAACGGAATCGCCGGAGACAAGCTTTCCTCTGCCGTCCGCGTCAAACTCAAGCTGTGAGACGATCCTGTCATACAACTCGGTTGAACTGTTTTCCTGCAATACCCAGGTTCCGACCGGATCGAAAGGCGTTTTCAGGATCGTCAACAAACATACCGCAACGATAACGCACACAGCCGCCGCGAGAATGATCCAGAGCCAGGGCTTTTTGGGATTGAAAATTGTCGGAACATCGTGTTTGCGTTCCTGATTCGTTTCCATCTGCGCAGCACCTCCTGTTGCGTCCATTATACATGATTCGGAGCGCAAGGGAACCGCTTCGGAACAATCGTTACACATATTTCGCAATTCTACCGAAAAAGTTGCCGCGAACGATGCGACGCACGCAAGGATCGCGCCGAAGGCGCACAAACCCGCAAGCGATTGGTAGCGCCGCGGAGGCGTCGGGAGGGCGCTTGCAACCGAGCAGCCGCAGCAAGCGGGATCGTTTGCGGAAAGGAGGAGCGGCGGAGCGGGCGAGCGGGGACTTTTCCGTAAAACGGATAAAGTTGCCGCGAACGATGCGACGCACGCGACGATTTTGTGACCTTTCCGTGACATTTCCTTGCGGCGCATTGACCGGAGGGGCATAGAATTGTATAATCAAAGCGAAAGAAGGAAAGGAGATTCCTATGAACCTGTTGTTCTTTCTGACCCCGAAGTGCGACGTCTGCGTGCTCCAAAGCGATTACACGCTGCGGCAGTCGATCGAAAAACTCAACGCGACGGGGCGCAGCGCCGTGCCGATCATCGACGCGGAGGGGCATTACTGCGGAACGGCTTCCGAGGGCGATCTACTGCGAGCGGTGCTCAAAGAGGATACGCAAAAGGACTGGGAGCACGTTCGACTGATGGACATCATTCGACCCGACTTCAACCCGCCGGTCAACGCGCTTGCCTCGATCGAGGACCTTCTGCAGCGCGCGACCGAGCAGAACTTTGTGCCCGTGGTCGACGACCGCGGCATGTTCATCGGCATCGTCACCAGAAAAGCGATTTTAAGGCACTTTATGGAGCCGCTTGCCATGAAAAACGTACAGTAACCGACCGATGGAAAACGCCGCCCGAATGCTCGGACGGCGTTTGCTGTTTCTGCGCGTTTCCGCAAATGATCCTGCCGTTATCGACGGTCGTCCTCACACATTGAAGAAGAACTCGACCACATCGCCGTCCTGCATCACGTACTCCTTGCCTTCGGAGCGGACGAGGCCCTTCTCCTTACATGCGGCGACGGAGCCGTTTTCGACGAGCGTGTCGTACGGCACGACGGCGGCGCGGATAAAGCCGCGTTCGAAATCGCTGTGGATCTTGCCGGCGGCCTGCGGCGCCTTGGTGCCGCGGGTGATCGTCCAGGCGCGGACCTCCTTGGGACCCGCGGTGAGAAAGCTGATGAGTCCTAAAAGACGGTAGCACGCCTTGACGAGCTGATCAAGGCCCGACTCTTTGACACCCATCTCCTCCAAAAACGCCTGCTTCTCATCCGGTTCGAGCTCGGCGACCTCCTCTTCGAGCTTGGCGCAGACGGTCATCGCCTCCGCGCCTTCGTTCTTTGCGATCGCGTACAGCGCTTTGACGTAGTCGTTCGGCTCGCCCGAAAGGTCGTCTTCACTGACGTTCGCCACATAGATCACGGGTTTCGAGGTCAGGAGAAACATCTGCCGGATCGCTTCCTGCTCGTCCTTGCCCGCTTCAAACGTGCGGACCGGTTTGCCGCTCTCCAGGTGCGCATAGATGCGCTTTAAAAGCTCGATCTCCAGAAACAGTTTTTTGTCGCCGCTTTTGGCCGCCTTCTGCTGGCGGTCGATGCGCTTTTCGACGGTCTCCATGTCGGCGAAGATCAGCTCAAGATTGATCGTCTCCGCGTCGCGCGCGGGATTCACGCTGCCGTCCACGTGCACGACGTTGTCGTCGTCGAAGCAGCGCACGACGTGCACCACGGCGTCCACCTCGCGGATATGCGAAAGGAACTTGTTGCCTAAGCCCTCGCCGCGCGACGCGCCGCGCACGAGCCCCGCAATGTCCACGAACTCAATGACCGCGGGCGTGTACTTTTCGGGATGATGCATTTCGGAAAGCACATCCAGCCGGTGATCCGGCACGCTCACGACGCCGACATTTGGCTCGATCGTGCAGAACGGATAGTTCGCCGCCTGCGCACCCGCGCGGGTGATGGCGTTGAACAGCGTGGACTTGCCGACGTTCGGCAGTCCGATGACACCCAGTTTCATATCCGTTCCTCCTTATTCGCCGAGTTTCCGAAGACCGAGGCGCAGCCGCTTGAGGGATTCCTCGCGCCCCAAAAGGATCGCGATCTCGATCGCGCCGCCGGGCGTGACCTGCTTGCCCGCAAGCGCGATGCGCACCGGCCACAGCATGGTTCCGTTCTTCATGCCCTCTTGTTCCGCAAGTCCCAGGAGCGTATCGTGGATCGCCTGTTCCTCCCAGGCGGGCAGCGCTTCCAACGCGTCAATCGCGATCGAAAGCACGTGCTTTGCGATCTCCGGATCCGTCTTGCTCTTCTTGTTGGTGAACAGCTCCACGTCGTAGTCGGGCAGCGCCGCGATGAAATCCAGCATCTCCGGGATCTGCGTAAAGACTTCGACGCGCTGCTGTAAAATGCGCGCTAAAAGATCGGCGTGCTCAGCGCTTACGCCCGCCTGCTCATAGTAGGGAAGCGCATAGGCGGTGAACTGCTCGGGCGTGAGCTTTCGCACATACTCGGCGTTCATCC
>CAJOKM010000073.1 GCA_905235205.1 uncultured Clostridia bacterium | reverse complement strand
AGGCAAAGCTTAAGGGCTTACCTCCTGCTGTTCACAGAAAGCAAGCCCTTGATGCCGCTTAATTTAAATCTTGTGTCTAACTTTTTGGGTTCAGATCAAGGTCGGCGGTCCGTTTTTTATATTCTTTGACTTTCTGATGGAGAATGCTATAATCGAATCAGCAAGTTCCCGAAAGGAGTTTATGTATGATCCCGTATTCGCAGATGGAGAAGCCCGCACTGGAGTCGGAGCTTCGGACTGTCACGGCGGCGTACGAAGCAGTAAAAGCAAAGGGCCTGAAGCTCGATATGTCGCGCGGCAAGCCCGGCAGAGCGCAGCTCGACCTTTCAAACGATCTTTTAAAGGTCCTGCCCGACCGCGAAGACTGCTATGACGACGCGCTCGACGTGTGCAACTACGGCAATCTGTTCGGCATCCCTTCCGCGCGCAAGCTGTTTGCCGAGCTTCTGGATGTGAAGCCGTCCGAGGTTCTTGTCGGCGGCAGCGCGTCTTTGCAGCTGATGTACAACCTGATCTCCACCGCGTTCACGCACGGACTTTTGCATAGTCCCGAACCGTGGTCCAAGCGCGGCAAGGTGCGCTTCCTCTGCCCCGCGCCCGGTTATGACCGGCATTTTCGCATCACGGAGTTCTTCGGCATGGAGCTGATTCCGATCGCCATGACCGAGGAAGGTCCCGATCTCGACGCCGTGCTGCAGTGGATCAAGGATCCGTCCGTGCTCGGTATGTGGTGCGTGCCGAAGTACTCGAACCCCGACGGCATCATCTACTCGAACCGCGTGCTGCATGCGCTTGCGTCAATGAAGCCCGCCGCGCCCGACTTCGCGCTGATGTGGGACAACGCGTACTGCATCCATGAGTTCGACGGCGATTTCGTTCCGTTCCCCGACATGCTGAAGCTCTGCGCGGACTACGGCAACGCCGATATGGTCTATGAGTTCGCTTCGACGTCGAAGGTCACGTTCCCCGGCGCAGGCATCTCCTGCATGTGCGCAAGCGAAGCGAACCTCGCCTACTTTGAGAAGACGCTCGGCGTGCAGATCATCAGTTTTGACAAGGTCAATCAGCTCCGGCACGTGCGCTTCTTAAAGGACAAGGAAACGACGCTGAAGCTGATGAAGCGCCACGCCGCGATCTTAAAGCCGCGATTTGACGCCGTATGCGACGCGCTCGACCGTGAGATCGTCTCGCGCGGGATCGGGCGGTTCGTTCGTCCGAAGGGCGGATACTTTGTAAGCCTGTACGCCATGCCGCAGACCGCAAAGCGCGCGCTCGCGCTTGCCAAGGAAGCGGGCGTTACCATGACCCCCGCCGGCGCGACCTATCCCTACGGACAGGATCCGTTCGACAGCAATATCCGCATTGCGCCCACGCTTCCTCCGGTCGAGGAACTCGAACAGTCGATCGAGGCGCTCTGCCTCTGCCTGCGGATCGCCGCGCTCGAACAGCTTTTGCATCAATAAGCCGCGGAGCGCAGAATTGTTTTGACATTCGGCGTGGCATTCGCTATAATGGTTCTGTAAATTCTATATCATTTCGACGGAGGATGCCGTATGGAACTCAAAGATCAAATCCTGCAAACCAAGGAACGGAAAAAGGGCTTTTTGAAATCAATGCCCGATACGATGCGGACCCAGATCAACACCTACGCGAAGCTTGATAAGCTCGCTAAGCGGTTCTGGATCTACCCCGTCGCCGGTCTCATTCTGTCCGTCGCGGTGTACCTCGTCGCGTGTCTGGTCGCGACCCCGGAGAACCGCTGGGTCGTGCATGCGATCCTCGCCGCGCTGTGGATCGTTGCGGGCGTGTTCGTGGGACTCCGATTGAAGTCCGCCGCCGATAAGGCAAAGAAAGCGATCATGCTCGGCGCGCCCGATTACGTGGAGGAGCTGAACGCGATCAACAGCAAGCTGGACGGTCTCGAAAAAGCCGAAAAGGCGCGGGTCGAAGCCGAAAAGCAGGAGTTAAAGGCGAAAGCGCGCGCCGAAGCCGCCCAGCGCGAAGCCGAAGCCGCCCTTTTGCGGCAGCAGCAGGTCGTAAACAGCGCGCCCGCCGTGCCGCCCTCGGAGACCCCGGTTCAGCCGACCGAGCCGCCGCAGGAGTAATCGAACAAAAAACAAGGATGTTCGGAAATCTGTTTCCGGACATCCTTTTTTCGTGAATTAAGGCTTATGCGGCAAATGTTCTGATGCCGTTATCGACGGTCTAGAACTGTGCCATATGCTTGCTGATCATATGCCCCTGATAGTTGACGTCGCCGGTGACCTCTTTGATCACGCGAATCTCCGGCGGCAGGTCCGTCTGCTCGTCCTTGTCGTTCAGCTGCACGTCTAAGATCGCGTGCGCGCCGTTGTTCGGGTACGTATCGACCGTGCAGTAGTGTCCGTTGAACCGGAAGCAGAAGCGGCGCTTGCTGATCGAGCCGTACGCCGGATCGACCTCCTCTGTGAGCCGCAGATATTCCTTCTGCGAAAGCAGGCGTTCGTTTTCGATACGCTCGACCGGCGAGATCGGGCGTTTTTCGGTGTAGAAATACGAGATCGCGTTGTTCGACAGCACCTTGCGCGTGCGGCGCTCCGTACCCTTTTCCCGCGCCTTCAGATACGTCTGCGTGATGTTCTGCTCGACCGGCTCATACGCGGCGAGATCGCTTTCCCCGACGTACTCGATCAAGAACTTCCGCTCGCTTTGCGCCGGCGGAATCTCGCCCAAGATCTTGTAGACCTCGTTCATCGCCTTTCGGATCTTGTTCTCGAAGTTATAGGAATTGCCGATCAGAACGCGATGCTTATGATTGCGCCAGCACAGCAGCGTGGCGTCCTCCTTTTCACGCGCCTGTTCCAGCGTTTCGTAGCGCGCCGCGTTGTCGTAGTTATACGCGAACTCCGCGCCCTTTGACGAAGACACGAGATGGATCACCGCGTCGTACGATTCAAGCACCTGTTTCTCGGTAAGGTCGAACCGCGAGATTACCTGCGTAAACTCCTTCTGCGAAACATACGCGCGATCGTCCATCACGCCGCGGTCGCACAGGATCAGGACCTTGTCCTCCGGCACGAGCTGCGCCGCCTCCCACGCCATCTTTTCCTTGTGCAGCTGAGAGGATACGACAAAATACTGAAAATCAAACATGGAAAGGCAGTTGCCGAAAGGCTTGATGCCGAACTGGCTGATCAGCTCGGTCGCCGCTTCCGGCACGATCAGCACCCGGTAGCCGAGACCCGAAAGCTCCTTGACAAGCCGCGACGTCAGCGTCGTTTTTCCGCCAGCCGGTCCGCCCGTCAGAACGATTTTTTTGATTTCCTTCATGGTTTCTCCCCTTTGATCGGTACTCGGACACAAATTCGTCCGAATACAGTATAGCATATCCTCCGCCCGAATTCCACTCCTATTTCACGTATTGCCCCTTTACAGAACGCGTCGGTTTTGCTATCATCATTGTCTGGATATCAGGAGGGTGGACCATGCTGACCGACATTCAAATCGCACAACAGGCAGAGATGCTGCCGATCACAAAGATTGCCGACGCGCTCGGAATCCCCGAGACCGCGGTCGAGCCGTACGGCAGATATAAAGCGAAGATCGATCCTTCGCAGATTTCCGCACGCCCGGGCAAGCTGATCCTGGTGACCGCCGTGACCCCGACGCCCGCCGGCGAAGGCAAGACGACGACTACGATCGGACTTGCGGACGCGCTGCACCGGCTCGGAAAACGCGTCACGGTCGCGCTCAGAGAACCGAGCCTCGGTCCCGTGTTCGGCATCAAGGGCGGCGCCGCCGGCGGCGGCTATGCGCAGGTCGTCCCGATGGAGGATATCAATCTCCACTTTACCGGCGATCTGCATGCGATCGGCGCGGCAAACAACCTGCTCGCGGCTATGATCGACAACCACATCCATCAGGGCAACGCGCTCGGGTTCGCGCTCGATAAAATCGTCTGGCGGCGGTGTATGGATATGAACGACCGCGCGCTGCGCAGCATCACGGTCGGACGCGGCGGAAAAGCGAACGGCGTGCCGCGCGAGGACGGGTTCGATATCACCGCCGCAAGCGAGATCATGGCGATTCTGTGCCTTGCCTCCGATCTGGACGATCTCAAGCGCCGGCTCGGGCGCATCGTCGTAGGCTTTGCGCCCGATGACCGTCCGATCACCGCGGCGGACCTCAAGGCGCAGGGCGCCATGACCGCGCTGCTGCGAGACGCGATCCGCCCGAACCTCGTCCAGACGCTCGAACATACGCCGGTCCTGATCCACGGCGGTCCGTTTGCGAACATCGCGCACGGCTGCAACAGCGTCATCGCGACGAAACTTGCAATGAAACTCGGCGACTATACCGTAACGGAGGCCGGATTCGGCGCGGATCTCGGCGCGGAGAAGTTTTTCGACATCAAGTGCCGCATGGCAGGTCTCATCCCCTCGGCGGCAGTGCTTGTCGCGACGGTCCGCGCCTTAAAATACCACGGCGGCGTGGAAAAGGACGATCTGACCGCCGAAAATCTTGCCGCGCTGATCGCCGGATTCCCGAATCTCTTACGCCACGCCGACAACCTGCGAACCGTTTACGGACTTCCCTGCGTGGTCGCGATCAACCGGTTCCCGTTCGATACCGACGCCGAGCTGTCCCTGCTGCATGAACTGTGCGCTTCGCACGGGCTGGAAACGGTCATTTCCGACGTATGGGCAAACGGCAGCGAAGGCGGCCTCGCGCTTGCGGAACGCGTGATCTCGCTCTGCGATCAAAAGAATCCCTTCCGGTTCTGCTATACGCCGGATTCGCCGCTTGAAGAAAAGCTCAACGCCGTCACGCGGAAGATTTACCATGCCGACGGCGTGGTGTTCACCGACAGCGCGTTATCCGACCTGAAGCGGCTGAAGGCGCTCGGGTTCGGAACGCTCCCCGTATGCGTGGCAAAGACGCAGTACAGTTTCTCCGACGACCCCAAAAAGCGCGGCGTCCCGAGCGGATTCCGCATTACCGTGCGCAGGCTCAAAGTCGCCGCCGGCGCGGGATTTGTGATTGCGCTGACCGGTTCGATCATGACCATGCCCGGACTTCCGAAACACCCCGCCGCCGAACAGATCGACGCGGACGCGCACGGGTCTCTGTCCGGTCTCTTTTAACCGTCTTCACAAGCATGACAGCAGGTTGGTTTCGACCTGCTTTTTCCGTCTCCCCTGCCTCGCATCCGGTCCCGTCTCTCCGTGAACCGGACGGTATTCCGTTCACTTTTTCTTCATAATTCTTGTGTTCGGGTCTTGCTATTTAGACCCGATTCCTTTATAATGATACCGTATAGAACTATGGGGGTATATTTCTTTTCATACGCTCCGGATCGTTCAAAAAAACAAGGAGGAAGAAACCGAACATGAGAAAAACCATTTCTCTCTTTCTGGCAGTCCTGATGATGCTTGTGCTGCTGCCTGCAGTCAGGCTCAGCGGCACTGCGGCTGCGGAGAGCGCGACCTATACCAAAGTCACGTCCGCTGCCGATCTGACCGACGGAACCTATCTGATCGTAGAACCGACCAACGGGTTTGTTTTCGACGGCGTATCGGGAAACTTTCAGAATTACTCCACCGCAACGATCACCGGTAACGCAATCACCGGTGATTACACCGCAAACGAGATCACCATCGCTGCCGTGACCGGCGGCTATACGCTGAAAGTGCCCGCCGGAACATACATGCACGGCACGAACAATGCCAACGGCATCGTGTTCGGCAGCACCCCTGCCGTAAACACCGTTACGATCAACGCCAACGGCACCGCCGTGATCGGGTATGACGACGGCTCGGGTGCTTCGCCTACGACACAGTTTGTTTATAACAGTACCTCCAGCAGCGGCGAACGTTTCCGGTATTATAAAACAACGACGGTCAACGGTACCACCGGCTCGAGTTACCTTCTTCCCTCTCTCTTTAAGAAGAACGAATCGGCCGCGCCCTCCGGCTACGTCGAGGTTCCGGCTTCCTTGGAGATTCCGTTCGCTCAGATCGATTCCTATGTGAATTGCAAGAACGATACCGGCGCCGGAATCAACTTCAGCTTTAACCCTGTTGAACCCATGAAGAACGCGGACGGCGATGCGCTTGCGTGGACGGTCACCGGCGGCGGTACGATCGAAGCGGGAAAGACATTCCAGCTTACGGTTCACATTGACGAAGCCGCGTGGCTTGCCGCAAAGCCCGGCACCTATACCGGCAGGATCGATTGGGCGGAGTCCGTTACCGATGACTCGGACGCCGTGATTGTAACCGCAGTCGTTCCGGAGAGCACGCAGGCGACGCTCAAGGAAGCGCTTGCCGACGGCGATCAGGTCGTGATCTACAATCCGGAAGGCGCCGTTACCATGAGCACCACGGACTATCTGTATAACAATACCAAGCATGAGCTTGCAGCGCTCGAAGCGACTGCTGTCGGCAACACGCTTCTGTTCCTGGACGGCACCGCGGTGCTGACGGTGCATGTTGACGAGAACAACAAGTATTCGTTCGTGAACGAGGACAACCAGTATCTCGAAATCGACGGAACGCATGTACAGTTTGTGAATGCGGCAAGCGCGAACACGCTGTTCCAGTTGGAACCGCAGGCAAACAATCAATTCTATATCAGATGCGACACCGCGGCGTTCAACGGTAACCCGCAGTATCTGCAGTATTTCAGCAACTATTTCACCTGCTACAGTCTTAACTCGAATACCGGGCGCTATCTGATGAAGTTCTATTCGCCCGGAGAGGCGCCGCAGCCGTCGAGCGACGACACGGTCGTTCTGTTCACGAACGACGTGCACTGCGGCATTGAGGAAGGCTGGGGCTATGCGGGAATTGCAGACCTCAAGAAGACGCTCGAAGCGCAGGGCAACGAGGTCCTGCTCGTCGATGCGGGCGACCACATCCAGGGCGGCCCGGTCGGCACGCTCTCCGAGGGTAAATACATCATCGACATCATGAACTTCGTCGGCTACGACGTCGCGATCCCCGGCAACCATGAGTTCGACTACAACATGGAGCGGTTCCTGTATCTGAAGGATCACGCAGACTATCCGTATGTATCCGCGAACTTCATGAACTACGAGAACGGCGCGCCCACCACACCGGTGCTCGACGCGTACAAGATGATCGAGGCGAACGGCAAGAAGATCGCGTTCGTCGGTCTCTCGACCCCCGAAACGATCACCAAGTCCACTCCCACCTATTTCCAGGATGCCGAGGGCAACTATATCTACGGCTTCTGTCAGGATGCGACCGGCGAAGGCGTTTATACCGCGGCGCAGAACGCGATCGACGCGGCGACGGACGCCGGCGCGGATTACGTCATCCTCGTCGGGCACATGGGCATCGACGAGCAGTCCAGCCCGTGGAGATCCACGGAGGTGATCGCAAACATCACCGGCGCGGACGCGTTTATCGACGGTCACAGCCATTCCACGATCGAAACGGAAGTAGCCGACAAGGACGGCAACCTCGTGCTCCACGGTCAGACCGGCACGAAGCTCGAAAACATCGGCAAGCTGACCATTCATTCGGACGGCACG
>CAJOKM010000072.1 GCA_905235205.1 uncultured Clostridia bacterium | reverse complement strand
TGCGGGTTTCAAGTATCGGGCGCGGGCACGCCGACGGTGACCGTTCGCGGCGTCAAAGAGGGGCACGGCACGACGTTTCGCATCATGCCGGACCGGATCGTGACCGGCACATACCTGATCGGCGCGGCGATGACCGGCGGCGACGTCACGGTCGAGGGCGCGATGCCGGAAACGGTCGACGCGCTGCTTTCGAAGCTTCGCGCATGCGGCTGCCGGGTCACGCGGCAGACCGACGCGGTCCGCGTGACCGGACCGAAACGGCTTTCGGCGATCGGTTTTACCGAAACGCGGCCGTATCCGGGCTTTCCGACCGATCTGCAGCCGCAGCTGTTCGCGGCGCTGTCGGTGGCGGACGGCGGCTCGGTACTCGTGGAGAACGTGTTTGAAAACCGGTTCAAGCACGCGCAGGAATTGAAAAAGATGGGCGCGCAAAACCGCATCCTGGACCGCACGGCGATTCTCACGGGCGTCGAACGTCTGCACGGCGCGACGGTCACCGCGCACGACCTTCGGGGCGGCGCGGCGCTGGTGCTGGCAGGATTAAAAGCGGACGGCGAGACCGTCGTGGAGCACGCGGAGCGCATTGCGCGCGGATATGAACGAATGGAGCAGACGATCGCTTCGCTCGGCGGAACGGTCGTGCGAAAGGAAGAACGCATTGGCAAAGAAGCAAAAACAAACCGACCGGCAGCGAACCGGCTTCCTGTTTGACGAGGGAGCCGGCGACACGCTCTCGGCGGACGATCTGTTTTCGGAGACGGAAGCGGACGAGCCCGCGCACGGCGAAGCGGACGAGCCTGCCTATATTGAAGCGGACGAAGCGGCGGACGAGCCTTCCGAAGAGGACGCGTCCGAAAAGGTTGCGCCTTCGTTTACGTTCGACCGCTACGGGCGGCGCATCGGGAAGCGGAACGAACGCTACGGCAAGCGCAAGAACGCGCCGAAAGCGACGACGACGGTCGTGGAGCACGATACGGCGGCGAAGCGCGAGTACGACGAGGCGCGCGCCCGCGCCGAGGAGCGCGCGAAAAAGCGCGCGAAGGAGGAAGCAAACCGTGCCGCGGTTCATAAGGCGGAGCGGGCAAAGCAGCGCAGGCGCAGTCTGTCGACGGCGCTGTTCGGCATCTTCGGACTGGCGCTGCTTCTGGTCATGGGGTGGTTTGTGACGCGCGTCACGACGATCCGCGTCGCGAATGTGCCGGACGGGTACACCGAGGAGCAGATCATTTCGCTCAGCAGGCTGAAGAAGGGCAGAAGCATTCTGTTCCAGAGCACCGAATCGGCGGAGAAAGCGATCCGCACCGACCCGTATCTCGACGCGTCCGTGCAGTATTCCTTCCCGTCCACGATCCGCATCGCGGTTTCGAAGCGTACCGAAGCGGCGTGCGTGCGCTGGGGCCCGCAGAACGAGTACCTTGCGATCATCGACGAGAACGGCATTGTATTGAATGCGGAAGCGGAGACCTCCGGGAATCTGTTGATCGCGGACGGCATGAACATTTCGAGCGCGGTCGGCGGCACGCGGCTCGGCGATTCGACCGACACGCAGGTCGCGGCGCTGGTGCGGGTGCTGACCAAACTCAAGGAGCTCGGACTTTTGTCGCGCTCGCCGCGCATCAACCGCATCGATATGACGGAGCTCATGCAGATCCGCATGTACACGGAGGGCACGTCGTACACGATCGAGGTGGGGGATTCCTCGAACCTCGATACCAAACTGATGCTGTTGCAGAAGCACTGGGACACGATCATGCAGAAGGCGGCGGACTACGTGCATACCGGTCACAACTCGCCGACGATCTATCTGTACAGCAAGGGCGGCGTCAGCGTCTCGCCGTTTGAACCGGGCTACGTCAAGCAGGACGAACTGCCTTCGGGCACGCCCGCGCCGGGCGACGGCGAACCGACCGACACGGCGGAGCCGGGCGGAGAACCCGCCGACGGCGAACCGAACGAAACGCCGCAGCCGGAGGTCACCCCGATGCCGCACCAGGACGAACCGTTTACGGGCTAAAGCCTTCGACGGAAGCAGGCTTCCGTCGAGTTTTCACCCCGCGCCTATGCATCGAAGATGCACCGGGCGGCGCGGGCTGCAGGGAGTCAAATGCACCGCGCATGTCGCTGCATTTGACGGATGGATGTTCTGTTTGCACCACATAACAGAGTGCCGAACGGCGACGCCGTTCGTTCTCCGGCTAATGGAACTATAACACAACAGCCCCGAATGCTCGGGGCTGTTGTTTCGTACAGATCGTTATTCGGCCTTCGGTTCGGAGTTCAATACCGTGTCCACCGCGCCCTTCGCGTCGCCCGCGACGGTCACGTTGCGGTTCACCTTCGCGTCGTAGGTCTCCGCCTTCATGACGTCCACCAGATCGAGACCGGTCACTTCCTTCATCGTCTCGATGGTGCGTGCCAGCACGCTCGGCACATAGGAGCCCATGGTGTCCACACCGGTGCCGCCCTTGCCGCTGTCGATGATCGTTACCTTGTCGATAGATTCGAGCGGCTTTGCGATCGATGCCGCCATCTCGGGCAGCGCCTTCACGATCATTTCCATCATCGCGGCCTGGCCGTATTTCTTCATGGCTTCCGCCTTCTTTTCGAGCGCCTCGGCTTCCGCAATGCCGCGCGCCTCGATCGCTTTCGCCTCCGCCTCGCCGACGGCCTTGATGCCTTCCGCCTCCTGCATGCGGGCGAACAGGTCCGCCTCCGCCTGCACCTTGCGGGCTTCGGCCGCTTTTTCGCGTTCGAACTTCTCGGCTTCCGCCTTGCGCTGCCGCTCGAAGAGCTCCGCTTCCGCCTTCTGCTGACGCGCAAACTTCTCGGCTTCGGCTTTCTTCTTGATCTCCGCTTCGAGGGTCTGCTCGGTCACTTCGACGTTCTTGCGCTTCAGCTCGATCTCGCGCTCCTGGCGCGCAATGTTCGCGTTCGCCGTGGTGACTTCGATGGTCTTGCGCTGCTCCTGCTGCTGGATCTCGTACGCCGCGTCGGCCTCCGCCTGCTTCTGATCGGACGCCCGCTTCAGCTCCGCCTCGCGGATCCGAAGCTCGTTGCGGCGGGACGCGATCTCGGTTTCG
Organism: uncultured Clostridia bacterium; assembly: GCA_905235205.1. GTDB lineage: Bacteria > Bacillota > Clostridia > Christensenellales > CAG-138 > UBA3792. Next base: position 6,835 of record CAJOKM010000072.1, on the reverse strand, counting down.
GCAGCGACCTGCGCTTCGTTCGCCATCCTTTTCGCTTCCGCCTCCGCGATCGCGACGTCGCGCTCCGCCTGCGCCTTTGCGATCGAAGCGTCCTTCTGGATCTGCGACATATTGTCCTGACCGAGGGCAACGATCAGACCCTTTTCGTCTTCGATCTTCTGGATGTTGCAGGAGATGATCTCCACACCCAGCGCGTTCATGTCGGTCTGCGCCTTCTGCTGCACCTCGTCGCCGAACTTCTTGCGGTCGGTGTTCAGCTCCTTCAGCTTGACGGTGCCGATGATCTCACGCATATTGCCCTGCAGCGAGTCGGTCAGCGCTTTCGTGATGGATTCCTCCGACATATTGAGGAAGTTCTTCATCGCGATCTTGATGCCTTCCGGATCGGTCTTCAGCCGCACCTTTGCGACCGCGTCGATGTCCACGCCGATGAAGTCGAGCGTCGGCACATAGCCGTTCGTCTTGATGTCGATGCTGATCTGCTTGAGCACCAGCATATCCTTTCTCTCAAAGAAGGGAAGCTTGATGCCGGCGCGGCCGATCAGAATCTTCGGGTTTCTCTTGATACCCGAAATGATGTACGCCTTGTCCGGGGGCGCTTTGACGTATCCGCTGACGATGATGGCGATGATCACGGCGACCGCAGCGGCGATCAGCCCGATCAAAAGCCCGATGTGCTCTGCAAAGAACTTCATAATCCTCTCTCCTTTCGTTTCTCCGTCCTTTGTGCTTCGGCGGTTTTTTGTCCGCCTCTTGGTTACGGGATTATCATACTACAAGACGCTGCGCCGCGCAACCGGCCTCCGCACCGAAACGGCAGGCGCTATTTCCGTCGCGGATGCGAAAAAAGGGGCGGTATTTCGCGCTTTCTCCGCTTCCCAAACGCGCCGCGCGGGTGTATACTGATAATAGAAAAAGCACCGGAGGGGGATTACGATGAGCAGACGGTCGGTGAAGGAAAACAAAACCGTGTATCAACAGAGCCGCGAACGCCGCAATTTAAGCCGCGAGGCGGCGAGCGAGCGGCTGGAGTTCGTTTCGGCGGACCGCATCGAAAAGATCGAGAGCGGCAGGAGCGCGCCGCACCCGGACGAGGTGCTTCTGATGGAGAAAGGGTACGAAGACCCGGAGCTTTCCAACTATTACTGTACGCACGAGTGCCCGATCGGCATGAAGTATGTGCAGCGGGTGGAGCTCAAGGAGCTGCCGCAGCTCACGGTGGAGCTGCTGTCCGCGCTCAACGCGATGGAGGAGGAAAAGAACCGGCTCATCGACATCTCCGTCGACGGACGGGTCAGCGACACGGAACGGAAGCAGTTCAACGTGATCCTTTCAAAGCTGTCCGCGCTGGACCGCTCGATCCGCGGCATGCGGATCTGGATCGAGCACGCGCTGATCACCGGCAAGCTGGAAGAGGAACGGTAACGGCGTAAGTACGCGTTCAAAACGCGGAAGGAGGGAAACCGATGGAAGCGACCATGTATGAAGACTTGAGCAAGTGGCGGCGCCGCAGAAGGAAGAAGCGGATCATCTGGGCGTGTGTGATCGCGGTTTTGGTGATCGCGCTGATCCTGCTGTACGTGTACCGCAACCGGATCATCCCGTGGCTCGAGTACGGGCGCGCGGAGCTCTCGGAAACCGCGGGGGACACGCAGGACGCGATCGACCGGTTCAGCGTGCTCGGAAATTATAAGGACGCCACCGCGCGCGCAACGAAGCTTGCGCACGGCATGCAGCCGGACGATTCGTTTACCGATGCGCTCCGCGCCGCCGGGATCGGCGACGTTGTGACGTTCGGACACTATGAACAGGACGACCGCGCGGACAACGGCAAAGAACCGATCCGCTGGATCGTGTTCGCAAAGGAGAACGGCAGGGTCCTGCTGTGGTCGGAATCGGTGCTGGACGAGCAGCCGTATCACAACATGCGCGAGGACATTACGTGGGAGAAATGCACGCTGCGCGCGTGGCTGAACGGACCGTTCTATGAAGCGGCGTTCTCCGAAACGGAACGCGCGCTGATCGCAAAGACAAAGCTTTTGAATCCGAACAACACCGCAAGCTACACGAGCGGCGGCAAGGATACGCCGGACAAGGTTTTCATCCTCAGCTTTGCGGAGCTTGTCGATCTCGCGTGGCGGAACCACTACATCGACGACATCTACGCGACGCCGAGCAGGTACGCCGTCAAACAGGGCGTCGACATGCATTCGGGCTACGGCACCTGCTGCTGGTGGATCCGCACGCCGGGCGCATATCAGGCGTGCGCGACCTACTGCGACATGGCGGGCTCGCCGATCTACTCGGCGCTTGCGAACAGCGCCGGCTACGGCGTCCGCCCGGCGATCTGGATCCTTGCGGGCGAGTGAGGAACGCCCTAAATCGACGAATCTTCGTATTGTTCGCTGTATTGCAGCAAATTGCGATCTTCGCCCGTATTTATTGAAAAAGAATAGAAATAAGAGGGGAGATTAAAATGGAACAGTATTCCACCCAGCAACCGGTCGTAGAGACCGAAAAAACTGAGATGCCGGTCAATGCGCCCGCGGCACGCAAGCCTTTGATAGCACCGGCGATCTTTGTGATCATCAACGCGATTCTTTCAACAATTGCGTGGTTTCTAGTTTTCCAAAAAGCTCAGTTTTTGGCCGTTTTGACAGATCATCAATATATACTTTTCGCTTACATTGCTTCCGGTATTCTTTCGGCCGCTGCCGATGTAGTTCTGGTTCTTTTTTGCCTTAACAGAAAAGAAAGGCTGCCGCTGCTTGGCGCCGGATGCCTGTTGCATGCCGTTTCATACGGAGTTGCGCTGGCAATGTATCCCGTGGCGCTCGGTATATTGCCTTTCATAATCCCTAGCGCCCTGATTCTGATGATTGTCGAAACGGCGATTTTTGCGATGCTGCTGATTGACGCGATCAGTGCATTTACAAATCGGTTCTATAAAGTCATTTTCTTTATCACAGCAGGACTGATCCTTGCGGAAGGAACTTTTTCATTTGTCACGACAGACATCCAGGCATCTTCTGTTCTGAGTTTTGTTTCAAGCATTCTGTTTGCCGTCGCATTCCTGTTGATCGCAATTCTCCGGAAGCCGGCAAAAGAAAAGGGACTGCGCAGGGGAGGGACGAAGTTTTCAAACCGGCATCCGGTTCTGTACCGGACACTGGTCGCATTGGGCAGTACAGCGGTGCCTTTCATTATCGGATGGGCGCCGATCATCCTGCTGCTTGCCTACGCGGACAGGATCAGCGGCGTGCTGTTTGCAGTCCTGCTGGTCCTGTACATTGCGCTGCTGGGCGCAGCGGCAATTCTTGTCGTGCGTCCCAGACGAATGAACGAGCTCCGCGCGATCCTGGGCGACGAAGCGTTCTTTGCGCGCTACCCGCATGAAAAGAAAAAGGAGCTTCGCAGGTGGCAAAAGGTCGACGCCTATCGGGACGCGGGCGCGGCGGAAGAACCGGAAAAAGCCCAAACGATCGCAGAACGGGTGCAAGCCGAGGAAGCGTGGAGACGACGCAGGAACAGGACAATGCTGATCGTCGTATGTACAATCATCCTCTTTGCGGCGGTCATGATCGTGCTGTATGACAACCGTGACGCCATTACATCCTGGACGGGATATGTGCGCGCGGAGATGGCGGAAAGCGCGGGAAACACGCAGGAAGCGATCGATCGCTTCAGCGTGCTCGGAAGCTATAAGGACGCGGCGGCGCGCGCGGCAAAGCTGGCGCGTGAACTGGTCGGGGACGAAGCGTATTTCAAACCGTTCCGCGAGGCCGAAGTCGGGGACGTCGTGACGTTCGGAACCTATGAGCAGGACAATCGCGAGGACAACGGCAAAGAACCGATCCGCTGGATCGTCATCGCAAAGGAAGGCGGCAGAGAACTGCTGTTGTCCGAATCGGTATTGGATGCGCAGCCGTGGCGCACGGAAGCCGGGGAGCGTAACGGGTGGAAAGGATCATGGCTTCGCAAATGGCTGAACGACGCGTTCTATGAAACGGCGTTTTCCGAGACCGAGCGGTACCTGATCGGAAAGACCGGTCTGGAGTATTCTTATTACAGATCAACCGGCAGCTCGCGCTCGAAACGGGTGACTGCCACCACGGAGGACAGAGTTTTCCTTCTCGACTCGGAGGAAAAGATTACGTATCTGTTGGACGATGATTCCGGGCAGAAAACAGACTGTTACTATGTGGCGCCGACAGCGTACGCGCTTGCGCACGGGGCGATCCCGTTCGAAGACAACCCGTATGCGCCGGAGGGAACCTGCGGTTGGTGGGACCGTTCCGGTAATGGACTTTCGGGCTACGGCGTCCGCCCCGCGATCTGGATCCTTGCGGGCGAGTGAGAGCGATCCCGCCATTTCAGAAAGGAGAACAAAACGATGGAACAGTATACTCAACAACCCATCATCATTGAACCCGAAAATCCCAAAAAGAAGCCGGTCGGCCTGCAGATTACCGCTCTGGTTCTGGGCATCGTCGGCTTGGCGCTTGCGTTTCTTGCGTATTTCGGCACGATCCTCACAAACGTCGGCGTTGCCGTCGCAAGCGAGCAGTACGGCAACGTGCCTGGCGTTGCGATCACTTCGGGAGTCATCATCCTTGTTGACGTGCTGATCGCGCTGCTGTGTCTTGCGGGACTGATCCTCGGGATCGTGGGGCTTGTCAAAAGCATCCGCCGCGCCACGCGCACCGTCAAGGGCATCGTCATGAGCGCGATCGGACTCACGCTCTCCGAAGGGGGACTGGGGCTCATGTTTGTCGGACTGTTCATAAGCGGCGTGTTCCGCGTTTTGATCCAGACCGGCGCGTTCCATTGACCGTCCCATCTGCACAGAGAACAAAAAACCGGCTCCGATTGCTCGGAGCCGGTTTTTGTCGCGGCAGAGCGCCTGTTTCCGCGGCCGCCCTTGCTTTTTCGGGCGGGGACTGGTATACTTTTCGCACAAAGGCGGTGCGGGAGAACGCATATGAAGAACAGAAAAAAACACAACAAAGCTCTTTTCAAGACGGCGGGCCGCACGGACCCGGCGCCGGTGACCGTGCGTGCCGACGGCGGGGATTCGTTTTATGAGGAGCTGTTGGAGTTTGCGGTTTCGCTTGCGAACAAGCTGCAGACCTGCGGCGCGGAGACGTACCGCGTAGAGGAAACGATCACGCGCGTGATCGAGGCGTACGGCGTGGAGCGGGCGGACGCGTTCGTGATTCCGAACTGCATCATGGCGAGCCTCGAAACGGACGAGGGACGGCTCTTGACCAAGATCCGCCGGCTGAAGGGCAGCGAAACGATGCTGGACGGCATCGAGCGGTATTCGGCGCTTTGCCGCCGCATCTGCGCGGAAAAGCCGGACATGCAGGAAGCGCGAAGGCTTTTGCGCGAGACGGAAAAGAACGTATGCCACTACTCGCTTCCGGTCTATTATTTCGCGGCGTTTCTGATCGGGGCGGGGTTCGGGATCTTTTTCGGCGGCGGCATCCTGGAAGCGCTGGCGGCGGGCGTGTGCGGCGCGGCGATCGGGGTCTCTCTGAAGTTCATGGGAAAACTGAACGCGAACACGTTCTTCACGTCGTTTGTGTGCAGCTTCATCCTCGGATTTTTGGCGAACGCCGCAACCGCGATCGGTTTCGGCAAGAACGCGGACATCACGACGATCGGCGCGATCATGCTCCTGGTTCCGGGCTTTCTGTTCACGAACAGTCTGCGCGACGTAATCTACGGCGACACCATGTCGGGGCTGAACCGGCTCGTACAGGTGCTGATCATCGCGGTCGCGCTGGTGTTCGGCACGAGCGCCGGCGTTTCGCTTGCGCGGCAGATCTTTCCGGCGATCGCCGCAGGGCTTTTGCCGATCGAACATCCGCTCTGGGTCCAGTGCATCGCCGGACTTTTTGGCACGCTCGGGTTCGGGCTGATGTTCAATTTGCACGGCAAAGGGATCCCGCTTGCGCTGCTGGGCAGTCTGATTTCGTGGCCGGTCTGCGTGATCTGCATGCGGCTCGGGCTTCCGGAGCCGATCGCGTATCTGATCGCGGCGGCGACGTCCTCGTTCTATGCCGAGATCATGGCGCGCATCCGCAAGTTCCCGGCGACGAGCTATCTGCTGTGCGCGCTTGTCCCGCTGATTCCGGGATCGGGCATCTATTATACGATGGACTTTTTCCGCCGCGGCATGCTGACCGACGCGTATGCGAAGGGACGCGCGACCGCGGCGATCGCGGGCGCGATGGCGATCGGCGTGCTTTTGGTATCCACGGGATTCCGCATGTGGAGCGTATGGAAAAATCATCGCCGCAAAAAAGCATAATGCTGACCGGGCGTCGGTTTTCCGACGCCCGGTTTTTGGATACAGTCAGGATGCGCGGCTTAGGTTGAAATGTCGTTCATAAGCTGTTATAATTGAATCACGGGATGCAGGGATGCATGCTTGTATGAGGTTAGGGGGATATCGGATTGAAAAACAGGTTTTCTTTTTCAGTCATCACGGCGGTCTACAATGCCGAGGCGTTTTTGCCGGAAACGGTCGACAGCCTTTTAAAGCAGGACATCGGGTTTTCCAATATCCAGCTGATCCTGTGCGACGACGGATCGACGGACGGAAGCGCGGCGATGTGCGATGCGTACGCGGCGCAGTATCCCGACAACGTCGTGGTCATCCATAAGGAAAACGGAGGGGTTTCTTCGGCACGCAACGCCGGACTGGAACGGGTGGAAGGCAAGTATGTCAGTTTTCTGGATGCAGACGATCTGCTGAAGGAGAACGCGATGACCGAAGTGTACCGCTTTTTTGAAGAGCACCCCGAAACGGACGTCGTTTCGCTCCCGA
>CAJOKM010000071.1 GCA_905235205.1 uncultured Clostridia bacterium | reverse complement strand
CAATCGACCGGCAGGCGCAGGAGATGTTTGCCCTTTTCAAGACCTACCCGATCTATCGGCGCATCGCGGAGATTATGGAAGAATACTGGAACGACGGAACGATCATGGGCTTTTATCAATAAAAAGCAGCATCAAACAGGCGGTCATCTGACCGCCTGTTTCAATATGAACACCTACTTGTTATAAGGCAGTATTTCGCGTATAATGTATCTGGAACCACACGAAATACGATCGCAAGGGAGCATTTGTTATGACTGATGCACAGCAGCGCGAAGCCGCACGGCAATTCATTTACAGATGGCGGAAAAAAGGCAACGAGGACCAGGACGCGCGTTCCTATTGGCTGGAACTGTTGACCGATATTCTTGGCGTGGAACGCGCGACCGAGCGCGTCAACTTTGAAAAGAAGGTCGTCGGCTCCGACGGCAACACAAAGCGCATCGACGTGTATATCCCCGAAACCCGCGTTCTGATCGAACAGAAATCGCTTGGTATCGCGCTCGACAAGCCGCAGGCGGGACACGGCGGGAAAACGCCCTATGAGCAGGCAAAGGAGTACGACAACGGTCTGCCCTTTGACGAAAAAGCCCGCTGGATTGTCACCTCCAATTTCGCGGAGATTTGGATTTATGATATGAATCAGCGCCGACCGGAGCCGGTGAAGCTGGCTTTGGAGGATCTTCAGACCAAATATCATATGCTCGACTTTCTGATCGACAGGAAGACGAAAGAAGTCACCGACGAAATGAAGCTCTCGCTGGATGCGGGGCGTCTTGTCGGGCAGATTTACGACGCGTTTTTGAAGCAGTACCGGGACCCGGAAGACGAAAATACGCTCAAGAGCTTGAATAAACTGTGCGTCCGCATCGTATTCTGCCTGTACGGCGAGGACGCGGGCATCTTCGGCAGAAAGAATATGTTCCATGACTACATGGCGCAGTTCGACGCCGCGCATGCGAGAAAGGGCCTTCGCGACCTGTTCCGCGTGCTCGATCAGAAACCGGATGAGCGCGATCCCTATCTCGTTGACGACGACCCGAAGCTTGCCTCGTTCCCGTATGTGAACGGAGGTCTGTTTTCCGATGAGGATATCGAGATTCCGCCTCTGACGGACGACATTCTGAATCTGATTCTACGAAACGCCTCCGACAGCTTCGACTGGTCGGAAATCAGTCCGACGATCTTCGGCGCGGTATTCGAAAGCACGTTAAACCCGGAAACGCGGCGCAGCGGCGGCATGCACTACACAAGCATCGAGAATATCCATAAGGTCATCGACCCGCTGTTTTTAGACGATCTCAAAGCGGAACTGGACGAGATCAGGCAGATCGCGATCGTAAAAACGCAGGAGCGCAAGCTTAAAGAGTTTCAGGACAAGCTCGCATCTTTGACGTTTCTCGATCCGGCAGCAGGCAGCGGCAACTTCCTCACCGAAAGCTATCTGAGCTTACGCAAGCTCGAAAACGAAGTGCTTTCCATCCTTTCGCACGGACAGATCGCACTCGGGTTTGACGGCGTGACGCCGATCAAGGTCGGCATCGACCAGTTCTACGGCATCGAGATCAACGACTTCGCCGTGACCGTCGCTCGGACGGCGCTGTGGATTGCCGAAAACCAAATGATGAAAGCCACCGAGGACATTGTGCATATGTCCCTGGACTTCCTTCCGCTCAAAACCAACGCGCACATCGTGGAGGGCAACGCGCTTCGCCTCGACTGGAACGACGTGGTGCCGAAAGAAAAGCTGAACTACATCATGGGCAATCCGCCGTTTGTGGGGGCGCGATTGATGAGCAAAGAACAGAAGGAGGATGTGCTTTCTGTCTTTGGAGACAAGTTCAAGAATGTCGGAAACCTTGATTATGTTTGTTGCTGGTATCGGCTTGCGGCAGATTTAATGAAAGGAACCAAGGTTCGTTCAGCGTTGGTGTCAACAAACTCCGTTACACAAGGCGAAACAGTTTCAAATCTTTGGAAGCCGTTGATGGATAGCGGCGTACATATCGATTTTGCATACCGAACTTTCCGATGGGATAGCGAGGCTTCCATCAAAGCACATGTGCATTGCGTGATAGTAGGATTCAGCATTGCGCCAATTGATAAGATAAAAACCATTTATTCTGAAAATGCTGCTGAAACAGCTTCAAACATCAATGGTTACTTATTAGATGCGGAAAACATTTTTGTCGATAGTCGCAGCAAACCGATTTGCGATGTGCCGGAGATCGGAATCGGCAATAAGCCGATAGACGACGGAAACTATTTGTTCTCTTTTGAAGAAATGAACTTATTTATTGAAAAAGAACCAGGTGCAAAAAAATATTTTCATCCATGGTATGGTTCATTCGAGTTTATAAATCGAAGACCTCGGTATTGTTTATGGTTGGGCGATTGTTCTCCGAACGAGATTCAAAGTATGCCAAAATGCAAAGAACGCATACAAGCAGTAAGAGATTTCAGACTTGCAAGCAAAAGCGAAGGCACTCGCAAATTAGCGGATCGTCCGACAAGATTCCACGTTGAAAACATGCCGAAAGGGACTTATATTGTTATTCCCGAAGTTTCTTCAGAAAGAAGATGGTATATTCCGATGGGTTACATGACGCCAGATATACTATGCAGCAATCTTGTAAAGCTTGTACCAGATGCTACACTATATCACTTTGGTGTTCTAGAATCGAACGTACATATGGCTTGGATGCGGACAGTTTGCGGAAGATTGAAGAGCGATTACCGCTATTCAAAGGACATCGTCTACAACAATTTCCCATGGCCCGATCCGACGGACGAACAGAAAGCAAAGATCGAGCGGACGGCACAGGGGATTCTGGACGCGCGGGCGCTGTATCCGGATTCGTCGCTTGCCGATCTCTACGATCCGCTGACCATGCCGCCGGAGCTTAGAAAAGCGCATCAGGCGAACGACCGCGCGGTCATGCAGGCATACGGCATGCCGATCAAGGAAACCGACGAGGCCGCGTGCGTGGCGTGGCTGATGCGGCTGTATCAGGAAAAGGTTAACGGAGAGAAAGTAAGTGAAACAAACAATTGAAAAACACATAGGAGAGACATTATATAGGGAGTTCTTTTATCCTTGTAAAACATTAAGTCTGTATTCCAAACATGGGAAAACGCGAACATTTGTTGAATATACAGAGGCGTCAGATCATAGTATAAGATTAAAAGCAAAAGGGCTGAAAGCTGCTTTGAGTAATGCAGTTCTAAGGCTTACTGCAGAAAACAACGAAGATTTCTTTTTTGACAAAAACGAAATAGGTGCAAAACCTGTTCGTGTCGGTCAGTGCACTCACTGGCTTAAATTTGAAGATATAACGGAGCAATGGCCAAATCATTATTGGACCAGATTGAAAACACCGCTTGTCGGATTCAAGACCGTATCAAAAAACGGACAATCTCTTTTTGTGCCAAAACAAGATGAACCTTGCTGTTACGTGATCGGGGAAACATATTCTATTGACGAGAGAAAAATGCTTGCCGGAGAGAAAAACGGGATCTTTTTTTCACCTGAAATTGATAAAGCATTGAGTTATGTCAAGAAAGATGAGAAAGTGTTTTTGGTTGTTGCAGCCGGTTTGGTTTTTATCAAAAACAATTGGAACGATCTATGTTCATCGAAACTAACGATAGTGCGGGAATTGTCGCAAGAAGATATTGATCTGTTAACCCCATCTATTCATAAACCAGCGGTATTGTGGAACGGTTATGCATGGACATTACAAACCGAGATATAGCGATTCGGATGATCGGGATGGGCGAAACTCAGAAAAGCTGATGCGGCTGTATCAGCAAAAGGTCGGTCAGCAAAACGGATAACAGAAAAAGCGCAAAACAGGCGGTCAAATGATCGCCTGTTTTCACTCCTCCGCGTCTGGGGCGGAGAGGTGTTTACGGAAAAAGTAGATGAGAAACGGGATCGAAACGAAAAAGGTGAGAAGGTCCGCGCCCGCCTGCACCGCTTCGATGCCGGTGATGCCAAGGAGGTGGGGCAGTAAAAACACGAGCGGCACGAAAAAGATGCCCTGCCGGCAGGACGCTAAAACCGTCGCGCCCGCGGCGAAGCCGAGCGACTGGTAAAGCTGATTGACGTAGGTGGAAAAGCCCATCAGCGGGATCGTGACGCAGAGGAATTTCAGCATGGCGCTGCCGATCCTGACGACCTCCGGATCGTCGCGGAACCAGATCATGATCGGCTCGCGCAGGAAGAACACCGCGACCGCGATCGACATGCAGATGACCGTCGCCGCCGCCGTGGCGACCCAAAAGACGCGCTTCACGCGCGAATAGCGCTTTGCGCCGTAGCAATAGCCCGCGATCGGCTGAAAGCCCTGTCCGACGCCGATCACGATTTGCCGCACGAGCATATAGAGCTTATTGGCGATCGAGATCGCCGCGACCGCCGCCGCGCCGAACGCCGCCGCCTGCACATTGAGAAGCGCGGACGACAGACTTGCCATGCCCTGCCGGAACAGGGTCGGGACGCCGGTGCGCACGATATGCAGATACACCCGCGCTCGCCTGCCGACGTATTTCGGGCGAATCTTGACGATGCTCCGGTCTCTCAAAAAGAGGATCGCCATGATCGTGAAGCTCGTCATCTGTCCGATCATCGTCGCGATCGCCGCGCCCGCGATGCCGAGCCCGAACGTGAAGATCAGAAGCGGGTCGATAAACAGATTGAGAATGCCGCCGCTGATCATGCCGAGCATCGAATAGACCGCCTGCCCCTCGGCGCGCAGGATGCTGTTCAGCACGAACGACGCGGTCAGAAACGGCGCGGCGATCAGAATGAAGCGCGCGTAGTCCACGGCGTACGGCAGGACCTCGCCGCGCGCGCCGATCAGCACCATCAGCGGGTTTAAAAAGAGCAGTCCGAGCGCGGTGATCAGGATCCCCGCAAGAACGCTCATCAGCGCGGCGGACGTACCGACCGTGCTTGCGTCGTCCGTGCGCTTTCGCCCGAGCATCGGACTGATGAGACTGTTCGCGCCCATGCCGATGCTGCCGCCGACCGCCTGGATGATCGCCATCAGCGAGAACACGACGCCGACCGCGGCCGACGCGCCCGTGTCGATTTTCGCGACAAAGTACGTGTCCGCAGTATTGTAGATGACGGTGATCAGCTGGATCAGCACCGTCGGCGCCGCTTTTTTGAACAGCAGCCTGCCGACCGGCTCGGTCAGCATCAGCCGCCGCTGTTCCTCGTTGCTGATGTGCATTTCTTTGCGTTACGCGCGGGGGAGCGATCTCTCCGCTCCGATTTCAAAATGATATTTGACGATCCCGAGATCGATCAGAGAATACGGTCCGCGCAAGGCTTTCGCCTCGACCGCGCCGTTCTTCCATACGAACCGGAACTTCTGCTGATTGATCGCGGTCGGCGCAAGGAGCGCCGCCTCGACGCCCGCGCGGAACCACTCCGGCTCCGTGCCGTCCGTTTCCGTGACCTGTTCGTACGGTTTCGAGCGGTGCGCGTGCCCCGGCTTTGCGCCGTAGCCGATCGAGATGATCGCGGCAAGCCGCTCGCCGCTGCCGAGCAGTTTTTTCACGCGTCCCTTTTTATACGAACCCGCGATCCAGCAGGTATTGAGTCCCAAGGTCTCCGCAAACAGCACCAGCCGCTCGCCCCAGTAGCCGCAGCGCTCAAATAGATCGTCCGTATCGGGTCCGATCAGCGCAAGATAGTTGTCGGCGTTTTCGAACGCGCCGTAGCTTGCAAAAAGTCCCTTCACGGCGTCCGGATCGTTCAAAACGAGCCGGATGTTCAATCCGCTTTCACGGTTGCACGTCTCGATCTCCTTGTTCAGCGCCGCCAAAACCGCGCCGTCGATCGGACGGGCGGTGTAGCTGCGCACCGAGTGTCTTTCTTTGATCGCTTCCTGAATCGTCATATCGTTTCCTCCTTCCCTTCATAGCGCCAGGTAAACTTCGGCAAAAGCAGCACGGTCAGGATCGCCAGCGCAAGCGGGATCAGACCGATCAGGTATGCGGGATTCCCGCTTTGCAGAAGCGGTATGAAGATAAACACGACGCTCTGCAGGCCGATCAGCACAAGTCCCGCGATGCGCGCGATGCGCATGCCGACGTTTTTGTAAACGACGCGGTTCGCGTCCGGAATCGTGCAGGCTGCGGTGTGCAGCAGCGGGTCTTTGCGCGCAAGGAGCAGCGCGACGAGTCCGCCGAGCACCAGCGCGCCCACCGCGATGTTCCAGCCGAGCGAGATGTCGATCCCGAAGATTGCGAACAGCGCCGCAATCGACGCGGTCGTGTTGATCATCGCGTGCAGAAGCATGGTATAGACGATGCGCCCCGTGCGCTGATAGACCATCGCAAAGATCAGTCCGAGGAAGAACGCGAGGAAGAACTGCGCGTGGTTGCCGTGCATGAGTCCGAACAGCAGCGCGGAAATGACCGCGGCATAGCCTTCGCCGGTTTCGTGCAGCCGGTCCAAAAGCACCTTTCGGAACGCGAGCTCTTCAAGGATCGGCGCGCCGATCATCGCGTAGATGAGATACGGGAGCATGCCCTTTCCGAGCCGCTCCACGCTGAACAGCGTATCCTGCGTCGCGCCGAACAGCTCCGCGAGGTTCCCGAGCAGCGCGCCCGCGCCCCATACGCCGAAGCACATGAGCGCGATCAAAACAAACCGCCCGAACGGGAGCGACCGTTTTTCGATCGGCGTGCCGCGCTTTACGATCTTTCGCATCAGAACGATCCCCAGTCCCGTGCCTGCCGCCGCGCCGAGCAGCAGAACGGTGATAGAGAGCGGCGTCAGCAGCCTGCCGTACACCCATTCCATCACGTCCTGCACAAAATTCCGCCCGAACGCGGGCAGTTCCACGCGCGACAGCAGCGAACCCGCCACTGCAAGCACCATGATCAGCACGATCGCAAGCGACTGTCCCACCGACATCGTCCCGTACAGCGCGACGGTCGAAAGTCCTGCGCGGCTGTACGCGCGTTTCATCTCAAGCGTGCGCGGATCGGGCGCAGCGACGGCGGGCGTTTCGGCGGCAGGCGCAGCGACGGCGGGCGTTTCGGCGGGCACATAAACCGGCTTGCCGCAAACGTGGCAGAACCGTGCGCCGTTCTTTAACGCGTTTCCGCAGTTGGTACAGAACATAAGCGTCATTCCTCCTGTTTGGAATACCGATATTGTAGCACAGCCGCCGCGCTCTGACAAGCGCGACAAGCGGCGGCGCCGTTGCAAAGCCGTCGATTTTTCGGTATAATGAAGAAAATCCCCGGAGGACGATCCATGATTCGTGCGGCGATCTTTGATATGGACGGATTGATGTTCGATACGGAACGTCTGTTTTTGCGCTCGCTTCGTGAGTACGTCGGTCCCGTGACCGGCGTCGCGTTCCCGCTGGACCGCGTCTTGAGCATCCTCGGCTGCAATCACCGCGATTTCGAAGCGCGCTTCCCCGTCCTGTTCGGCACGAAGATCACGCCCGCCCGCTGCACCGCGCTTGTCACCGAATGGGTGAAGCGCGAGATCGAAACAAACGGCGTGCCCGTAAAACCCGGACTGTACGATACGCTGGAAGCGCTCAAAACGGACGGCGTCCGCCTGGCGCTTGCG
>CAJOKM010000070.1 GCA_905235205.1 uncultured Clostridia bacterium | reverse complement strand
AAAAACGATCGTCGCAGTGATCTGTCTGCTTGCGATCATCGCGTTTTTCGCGGTGTTCGCGATCCCGATGGGGATCGGGCAGTCGCTGAATACGCTGATGAACACGGCGTATCACGTGCTGATGAACACGGTGTTCTATCTGATGGCGATCGCGGTCATCGCGGGCGCGATTTCGGAGCTGCTAAGTGAGTTCGGCGTCGTTGAGCTGATCAATAAGATCCTCTCGCCTTTGATGCGTCCGCTGTTCGGCATGCCCGGCGCGTCCGCGCTCGGAATCGTCACAACGTACCTAAGCGACAACCCGGCGATTCTGACCCTTGCAAACGACACCAAGTTCCGCCGCTTTTTCAAGGCATATCAGGTGCCGGCGCTGACCAACCTCGGCACGGCGTTCGGGATGGGACTGATCGTCACAAGCTCGATGCTCGCGCTGTCGACCAAGCTCGGCAGCGGCGTTGCATGGGCGGCGCTGTGCGGCAACATCGCGACGATCTTCGGCGCGGTCGTCTCCACACGGCTGATGCTTTTCTTTATGAAGCGCGCGTTCAAGGATCATGACGCGCCCGCCGTCACCGAACCGGAAACGGAGGAGACGGTTGAAACGGGTGAAAAACCGAGAGGCTTTCTAAGGGTGCTCAGCGCATTGATGGACGGCGGCAAAAAAGGCGTTGACCTCGGGCTTGCGATCATTCCGGGCGTGCTGGTCATCTGCTCGGTCGTGATGATGCTCACCTACGGCGCACCCGCTGACGGCGTCTACACCGGCGCGGCAAAGGAAGGCATCGGCGCGCTGCCGTGGATCGCGGACAAGATCGGCTTTCTCTTAAAACCGCTGTTCGGCTTCTCGAACAACCAGGCGCTTGCCATCCCGGTCACAGCGCTGGGCAGCGCGGGCGCGGCGCTTTCCATGATCGTACAGCTTGTCGAGGACGGCGCGGTGAGCCTCAACGACATCGCGGTGTTCACGGCGATCTGCATGTGCTGGAGCGGATATCTTTCCACCCACGTTTCCATGATGGACACGCTAAAGTGCAACCGCTTCACCGGCAAGGCGATCCTCTGTCACACGATCGGCGGTCTGTTCGCGGGCGTCGTCGCGCACTGGCTGTTTATGCTCGTCAGCGTGATCTTCCATCTGTAACTTCATCTAAAACAAACGCAGCGGCCCGGTTTTCCGGACCGCTGTTTTTGCAACGCGTTCAAAAATCAATCACGCCGGTAAGTTGGAGAATGGTTTTCAAAAAAAGCAGACCGAGCACAAAGAACATGACAAGACGGATCTTTTTGCTGCCGCCGTGAATCGCGTAGCGCGCGCCGAGGTAGTTTCCGAGCATGGAGCAGGCAATCGCGGGGATGCCGACGGAGAACAGCACGCTGCCGTTCAGAAGATAAACGATCAGCGAGGCGACGTTGGACGCGAGATTGGCGACGCGCGCGCAGCCGGCGGACTTCAAAAGCCCCAGCCCGATCACAAGCGAAAACGCGATCGTTAAAAACGTGCCGGTGCCGGGACCGATCAGTCCGTCGTACACGCCGAGCACAAGTCCGATCAGAGCGGAATAGAGAACGGTCTTCGATCGCGGGAGGTCTTTCGTATCGTCGTCGGTCTTGCCGCGCGCGAAGAAGAGGATGACTGCGGCAAGCGGCAGCGCGGCGAGGATGACGATCTGCAGGATCCGGTCGGGCAAATGCACGGCAAGCGACGAACCGCCCGCCGCGCCGATGAGGCATGCGACGCCCGCCGGGATCGCGCAGTCCCACGCGATCTTGCCGCTCTTTGCGTAGCGGAACACGGACGTCGCCGTGCCGCAGCCGTTTGCGAGCTTGTTGGTGCCTGCGGCGAGCTTCACGGGAATGCCTGCGAGCAGGTATGCCGGCAGCGAGATGACGCCGCCTCCGCCCGCGACGGAATCCACAAAGCCCGCCAGGAATACGAGCGGACAGACGATCAGATATGTCCATACGGTGGGAACCACGGCGCGACCTGCCTTTCAAAAGATACACCATTATAGCACAGTTGAACCGGTTTTTGAAGCGTGCCGGAAAATACCTCTCGATTCCGCCGATGCGGTATGATATAATACATAAAAAGGAAAGGAGACCGGCGATGCAAAAGCAGTATGTGGCGATCGACCTCAAATCGTTCTACGCTTCGGTTGAGTGCGCGGAGCGCGGACTCGATCCGCTGGACGCGAATCTTGTCGTGGCGGATGAGAGCCGTACCGACAAGACGATCTGTCTCGCCGTTTCTCCTGCGCTGAAAGCACTCGGCATTCCGGGCCGCGCGCGCCTTTTTGAGGTCAGAAGCCGTGTGCGCGAGGTCAATCGCGAGCGGCTCTATAAAGCGCCCGGGCATCGGTTTACGGGGAGATCGATCCTTGCGTCCGAACTGAACCGCGATCCGTCGCTCGAGCTCGATTTTATAGCCGCGATGCCGCGGATGCACGCGTATATGGACTATTCCCGAGGCATCGTGGAGATCTATCTAAGGCATGTGTCGCCGGAGGATCTTTTGGTGTATTCGGTTGACGAGGTGTTTATCGACGCAACGCCATACCTTCTGCGCGATCACATCCCGGCGCACGGGTTTGTCATGCGGCTGATCCGCGAGGTTCTGAAGGAAACGGGCATCACCGCAACGGCGGGCATCGGCACAAACCTGTATCTTGCGAAGATCGCCATGGACATTGTCGCAAAGCGCATGCCCGCGGACAAGGACGGCGTGCGAATCGCCGAGCTTGACGAACGGTCGTACCGCGAGCAGCTGTGGTGTCACCGACCGCTGACCGATTTCTGGCGCGTCGGAAAGGGGATTGCCAGAAAGCTCGAAAGCAACGGCATGTATACGATGGGCGACGTCGCGCGCTGCTCGGAGGGCGGTCCGAACGACTATAAGAACGAGGAGCTTCTGTATCGCCTGTTCGGCGTCAACGCGGAGCTGTTGATCGACCACGCATGGGGCTGGGAGCCGACCGAGATCAAGGATTGCAGGTCGTACACGCCGGAAACGAAAAGCCTCAGCCAGGGGCAGGTGCTTTCGCGCCCGTATACGGCGGCGGAGGGCAGGATCGTCGTGCAGGAGATGGCGGATCAGCTTTCGATGGACCTTGTCCGCAAGGGACTTTTGACCGATCAGGTCGTGCTCGACGTCGGCTACGACGTCGAAAACCTGACCGACAAAAAGCGTGCCGAGGCATACAAAGGCGAGATCGTTTCCGACTGGTACGGACGCAGAGTGCCCAAACCCGTGCACGGCTCGCAGAATCTCGGCAGGCACCTGGCGTCCACCGAGCGCATCGTTGCCGCCGTGCGTGAGATCTTCGACCGCATCGTTGACGATACGCTTCTGGAGCGGCGGTTCACGATCGCCGTCAATAACCTCATGACGGTCGACGAAGTCAAGGCAAAGGAAGCGATTCCGGAGCAGCTGGATCTGTTCACGGATTACGAGGCGCAGGACAGGGCGCGAAAGAATGAGGACGCCGCGCTCGAACGGGAAGGACGGCGGCAGAAGGCGCTCCTGGATATTCGGGATAAATACGGCAAGAACGCCGTAGTAAAGGGACTCAACCTGCACGAAGGCGCGACGGCGATCGAGCGCAACGCGCAGATCGGTGGGCACAAGGCATAGGAGGGGCGGCATGAAGGAAATGCTTGAACTGTATCGCCCGAAGCCGGAGGACGGCTGGTTTTACGAAAAGATGATGTCCGACTCCAAAACGATGGCGTACAATGCGCCGTGGTTCCCGCCGGACGGCTGTATCCCACATCCGGATAAGGAGTGGGAGCGGCTTTGCGCGGACTGGATCGGACACGAGCCGGAACGGTTTTACGCCTATCTTCGCCGGACGTCCGACGGCGCGTTTGTCGGGGATGTGTGTTTCCACTATACGTCTGAGCACGATTGGTGGGACATGGGCGTCGTGATCTTTGCACCGGAGCGCGGGAAAGGTTACGGAAAGCAGGGGCTTAAGCTGCTGGCCGGACACGCTTTTTCGCATGGGGTCACGCGGCTGCACAACGAGTTTGAAACGACGCGCGACGCGGCATACCGGATCCATCGCGCGGTCGGATTCCGCGAGACCGGATGGAAAGACGGGGGCGTTGAACTGCTTCTGACCAAAGAAGAGTATTTGAAAGGAATCACGCATATGGAACCGAGGGCATTTTTAGAGATTCTGCATGTGGCGGAGCGATTGAAGGACACGCCGCGGCACTGCACCACGTCGAAGGGCCGCCGGGAGAGCGTGGCGGAGCACAGCTGGCGCATCGCGCTGATGGCGATGCTTCTGAAGGACGAGTTTCCCGAACTGGACGTCGATCGTGTCACGCGGATGTGTCTCATACACGATCTCGGCGAATGCTTCACCGGCGACATCCCGACGTTTCTTAAGACGGACGCGGATGAGGAGACGGAGGGCCGGCTTTTAGACCGCTGGGTGCGCTCGCTCCCCGCGCCGGTTTCAAACGAGCTGTCCGCGCTGTACGCCGAGATGAACGCCTTGGAAACGCCGGAAGCGAAGCTCTATAAATCGCTTGACAAGCTCGAGGCGGTGATCCAGCACAACGAGTCGCCGATCGACACGTGGGAGCCGAACGAGTATGAGCTGAACAAGACGTATGCGTTTGACATCGTCGCGTTTTCGGACTGGCTCACCGCACTGCGCAGGGAGATCTACAACGACACGGTCGAAAAGATCGCGTCGGGCAAACAATCATGACAAAAGGAGAACAAGCATGAAACGCATCGCAACAGACAACGCGCCCGCGGCGATCGGACCGTATTCGCAGGGCATGATCACAGGAAACCTCGTTTATACCTCGGGACAGATCCCGGTGGATCCGAAAACCGGCACGATCGCGGGCGATACGATCGAAGCGCAGGCGGAGCAGTCGCTCAAAAACGTAAAAGCCGTGCTTGAAGCAGGCGGCGCAGACATGGACAGCATTGTAAAAACGACCTGCTTTCTTGCGGACATGGCGGATTTTGCCGCGTTCAACACGATCTACGAAACGTACATCAAAGGCGCGCCGGCGCGCTCCTGCGTGGCGGTCAAGACCCTGCCGAAGAACGTGCTCGTGGAGATCGAGGCGATCGCCGAGATCGTCAAGAGACCGATCGCATGAACGATGCAAAAGAGCGGTACGCGGATATCATCGACCGCCCGCATCACGTTTCCCGAACGCATGCGCAGATGCCGACGGAAAACCGCGCCGCGCAGTTTGCGCCGTTTGCGGCGCTGACCGGATACGATGATCTGATCCGTGAATCGGAACGCGAAACGGAACAGCGGATCCTTCCGGATGAAAACGCAAGGGAGGAGCTGGATGCAAAGCTTCTGTGCCTGCTCCGCACCGATCCGTCCGAATCCGCGGCTTTTACCGTCTTTGTTCCGGACGACAAAAAGGCGGGCGGCGCGTATGAAACCGTCAGCGGACGCATCGTGCGATTCGATGCGTTTTACGGCATGCTCATTTTAGACAACGGACAGGTGATCGACCTCTCCACCGTCGTTTCAATCGAAAGCGAGGCGTTCAACCGCGTTTGAAAAGGACCGCTTTCTCGCGTCCGCGCGACAGGTTTTCCTCATGTGTGACAGAGGTTTTAACTTTCCGTTAACTGTGCCGAAATCGCATTGACCGCGGGTCCGATTCGCGGTAAACTGTACGTGAGGATCAAGGAACGGGGGATGGAACAAATGGAAGAAAAGAAGCAGAAGCGCGCCGTCATTCTGGACGACACAACGACGGTCGAAGAGGATGAAGTTCCGTTTGAAGACCTGATTTCCGAACTGCGATACTAAGAAAAACCGAATGATCGGGACGCCGTTTCGGCGTCTCTTTTTTTGCCTCGGGTCCGTACAAAACGCCCGGGAATCCCGGAATCCGGCGACAGATTTTTCCACTCAAAACTTTTAATATTTTTTTAAAAAAACTATAGACAACGAAAATAATATATGTTATAATGATCCCACGAATAGTAGATTCGTGCATCATAAAGGGGCATTTGATCGGTTTCGTGTGCATCGCGGCACAGAAGCAACGGCTTGTTGCTTCATAAGCGGGCATGCGTAAACGGGTTGATTGTCCTTTTTCGTTTTCTTCGGAAAAAGGATCAGATCGATCAGACGGACGACGGAACGTGAAGAAGCGACAGGTTGCAGAATAAAACGAAGAGGAATTGAACAGCGCCATGAAAGATAAGGACTTGCGCAGATTGAACAGAAAAGATCTTCTGGAGATCGTCACGCAGCAGCAGCAGGAGATCGAGCGGCTCGAATCCAAGCTCAAGGAAGCGAATGCGCAGCTGGAGGATCGATGCATCCGGCTGGACCTGCATACTGCCGGATCGGTCGGGAAGGCGATTGAACTTTTAACAGGGATTTTAAGAGAGGACCGGGCATGACGGATCGCACGAAGGAAGAACGCTCAACGACAACGCTGAACGTATCCTCCGAACAATGGAAGAAGGAACTGAACCGTGAAGCCAAACGAAAAGGATTCTGGCGTTCCTTCCGCAATACGGTTTTTGCGCTGATCACGGTCGCCGCGATCGCGGTGTTGGTGGCGGTGCTGCTGCTTCCGGTGCTGCGCATCTACGGCACGTCTATGCGGCCGGCGCTTGAGGAAGGCGAGTATGTGGTTTCTCTTAAGGGGAGCAAGTTTGAAACCGGTGACGTTCTGGCCTTCTATTATAATAATAAGATCTTAGTAAAGCGCGTGATCGCCGTATCGGGCGATTGGGTGGAGATTGATGAGAACGGAACGGTTTCGGTCAACGGCGTTCGACTGGATGAACCGTACGTCACCGAGCCGTCGCTCGGAGAGTGCGATATCGAGTTTCCGTACCAGGTGCCCGAATCGCGGATCTTCGTGATGGGAGATCACCGGAGCGTATCGATTGATTCCAGAAGCACGACGATCGGATGTGTATCCAGCGAGCAGATCGTGGGGAAGATCATTTTCCGCATCTGGCCGTTCAAGGGCATCGGACCTGTCCGCTGAAACAACAGTATCTAATGAAGAAACGCCAGAAAGGCTTCAAAGTATTAAAGGAGACCCTCAAATGAAACAGATTAAGGAAGCGGAACAAAAGAATCGCGGCTCCGGCTGGAAACGGAGAATCACAAATATCATCGCATGCGTGGTTGTGTTCGCAACGACGTATGCGCTGGTGCTGCCTGCGATCACGTTGGACGATCGCCGCGCCGCGAATGAACCGGGCCTTTCCCTGAACACTGCAGCGGAGAACGATGAGGGTCTGTCCGCCGATCTGCAAACCGAAGCGCCCGTTGATCTCGAAACAGAGAATCCGATCGACGTCGAACAGCCGGAAGTGTCCGAACTTGACGAGACGCCGACGCCCGAACCCGTCAACGAAGGTGAGCGGGTGATTGACTCGGAAAATCTTGAAACATTAACGCCTGACCCGGCCGAAGAAACCGAGCCGACCCCGGCGCCTGCGCAAACCGCGGAGCCGGGTGAAGAACCTGAAGAGGATGAAGTGGTACCGTACACGGTGGATTGGAACGATTACACGATCACCGTGGAAGGCGCGCCGGCGGAAACGGACATTCAGGTTCGTGAAGCAGATAATTATGAAGAAGCGTTGCAGCAGCT
>CAJOKM010000069.1 GCA_905235205.1 uncultured Clostridia bacterium | reverse complement strand
AGATGAGCGCGCGCGTCAGCGCGGAGATCCCGGCATGCTCGCTGAGACGCGAGGAAGGGGGACTAAGGATGCAGGCGACCGTGCAGCTGCGCGCGGCGGTGTTCCGCTCGGAGCAGATTCCGTGCATCACGACGCTGGAGGACGCGCGCGACGCGGAACTGCGCACGGCGTCGCTGACGATCAAAAAACGCACGCTGCTTGGCGCGCACAGCCTGCATATCAGCGAGACGATCGAGACGCCGCGAAGCGTTTCGGTATTGAAAGCGAGCGCAGTGCCAATGATCAACGGACTTGTAAAAGGTACGGACGGACTGCTGCCGCAAGGCGAACTGAAGCTGAGCGTGCTGTTTACCGAACCGGACGGCGGCATTTTACGGGAGCAGTATTCGGTCCCGTTCTCGGACGTGATCTCATGCGAGCCGGGCGAGAACGCGTCGGCGAGCGCGACGCTGAACACGCTGACCGTCACGATCGAGGAGGAGGGCACGGCGACGGTCGACGCGGCGCTGTCGATCGGCGTATACGGCAGCGTCTCGGATACGCAGCGCATTCTGACGGACGCATACGACGCGGCGGGCAGTTTCACATGCCGAAGCGAGCGCGTGAACGCGCTGAATTACGAGGCGGCATGGAGTCAGACGGCGCAGATCAACGAGACCGTGCCCGTGCCGTCGCACATGAAGGACGCGTATCTGCCGCTGTATGCGGCGCTCCGCCCCGCGGTAACGAACGTGTCCGTCGAAAACGGCAGGGCGCTGATCGAAGGCGTGCTGGCGGCGACGATCGTCTATCGCGACGACGACGGTATGAAACAGAGCTTTACAGCGGAACTGCCGCTGTCGTTTGAAACCGAAGCGAAGGGAACGCTGCCTGTCGTGCGGGTGCGCGCGTCCGACGCGCAGCTGTCCGGAAGCGGACGCACCGTTGCGCTGAGCGTGACGCTCTCGGTCGAGGCGGAGTGGTACCGCGAGATCTCGTTTGACTGCGTTCCCGAACTGCTGCCCGGCACACCCTGTGAAACCGACTGCGGCATGCTCGTCTGGTTTGCCGATCCCGGTGAAACCCTGTTCTCCGTGGGAAAACGCTTCCGCGTACCGACCGCAAGGGTCAAAGCGTGCAATCCTGCGCTTGCCGATCCGATCCCGGAAGGCACCCCCGTTTTACTGATTCGGTCGAATTAAATAAGGAAGATCGGCATTCGGCGTCGTGCCAAAGAGCACGGCGCCGAATTGTGACATTCGCGCAAACTCTTCTCCGGACGGGTTGCAATTGACTGCGGTTCGCGCTATCATGTGCTTGGCACTCGAAAGATGAGAGTGCTAAATCGAATGTTTGAGGCGATAGCATGAGCAAGAAACAGTTTAAGACGGAATCCAAAAAGCTCTTGGATCTGATGATCAATTCGATCTATACGCACCGCGAGATCTTTTTAAGAGAACTGATCTCGAACGCGTCCGATGCGATCGACAAGCGCTACTATGCCGCGATGCAGAGCGGTGAAACGGGCATGGATAAGGAGCAGTTTGAGATCCGGCTGGAGCCGGACAAAGCAGCGCGCACATTGACGATCACGGACAACGGCTGCGGCATGAGCGCTTCCGAGCTTGAAAGCAATCTCGGCACGATCGCGAAGAGCGGCACGCAGGCGTTCCGAGGCGAGCATGAAAATGCCGAGGACATTGACATCATCGGCAGGTTCGGCGTCGGGTTCTACGCGGCGTTCATGGTGGCGAAGAAGGTCACGGTCTACTCGCACAAGGAAGGCGAGGACGCGGCGGTCTGGGAATCGGAGGGACAGGACGGTTACACAGTCAAGCCCTGTGATTACAAGCCGATCGGCACGAAGATCGTGCTGACGCTGAAGGATGACGGGGAAGAGGATAGGTACAGCGAGTTTTTGGAACCGTACCGGCTTCAGATGCTTGTCAAGAAGTACAGCGACTACATCCGCTATCCGATCCGGATGCAGACGGAGCGCAGCCGCAAGAAGGAAGGCAGCGACGAATACGAAACGGTCGTTGAGGATCAGACGCTGAACAGCCGGGTGCCGCTGTGGCGCAAGAACAAAAACGAGATCACAAAAGAGGAGTATGCGCAGTTCTACCGCGACGCGTTCCACGATTACGAGGAACCGGTTTCGACCCTGCACATCAATACGGAGGGCATGCTGTCCTACACGGCGCTGCTGTATCTTCCGAAGAACCCGCCGTTCGATTTCAATACGAAGGAGTTCAAGCGCGGACTGAAGCTGTACGCGAACGGCGTCATGATCATGGAGCATTGCGAAGAACTGCTGCCGGAATACTTTAATTTCGTGCGCGGTCTGGTCGATTCACCGGATCTGTCACTGAACATTTCGCGTGAGATGCTGCAGCACGACCGGCAGCTGTCCGCGATCGCGAATAACCTGAAAAAGAAGATCCTTGCGGAGCTTTTACGCCTGCAGCGTGAGGAACGCGAGCAGTACGAGGCGTTCTTCAAAGCGTTCGGGCGGACGCTGAAGTTCGGCGTCTATGATCAGTTCGGCGCGAACAAGGATTTTTTGAAGGACACCCTGCTGTTCTACTCGCGCAAAGAGGACAAGCCGATCACGCTGAAGGAATACGTGGACGCGATGCCGGAAGCGCAGACGCATATCTACTATGCGGCGGGCGATACGCTCAATCAGGTCAAGAAACTGCCGCAGGCGGAGCGCGTGGCGGAAAAGGGATACGACATCCTGTGCCTGACCGAGGACGTGGACGAGTTTGCGTTGCGGGTGCTGGAATCGTATCAGGAGAAGCCGTTCCGCTCGGTCTCCGATCCGGATCTCGATCTCAACACCGAGGAAGAGAAGCAGGAGATGGAGAAGCGCGCCGAGGAGGCGAAACCGCTTTTGGAGCGCATCAAGACCGCGCTCGGCGATAAGGTACAGGACGTGCGGCTCACCGACCGGCTCAGGAACGCCGCGGCGTGTCTCACGGGGGATGAAGGCATGAGCGTAGAGATGTACAAGGTGCTGCGCGCCATGCCCAACGGCGCCGAGCTTCCGATGAAGTTTACGCTCGAGCTGAACCCGGATCATCCGGTCTTCGCAAAGCTTCCCGCGCTCGACGACGAGCGCCTGAAGGAGTATGCCGAGCTGCTGCTTGCGCAGGCGACGCTCGTCGCGGGACTGCCGCTCGACGATCCTGCGGCATTCTCCGAGGCGGTCTGCAGACTGATGTAAAAAATCAAACCGTTTTTGAACCGTCCCTGTTCGGACGGTTCTTTTTCGAAAGCGCGACGCAAAAATATATTTCCGTTTTACAAGGTTTTATACGAGCGTTTCGGTTGACTTTTGCCTGCAAAGTGGTATCATTAAGCCGTTGGGGACATCCCAAAAATCAACAATTTCGGAGGAGCTATGAACAACTATATCGAACGTGTCCTCGCGGACGTCGAACGCCGCGACAAGAACGAACCGGAATTCCTTCAGACCGTTGAAGAAGTTCTGAAATCCCTGGAAGTCATCGTTTCCCGCCATCCCGAATATGAGAAGGCCGGTCTTTTGGAGCGCATGGTGGAGCCGGAGCGCGTGATCGAGTTCCGCGTACCGTGGGTGGACGACAGTGGTGCGGTTCGCGTGAACCGCGGCTTCCGCGTTCAGTTTAACAGCGCGATCGGACCGTACAAAGGCGGCCTCCGTTTCAACAAGAACGTCAACCTGTCCGTTATGAAGTTCTTAGGCTTCGAGCAGACCTTCAAAAACAGCCTGACCTCGCTCCCGATGGGCGGCGGTAAGGGCGGCGCGGACTTTGATCCCACCGGCAAGTCCGATGTGGAAATCATGCGGTTCTGCCAGAGCTTCATGACCGAGCTCTATCGCCACATCGGTCCGAACGTGGACGTTCCGGCAGGCGACATGGGCGTCGGCGCGCGTGAGATCGGCTACCTCTTCGGTCAGTACAAGCGCATCCGCGATGCGTACGAGAACGGCGTTCTGACCGGCAAAGGCCTCAGCTTCGGCGGTTCCCTCATTCGTCCGGAAGCGACCGGCTTCGGCGCGGTGTACTATCTCTGCGAAGTTCTGAAGCATGAGAACGACACGATCGAAGGCAAGACCATCGCGGTCTCCGGCTTCGGCAACGTGGCATGGGGCGTCACCAAGAAGGCGGCGGAGCTCGGCGCAAAGGTCGTCACGCTCTCCGGTCCCGACGGTTACATCTATGATCCCGACGGCGTTTGCACCGAGGAAAAGATCAACTATATGCTCGAAATGAACGCGTCCCGCCGCAACCGCGTGCAGGACTACGCAGACAAGTTCGGCGTCGAGTTCTTCCCGGGCGAAAAGCCGTTCGGCCGCAAGGTCGACATCGTCATGCCGTGCGCCATGCAGAACGACGTTCAGATGGAGTCCGCCCAGAAGATCGTCAATAACGGCATCAAGTACTACATCGAAGTCGCCAACATGCCGACGACCAACGACGCGCTGTTCTATCTGATGGATCAGGGCCTCGTCGTGGCGCCGTCCAAGGCGGTCAATGCGGGCGGCGTTGCGGTGTCCGGTCTCGAAATGAGCCAGAACTCCGAGCGCCTTGCGTGGTCTGCCGAGGAAGTCAACGAGAAGCTCCACACCATCATGATCAACATCCACAAGGCGTCCGTCGAAGCGGCGGAGGAGTGCGGTCTTGGTTACAACCTCGTTGCCGGCGCAAACATCGCGGGCTTCAAGAAGGTCGCGGATGCAATGCTCGCACAGGGCATCGTCTGATTCCGGAAGAGTTCAATCTCCCGATCGAAAGAGGGTCGTTTGTGACCCTCTTTTTTCTGTCCGATTTTCTATATTCGCGAACACCCGTTGAAAACCGATGGGAAGGGTGGTACAATGGACAAGGATGAAGAGGGAGGTTTTTGTGACGATAGAAAACTGGCTGGGCATCGTCGGCGGAATCGCGATGTTCCTGTTCGGGATCAAGATCATGGGAAACGGCATCGAACGCCTTGCCGGCGCGAAGCTGAAATCGATCCTGGAAAAACTGACGAAGAACCGGGTTTTGGGCTTGCTTGTCGGTGCGCTGATCACCGGCGTGATTCAAAGCTCCAACGCGGTCTCGGTCATGACGGTCGGGTTCGTCAACGCGGGGTTGATGCCGCTCAACAACGCAGTCGGTGTTATCATGGGCGCAAACATCGGTACGACCATCACCGGACAGCTCATTGCGTTCAACGTTGACGCGTATGCGCCGATCATCGCGTTTGTCGGCGTCATAGGCATGACGTTTTTGAAAAAGCGTCCGTGGAGCGACGCACTGTATGCGCTGACCGGACTCGGACTGCTGTTCATGGGCATGATGTTGATGAAGGAGCATATGCTCTACCTGAAGGAAGAGGAATGGTTCGTCCGTCTGATCACCAGTCTCGAAAATCCGCTCCTTGCCGTGCTTGTCGGCACGGTTATGACGATGCTTTTACAAAGCGTTTCGGCCTCGGTCGGCGTGCTGCAGGCAATGGCGGCAGCCGGCGCGCTCGGCGCGCACCCGCTCGGTATTGCGGTGTACCTGATCTGCGGACAGAACATCGGCTGCACACTGGTGTCGGTCGTCGCATCGATCGGCGGCACCAAGGACGCCAAGCGCACCGCCTGTATCCATGTGCTGTTCAACGTGTTCGCCTGTCTCATCTGCATGCTGATCCTGTGGCTGCTTCCGATGCTGGGCGTTGACGTGCTGGGCTTTATTGAGCGCATCTCCGGCAGCATCAACGGCAATCCGAACTACGCGCAGCAGCTTGCAAACGCCAACACGTTCTTAAAGATCGGCGCAACGATCATTATGTTCCCGCTTTCGTCGCTTCTGATCAAGCTTTCCAAGCTGATCATCCGCGGTACGGACAAGCTTGACGGGCGCCGGCTCATCCATATCGTCGGCGGCAAGGACTTCGGCTCGTCTGTGACGGCGGTCGCATCCGTGGAAAAGGAGACGGAGCGCATGTACGGCATCGCGCAGGAGAATCTCAAAAAAGTCTATGCGGCGCTGACGGCACCGCGTAAAGGGGATTTGGACGGGATCGAAGAAAACGAAGAGACGCTGGACTATCTGAACTCCGAAATCTCCAAATACCTGGTCGAGATCAATCGCAACGGACTCGGCGAAGCAGATGCGCGCGCGGTAGACCGCATGCACCATGTCATCGTCGATTATGAGAGGATCGGCGACCACGCAAACAATATCGCGGGGTATATCGAGCATATGCGCTCGCGCAAGCTCACCTTCTCCGAAGCAGCGATGGATGAGATCGCGCCGCTGTTTTTGAAGGTGCTGACCATTGTACAGGATGCGCATACCTGCATGGATAATCCCAAGGCGATGCCGCTTTCGAGCATTGCGGAACGCGAACAGGAGGTTGACGACCTGGTCGATCTCTATGAGAACAATCATATCAAGCGCCTTTCCGAAGGCAAGTGTTCGGCGGAGATCGGCATGCTGTACGTTGAAGCCCTGACCGATCTGGAACGTATCAGCGACCACGCGCTGAACATTGCGGAAGCCGGACAGGCATAATAAGGAACTTGACGGGCGTCGTTTGACACCTGTTTTTTGTATAGAATGAGCTTGACCTCACCTATGCTGACAGCGCACAATATATTTGTCTGCAGTCCGGATACGCACCTGCTTTTATGATATTGCCCTTGAAAAAAAGAAAAAATATGATATACTTTTAAAGGGGCAAAAATACAGAAGGGAAACTATGCCTATGCATCCCCAAAAAAGACTCTTTTCCATGTTATTGGTCTTCACTCTTCTTTTCGCATCCCTTATTACAATCGGACTCAAACATACAATTGCAGAAGATGAATCGGTCGAGCCGAAGACGAGCGGGCACGGTATCATTTTGGAGACAGAGGACATTGATCCGAAGTCTTTGAACGTGCCTTTACTCGGCGAAATCGACCCGGCGGAAAAGAAACAGACCGATTTGATCGATGAGCCGGATCCGAACGAGATCGTTTGTGTTTCGATTTTTCTGGAAGGAAAGGCCACAATTGACGCCGGATATTCCATGAAGGGGATCGCAAGGGATACACGTGCAATCGAATATCGTCACGCACTTGAACTGCAGCAGAAGATGATGCAGACAAAGATCGAAGGCGCCGTCGGACATGAACTCGATGTACAATGGAATCTGACACTGTTGACCAACGCAATCTCCGTTAGAATTCCATATAAGGATATCTCCGTTATTGAGACGCTTCCGGGCGTCAAGTCTGTAGAGCGGGAGAATACATATCAGGTTGAGCCTGAACCGGAAGATGCGTCAGACGAAGATACTGCCAACACCAGAACCGCCGGAACTGCTGAAAACATGGTCGGCGCCAAAGCAGCGTGGGAAGCGGGATACACCGGCGCCGGCACTCGAATTGCGATCATTGACACCGGCATTGACGATACGCATCAGTCCTTCAGCGAAGACGCTTTTTTACATGCGATTGAAGAGGTTCGCGCAAGCGGCAAAACGGTTGAGCTGATGGAACAGATCGATGACGCAACGCTTAGTCAGTTGAATGCAAAGAAAAGATTATCCACGTTGACCGCGGCAGAGACATATCGAAAAGATTCCGTTCGCATTCAACTATGCCGATCGGAACACAACAACAGACCATCTGCATGACACGCAGGGTAACCATGGTTCGCATGTAGCCGGCATTGCAGCGGCAAACAGATATATCAAAAACGGGGACAGCTATGAAGAAGCGTTCTCCGCTGTTCAAGCGGTCGGTATGGCGCCGGACGCGCAGCTGATTGTGATGAAGACATTAGGAAACGTAAGCGCAGGTGAATCGGCTGTTTTCGCGGCGATCGAAGACGCGATTATTCTTGATTGCGATGCGATCAATATCTCACTTTTAGGGGTAAAACCCGGATTCAGTTATGCGGCGGATTCTTATCAGCAAGTATTGAATCGCCTCGTGAATTCCGAATCAGCAGATACGGTTGTTTCCGTTTGCGCGGGAAACAGTTCACGCGTATCAGTATCCCTTTATTTGGAAGATGTCAGCCAACATACCGGGAGTGTTCCGGGGACCTATATTAATAGCCTGTGTGTAGCTTCTTCGGTTAGACATACTGCTCGCGAGAAAACCACCGTCAGCAATGGAAGTTCGTGGGGGGTTCCGGGGTCGCTTTTGCTGAAACCGGAGATTACAGCACCCGGCGACAGCATTTATTCGGTGATTGGCATGTATTTACAAAATGGTGAAGTTCAGGGTGAACCCGATCAATACGGGAATAAGTCCGGAACCTCAATGGCCGCTCCGCATATTGCCGGACTTTCGGCAATCATCACACAGTATCTTCGCGAGAATCCGATTAAAAACGATGCTCTAACAACACAGTATTCAACACGTGCGATCATTCAAAGCCTGCTGTTAAGCACCGCAACGCCAATGAAAAGCTTTGGACAGTATATCTCCCTGCTGCAGCAGGGCGCAGGACTTGCCGAAGTCAGTAAGGCAATCGGGGCATCTTCCGTTGTCATGATGGATGATGCCTATCTGACGACTGCGACACAGGCAAATAAAGACGGGAAGGTAAAGGTTGAACTGGGAGATGATCCCGAAAAAACCGGGGAATACACATATTCATTTGATCTTTACAACGTCACGGATTATCCGCTTGCATACACTTTTCATACGGATCTTTTCACACAAGCTATAAGTAGCGGGAAATATCTGGGAAACAATACGACGGGACTGCAGGCGACTGTGTCCCATACGTTAACGACGGACGGGGGAGCTGCCACTGAAGATCATGACGTGGACCGGGACGGCGATACGGATAATGCTGATGTGCAAGCGATTCTGGATTACTTGACCGGTTCCGCAAATGAAGCAACGCTTGACCTTTTTGCAGCAGACATAGATGGGGACGGCTCAGTCACGTCGTATGATGCGCATCTTTTGATTGACTGGACGCCGGAAGGAAACGAACCGTTGCCTGAGAATACCGTTCCTGCACACGGGAAGGCAAAGGTTACCGTTCACATACAGTTGAACGATACGAAGCTCAACAATTATCCGAACGGCGCGTATATACAGGGGTTCACCTACGTGACGTGCAATTCTGTCATTGAGAACGGAACAGAGGAGATCGATCTTTCCCATGAACACACGATCCCGATCATCGGTTTTTACGGGGATTGGACGGATTCTTCGATGTTTGATTGCGTAACCTATATAGACCAATTGTATGGAACGGATAAGACACCTTATTCGAAGAACTACGAAACCAATTGCTTGAAATTGGTGCAGAATGGAACGTTAGTCAAGTTTTCCGGCAATCCCTATATGGTTGAAGAGAGTTTTCCGACAAGCCGCATAGCCATAAACAGCGAGACACGTCTGGATAGCATTGATTATATGCTGCTTCGAACCGCCGGAACGGTCGGACTTGGAGGGGGACATATTGATCCGGAAAACGGTAAATATGACGGGTTGTTTTATTATATGATGCTCCATGATCAGAATTATAACGGGATGGTCGGAATTGTTCCCAGCATGTTTTCCAGCGAAAGTGGAACAGCGCGAAGCCGCGTAATCAGCAGAACGCCGGAATCCTATGGGGTTTCAGAGGGCGATATCGGAATTTATGCGTTTCCGGAGTATACTGGTATGCAGTTAAGCTCCGATATGACAGATTCTCAGGCAGGGTATTTTTCATCAGGCGTCTTTTCGACGTTTATCAAAACCGGCGAGTTCGGGAGAGGCGCATTCTTCGGATACGATTTTACGATAGATGATACCGCTCCGACAATAGGCGAAGTGAGGCTTGACGGGAACATATTACGCATCGATGTTTCCGATAATCAGAACGTCGCCTATGTCGCACTGCGTTCTCTTAACGGAGAAACCGTATTTGCCGAAAACGCCCCGGGGATCTCGCAGGCGACGGTTGAACTTGACGCAACGGCAGCGATGGAAGCAGAGGTTACAAATGCCGCGCTCTTCGTCGGAGACTATGCGGGCAATGAAGCGGCAGTTTCTGTTCAGATTGTCGAAAGCGGAAAAACTGACAAAAAAGAGAATGAGCAGGAATCATCAGAGGTTGATCCGATCAGCGCAACGACAGATCATATGCCCGAGGCACGGAAACTAAGCGGAGCCGTCCGCACAAATGCGGGAAATACAACTGCCTTGGCGCGTTTCGAATCAAGATCGGTTGAAGGAACTTCCGAGGTCACAGATCAGACGATGGTCATCCTAAATGAGAGCCAGGCAACGACGAACGGCATGTTCACGGTTGCCTACGATCCGCAAAAGCTGACGTTTGTCGAGGGAAATGGTCTGGAAGCATACAGCTCCATAAACGCCGACGAGACCGCCGGCATCATCACGATCGCATACGCCGCAAAGCAGACGTTGGCGGCAGGAGCAACGGTTGCGACGATCCGGTTCACGGTAGAGACGTGCACGGATGAAAGCTTGACCGTCACGACAACGGAGCGCGGCAAAAGCCTTGCCCTGCACGAAGTCGAAACGGTCACCGTGACCGGCAGCGGACACCGGTGGGACACACCGACCTACACCTGGTCATCGGATAACAAGACGGTAACAGCAAAGGCAGTCTGCAAAAACGACTCCGCGCATACGGTCATCGAAACGGTGAACACCGCGAGCAGGGTGACAACGCCCGCAACATGTACAACAAAAGGCAAGACGACCTACACGGCAACGTTTGTAAACACGCTGTTCACGACGCAGACAAGGACGGTGCAGGACATCCCAGCCCTCGGACACGACCTGCAGCATCACGCCGCAAAAGCGCCGACCTGCACGGAGATCGGGTGGAACGCATATGACACCTGCTCGCGCTGTGACTACACAACGTACCAAGAGCTTGCCGCGCTCGGACACGACCTGCAGCACCACGCCGCGAAAGCGCCGACGTGCACGGAGATCGGCTGGAACGCGTACGACACCTGCTCGCGCTGTGACTACACAACGTACGCAGAACTCCAAGCCCTCGGACACGACCTGCAGCACCACGCCGCAAAAGCGCCGACCTGCACGGAGATCGGGTGGAACGCATATGACACCTGCTCGCGCTGTGACTACACAACGTACGCAGAACTCCAAGCCCTCGGACACGACCTGCAGCATCACGACGCGAAAGT
>CAJOKM010000068.1 GCA_905235205.1 uncultured Clostridia bacterium | reverse complement strand
GCCGCGGTTCTGATCGAGGTCACGTCCTGCACGTAGACGTCGGCAACGTAGTAGGTCACGATCTTCGCGTAGGTGTCCTTCTCGGTATACCGGGTCACCGTGACGTCGATCGATTTGCTGCGATAGCGGTCCTCGGTAAGAATCGGCGCATCCGAAAACCGGTCGGGGAAGCGGTCGCCGCAGAGTCCCTCTTCCGGTACGGGATCGGTCGAAGCGGGCGCGTCGCCCGGCAAAGCGGACGGCGACGCATCCGGCGTCGATGCCGCCGCGACATCGGTTTGCGGCGGCGCATCCGGCGCGAGCGTATACGCCTTTTCGGACGGCGCTGCATCCGTCGCGCAGGCGCAGATCAGAAAAAACAAGCAACCAAAAATCAGGATTCGCCGCATCGAATTGCCCTTTCGTCCTCTCCCGTTCCCTATCATACGACACGGTTTCGTCCAAAACGTGACAGACTTGTAAGCGAGTTGTAAGAGTGTTGTAAAATCGCGCATAGCACGACAAAAATCCTCATATGCTGTTGTCATGAAGACGAAACAGAAAATCAATCTCTCTTATGTGCTGTGGGCGCTGCTGCCGCTTGCGGTCGGCGGGCTCTCCGCGCTCCTCTCGATGGACGGCATGAAGGCAAACGACGCGCTCCGCCAGCCCGCCCTGCAGCCGCCCGGATGGCTGTTCTCCGTGGCGTGGGGCATCCTCTACCTGCTGATGGGCATCGGCGCGGGGCTCGTGTGGAACGCCGTGCCGCGCGGCTGGAAGGACGCGCTGATCCCGTTTATCGCGCAGCTCGTGCTGAACTTCCTCTGGTCGCCGCTGTTCTTTGTCTGGGAGCTAAGGCTCGCCGCGTTCTTCGTGCTGCTCGGCATACTGGGGCTTGCGATCTGGATGACCGTCGCGTTCTACCGCGAACGCAAGTCCGCGGGGCTACTGCAGATCCCCTATCTTCTCTGGCTCTGCTTTGCAGGCTACTTAAACTTCGCGTCGTACCTTCTGAACGGCTGACGAACGCCCCCGGCGGATTTCCGCCGGGGGTTCCTTGCTTCGGTACGGCGTAGGCTGCCGATAAGGGAGACAGAATTCGCGTTCTTCGCCCGGAGCTATACAAACGTATGCGAACGGGCGAAAACGCGGATAATTTGCGGCGAACATATCAAAGAAAAGGCAGTTTCTCTGCCTTTTCTACTTTCCTGTTTTCTTTTGTCCTTCATCGCCGCAAATGGTCCGGCCCCTTTCGCGGCAGCCTACGCAAGCTCTTCGGGGGTGACGGGCTCGGGGTAGCGCTGCATGTAGCCGCGGCGGACGAGCATGGAGACGATAAAATGCGTCGCCGCGGTGAGTCCCCACGAGACCGGATAGGACAAATAGACCATGGTGAGCGTCGGGTGGAGCGGGAAGATACAATAGATCCACACCAGCCGCAGCACGCACGAGCCGATCAGCGAGATCAGCGTGGACAGCGTGGACTTGCCGAGTCCGCGCAAAATCCCCGAGCCGACCTCCATGAACGCGAGCAGAAAATACGGGATCACCATGACGTAGAAGCGCGTGTACGCCGTTTCGATCGAGACCGGGTCGCCGCTTTGGATGTACAGACCGACCAGCGGCCGGCGCAGCAGCAGGATGATCGCCGCGGCGGTGATCGCGACCATGGCGGTCACGAAATAGCAGCAGCGCATGACGGTGCCGACGCGCCTGTACTTCTTGGCGCCGTGGTGCTGGCTGGTGAACGTGACCGACGCCTGATAGACCGAGTTCGTGGCGGTGTAGACGAAGCCCTCGAGGTTCGTCGCGGCGGCGTTGCCGTCGATGACCGACGAGCCGCCGGGACATACGGTATTGTTGATGCCGATGATCGTGCTTTGGATCAGCATATTGGACAGCGAAAACAGCGCGCCCTGCACGCCCGCGGGCAGACCGTCTCTTAAGATCTCCTTCATCGCGGTGCGGTCAAGCCTGAGCCGCTTTAAGACGAGCCGGCACCAGCCGGAATCGCGCATCAGCACGACGCCTAAAAGGATTACGTTCGCCGCGTTTGCGATGACGGTCGCGTACGCGACGCCGTCGACCGAGCGCTTCAACACGAGCACGAAGATCAAATTCATAACCACGTTCAATAGCCCCGTGCCGGTCAGGATGAACAGCGGCGTGCGCGTGTCGCCCTTGGCTCTTAGGATCGCGATCATGTAGTTAGAAATCGCCAAAAACGGCGCGCCGCAGAAATAGATGCGCGTATAGAGCGTGGCAAGCTCCAAAACGTGTCCCTGGTCGCCGAGCAGGATCAGGATCGGGCGGCTGATCAGAAGTCCGATCGCGGCGCACGCCGCGCCGAAGATCGCCGCCATCACAAGCGAGGTATGCACGGCGCGTCCGGTCGCAGCTTCGTCGCCTCTTCCGATGTTGCGCGCGACGACCACGTTGGTGCCGATCGCAAAGCCGGAAAAGATATTGAGGATCAGGTTGATCATCGCGCCGCAGGTGCCGATCGAGCCGATCGCGCCCTCCACGCCGGACATGCCCGCGATGATCATATCCGCGGCGTTGTACAGCATCTGCAGAAGGTTTGTCGCCATCAGCGGCAGCGCAAACAGAAAGACCTTGCCGAGCAAAGGTCCTTCGAGCATCTGAATCCCTCTGGAACGCGCGGATCTTCCCATACTCCTCCTTTTCCGTTCAGACCACGGACAGATACGGCGTCGCGTTCAGGTCGAGCCCGGAGCGATGCCCTTTCATCAACAGATAATATCCGGCGCTGCCGATCATGGCGGCGTTGTCGGTGCAGTAGCGGAAGTCGGGGCAGCAGAAGCGGATGCCCTTCTTTTTCGCCTTTTTCGCAAGCATTTCGCGCAGCGCGCCGTTGGCGGAAACGCCGCCCGCGAGCGCGAGCGTATCGATCGAGGCGCGGACCGCCTTGTCGGAGAGGATCGAGACGACCTCGTACTGGAAGCTCGCCGCGACGTCGGCGCGGTTGACAGCTTCCCCGCGCTGTTCGGCGGTATGCAGGACGTTGATGACCGCGGTCTTGAGCCCCGAAAAGCTCATGTCGTATTCGTCCTCGCGCTCATTGAACGCGGAGCGGAAGCGGATCGCCTTCGGGTCGCCCTCCTTTGCGAGCTTCTCAAGCTCGGGTCCGCCCGGATACGGCAGTCCTAAAACCCTTGCCACCTTATCAAACGCTTCGCCCGCCGCGTCGTCGCGCGTGCGTCCGATCAGCGTGCAGCGGTCGTAGTCCTCCACCCGCACGATATGGCTGTGCCCGCCCGATGCTATGAGACACGTGAACGGCGGTTCAAGGTCCTGTAACGTCAGGTAGTTTGCGGCGATATGCCCTAAGATGTGGTTCGTGCCGATCAGCGGCAGATCGTGCGACAGCGCAAGTCCCTTCGCGTAGCTCACGCCGACCAACAGCGCGCCGACCAGACCCGGTCCGCAGGTGACCGCGACCGCGTCGATTGCGTCAAGCGTCAGATCCGCGTCGGAAAGCGCCGTTTCGACGACCGCGCCGATGCGCTCCACATGGTTGCGGCTCGCAAGCTCCGGCACGACGCCGCCGTATTTGCGGTGCAGCGGGATCTGCGTGTGCACGACGTTAGAAAGCACCTCGCGTCCGTCGCGGACGATCGCGCAGGCGGTCTCGTCGCACGAGGTCTCGATCGCAAGCACCGTGGCGCTGCCTTTCTCAATCAACGCGGCGTGTTTTTCCGCCGCGACTGTTTCATAGCTCATACGGGATCGTTTTCCTCTGTCTCCTCCGGCTGTTCCGGTTGTTCCTCCGTCGTCTCTGCCGATTCTTCCGGCTCGTCGAGCGGTTCGCCGGCTTCGGCGCGGCGCAGGATCTCTTCGCGCCGGCTGACCGGCGCGTTGCGCAGCTTATGCGCGAGCACGAGGTCGGGCCCTTCGATCGGCACGGGTTCGTTCTCGTCGCGCTCGACGGTCACGATGTCCGCCACGGCGCGGGCGACCTTCTTCTTGCCGGCGTAGCGGATCACAAGCGCGATCAAAAGCACAAGCGCAAGCTCCAAAAGCACGCAGATCGCGCACCGCAGCACGAGCGGCGGGAAGATCGGCATCAGCATGCGCACCATGATGCTGTCGGAACTTAGCACCCAGTTTAGCGCATTCATCGCGTCGGGCGTCGCGCCCGCGGAGAGATACTTCACAAGCGAGCCGGGGAAGATCAGAAAATGGAACACGGTCCAGAAGCTGTCAAAGTCGAGCGTCGCCCAGATCCCGAAAAACGCGATCACGCCGCCGAACACGCCGAGCGCCCAAAAGAGTCCCGAGGACAGCAGCGCGCGTTTTTTGCCGGACTCGATCAGAAGCAGCGCCGCGCCGATCAGCACCGCGCCCGCGACGGAGCCGTAGCGCGCGAACACATAGAGGCTGTGCCAGAGCCCCTGCACCTCCTCCATATGCACGACTTCCTTTTCGTGCCAGAAGATGTTGTCGAGCGGTTCGCCGTTGACCTTCGCGGGATACCGGATGGTCGCGCGTTCGCCGCGCATGTATTCGAGAAGCGCTTCCGTTGCGCCGGCAAGGTCGGGCGTGCTCATGCCCATCTGTTCGCTGACGTTCTTTTCGCGGTACTGCGCCTCGATATAGTCGGTGTCGCGCAGCACGAGCGAGATCGACAGAAACGCCGCGCCGAACAGGATCAGGATCGCGCCGAATATGACGCAGAGTTTTCCGAGTGAATTGCGCATGCGTCCTCCTTACCGATAGAATGTATTGCCGCCGACAAACTCCCGCAGGATGCTCGTGGGCGGGATCTCGTCCTCCACGGCGGCGTCCGAGATATAGTTCAGAAACTTGATGATGCTGATGACCTCGTCGTAGCACGGGCTTGCCGAATCCACGTCCCGAAGCAGCGGATAGATGTGTTTTTTCAGCACGCACAGCTCGTACACGAGCGACGTGTTCATGATCGCGTCCGCGCTCTCCTGGTACGGGAAGATCCATCTCTGCTCGCCGCGCTTGACCGAATCCCACATGCCGAGCGTGCGCTCGATGGTCGCGCCGCGCGTTTCGTAATCGCGCACCATGCGCCGAAGTAGCCGCACGTCGGTGGTCGGGATGCGGTTGTGATCGTCGAGGTTCAGCGTGGTCAGCGCCGACACGTAGAGCTTAAAGATCAGTTTTTTGTCGATCGCAGGCGTTAACAGCTTCGGGTTCAGTCCGTGCAGACCCTCGATGATCAGCATGGCGTCCTCTTTTAGCTGCACGAAGTGTCCAAGCATCTGCCGCGCGCCCGTCTTGAAATCGAAGTGCGGGATCTCCACGCGTTCGCCGTTCAGCAGAGCTTCAAGGTCCGTATTGAACTGCTTTACGTCGATCATGTCGATGTGCTCATAGTCGATCTCGCCGTTCTCGTCGGGCGTGATCAGCGAGCGGTCGATGTAGTAATCGTCGAGCGATAAGAGGATCGGCGTCTTGCCGAGCACGCGTAACTGCGTCGCCACGCGGTTCGCGCTCGTCGTCTTGCCCGAGCTCGACGGTCCCGCGATCAGCACGGCGCGCGCGCCGCGGTTGACGATCTCTGTCGCGATCTCCGCAAACCTCCGCTCGTGCAGCGCCTCGTTGACGCGGATCAGCTCGCGCACGCTGCCGTTTTCGACCATGTCGTTGAGATCGGCGACGCAGCGGCAGTGCATCAGCTCCGCCCACCGGTCGGACTGCGCAAAGACCTTGGAAAGATTTGGCATATACACATAGCGCGTCGCAATGTCCGCGTCCGCGATCGACGGGCGCAAAAGAAACAGTCCGCCGGGCCGAAACTGCAGGTCGAACACCTTTGCGTAGCCGGTAGAGGGCAGCATTTCGCCGTAGAAATAATCGGCGTAGTCGCCGTGCAGGTACACGTCGAAGTACGTGAACTGCCGCCATTTCAACAGCCGCACCTTGTCGGTCTGTCCGTCCTGCTCGAAGAGCTGGATCGCCTCGTCGATGTCCAGACGCCTGCGGACGAGCGGGTAGTCCGCTTCGACGATCGCGCGCATTTTATCGCGCACCGCCTCAAGATCGTCCGGCGTGAACGGCGGGTCCGTCTCGACCGAGATGTCCAGCGACGGTCCGATCGCAAAATTGACCTTCGCGTGCGCCTGCGGGAACAGCTCGCGCATCGCAAGGAAGAAGATATAGATGATCGTGCGCTCATAGATCGCTCTGCCGCGGCTCTCTTCGTAGCGGATCAAACGCACTTCGCCGCCGCCTTTGCGGATCGCCTTGCGCATGCGGAACGTCGTGGGCGCGTCGCCGTGCTCCTTTTCCCGCACCGGAACGTAGTTGAGCGTGAACACTTCGCCCGCGATGTCCGCGGCGATCGGCCGCGTTTTTAGGCTGTCCGTGTCAAGATCGAGCCTGCGGACAAGCTCCAGAAGGCTCTCGCCGGTTGCGGCTTCCACGGGAAGATGATCGATTCGTATCTGCATGGAGTTCCTCCGAAAAACCGATTCCGTCCGTCGGACGGGTTTTGATAAATATCCAGTTTGTATTATAGCAAATGCCGCGCCGTTTTACCACAATCCGATCTTGACGTTTGCACAAAGTTCACATATAATAAACGCGTAAAAGGGAGTAGCCGACGCAAGCGCGTGACCTGCGGCGTCAGCACGGGCAACCGCCCCGCTGCCGGTCGGAATGTGCGAGACTTTTATGCATCTTTACGCGTGCATGAACGTCTCTTTTTTCATGCAGAAAGGAAGAACCTATGTCATTTTCCGTACCCGATTCCCTGTTCTGGACGATCGTCCTCTTCTTAGGCGGTCTTGCGCTGATCTGCGTGGGCGGCGATAAGTTCGTCGACGCCGCCGTCGCGATCGCAAAGCGGCTGAAGATCCCCGCAATCGTCGTCGGCGCGACCATCGTGTCGCTCGGCACCACGCTGCCGGAGATCCTCGTGTCCACCTCCGCCGCGATCGGAAAAGCGCAGTCGCCCGACATCAGCGTCGGCAACGCGCTGGGCAGCATCATCTGCAATACCGCGCTGATCGCCGGCATCGGACAGCTCATGCGTCCCGCCCATTCGGTCAAGGGCAAGTCCGTCGGCTGGCGCATGCTGTTCTTCATCGCAACCGCCGCGCTGCTGTTTGCCTCCGTTCTTCTCAGCCCCGCCCGCAGCGACGGATTTACGGGCACCGTCATGCGCTGGGCCGGCATCGTGCTCGTGCTCGGCTTCTGCCTCTACGCGTTCCTCTCGATCAAGTGGAAGGACAGCGACGGCGAAGCGGACTATGACGAATCCGAAAAGATCCTGCCTCTGTGGGGCGCGCTTCTGATGCTCGTTCTCACCGCCGCGGCATTGTTTGTCGGCGCACAGCTGCTCGTCGAAAACGGTCAGCTGCTCGCGCGTGCGCTCGGCGTTCCCGACCGCGTGATCGCAGTCACCTTCATTGCGCTCGGCACCTCGCTGCCCGAGCTTGTCACCACCGTCACCTCCGCGATCAAAAAGCAGGGCGACGTGGGCTTAGGCAACGTCATCGGCGCAAACCTCTTCAATATGCTGCTCGTCATCGGACTTCCCGCCACCATCACAGGCAACGTCGCGTTCAGCAAAAACGCGCTGTTTTTCGACCTGCCGCTCGCGCTGCTGGTCATGAGCGGGCTTATCGTGCCCATGCTCATCCGCAAAAAAGGCTCGCGCGTCCACGGCGCGATCCTCGTGCTTGTCTACGCCGCCTACTGCGCGCTGCTGTT
>CAJOKM010000067.1 GCA_905235205.1 uncultured Clostridia bacterium | reverse complement strand
TATGAGAGCGCAGCGTGGACGGCGAGCTTTGTGAACCTGCCCAAGTTCAAGGCGGGCACGACGACGCAGATCGTCTACACGATCGCAGAGACCGTTACGTACCCGGGCTACACGCCGAGCACGACGCAGCCTGTAGCAAACGGCGGCACGATCACGAATACGCAGGAGACCACTGAGATCTCTGCAAATAAGAAGTGGAAGAACCTGGACGGCACGGTAGTACCGCCGGAAGGCGCAAAGGTTACCTATACGCTGTACGCGGACGGCGTTGCAACGGAATACACCGTTGAGCTGAAGGGGGAAGTCGGCACGGCGCCGACGGTGACCGGCGGCTATGAGAGCGCGGCATGGACGGCGAGCTTTGTGAACCTGCCCAAGTTCAAGGCGGGAACCGACACCGAGATCGTCTATACGATCGGCGAGACCGTGACGTATCCGGGATATGCGCCTGATAAGACGGCGCCGGTCGGCAACGGTGAAACGATCACGAACGAGCAGAAGCCGTTCGAAGTCTCCGCGAACAAGAAGTGGAAGAACGCAGACGGCACGGTAGTTCCGCCGCAGGGCGCGAAGGTCACCTATACGCTGTATGCGGACGGTGTTGCGACGGGGTACACCGTTGAGCTGAAGGGCGAAGCCGGCACGAAGCCGACGGTAACGGGCGGCTACGAGAGCGAAGCGTGGACGGCGAGCTTTGTGAACCTGCCGAAGTTCAAGGCGGGCACCGACACCGAGATCGTCTACACGATCGCAGAAACGGTCACGTATCCGGGCTACACACCGAGCACGACGCAGCCGGTTGCAAACGGCGGCACGATCACGAACACGCAGGACGTGACGGATGTGTCCGCGAACAAGAAGTGGAAGAACGCAGACGGCACGGTGGTACCGCCGGAAGGCGCGAAGGTCACCTACACGCTGTACGCGGACGGTCAGCCGACAACGTACACGGTTGAACTGAAGGGCGAAGCCGGAACGGCGCCGACGGTGACCGGCGGTTATGAGAGCGCAGCGTGGACGGCGAGCTTTGTGAACCTGCCGAAGTTCAAGGCGGGTACCGACACCGAGATCGTTTACACGATCGCTGAGACCGTTACGTACCCGGGCTACACGCCGAGCACGACGCAGCCTGTTGCAAACGGCGGCACGATCACGAACGTACAGGATGTGACGGAAGTCTCCGCGTACAAGGCATGGCTGAATGCGGACGAGACAACCACACCGCCGGAAGGCGCAAAGGTTACCTATACGCTGTATGCAGATGGAATCGCGACGGATTATACCGTTGAACTGACCGGCGAAGTCGGAACCGAACCGGAAGTGACCGGCGGCTATGAGAGCGAAGCATGGCTTGCGAGCTTTGTGAATCTGCCGAAGTACCAGGCGGGCACCGACACGGAGATCGTTTACACGATCGCTGAGACCGTTACGTACCCGGGCTACACGCCGAGCACGACGCAGCCTGTTGCGAACGGTGAAACGATCACGAACAAACAGGATGTGACGGAAGTCTCCGCGTACAAGGCATGGCTGAATGCGGACGAGACAACGACGCCGCCGGAAGGGGCGACGGTCACGTACACACTGTATGCGGACGGTGTTGCAACGGATTATACCGTTGAACTGACCGGAACAGTCGGAATCGAACCGGAAGTGACCGGCGGCTTTGAGAGCGAAGCATGGCTTGCGAGCTTTGTGAACCTGCCGAAGTTCAAGGCGGGAACCGGCACCGAGATCGTTTACACGATCGCGGAAACGGTCACGTATCCGGGCTACACGCCGGACAAGACGGAACCGATTGCGAACGGTGAAACGATCACGAACAAACAGGATAAGACGCAGATCTCCGTGCACAAGGCGTGGAAAGACAACGTCACGGGCAGTACGACACCGCCGGAAGGCGCGACTGTCACGTTTGCGCTGTACAAAGACGGTGTTGAGACCGAATATAAAGTCGAACTGAAGGGTCAGGCCGGGACGGCGCCGACGGTCACGGGCGGATATGAGAGCAAACCGTGGACGGCAAGCTTTGTGAATCTGCCGAAGTACCAGCCGGGCACGACGACGGAGATCGTCTATACGGTTGCTGAAACAGTCACGTACAATGAGTATGTACCTGACAAGATGGATCCGGTAGCGGACGGTGAAACGATCACAAACGTTCGCTATAACCGCAGAGGCGCTATCGAAGTGCGGAAAGTCTGGAAAGATAATAACAACTTCGAGGGCGACCGTCCGAGCAGCATTACGATCCGCCTGTATGCGGATGGCGTCGAAGTGCGTGTGGAAACGCTGACGGCGGCAAATGGCTGGTATGTAATGTTTATGGACATGCCGATCCTCAACGAAGAAGGAGAACCGATCGTCTATTCGATCAGCGAGGATGAGGTTTACTCGTATATAACGGAGATCGAACTGGATGGCGAATACAGCTTCGTTGTGACGAACATCCACGTAGAGAAGACCGGCGACAATGCGCATCCGGGGCTGTGGATCACGATCCTGAGCCTGGCGGTGCTGGCGGGCGCGGCGATGCTGATCCTTGAGCGCAAGAGCAGAAAGCAGCGCACCAACTGATGAACCCATGACGGATCGATTGATCCGTAACCAAACAACGATCCTCCGGTTTAACCGGAGGATCGTTGTTTTTGGAGACCGAGCAACCGTTTTTATTGTCGACTTTTGGCACTAATACTAATAGTAGAACTGCTCCGCCTTGAGACGAATGACAAAGCGCAGCAGCTCGGCGACGGAAACTGCGGCGGGGAAGGAGAAGATGAGGAAGCATTCGGAGT
Source organism: uncultured Clostridia bacterium (assembly GCA_905235205.1). GTDB lineage: Bacteria > Bacillota > Clostridia > Christensenellales > CAG-138 > UBA3792. Next base: position 5,244 of record CAJOKM010000067.1, on the reverse strand, counting down.
CTGCGCTCTGCGTCAAAAATGCCTTTAATGAGCTTAGGTCGTTGCCGTAATCGGAGAGAAAGTCCTCGACGCCGTATGCGTCAAACGGCGTTTCAAGCAGTACGCTGCCGCGATAGGACAAAACCGTTTGAAGCGCGCAATTTGTCGTGACAGAAACACCGTTCGGCTCAAGCTCGACGTCACATAAACCCTGTACGGTGACGACGGGGATCGGGTAGAGCTCCTTCTCAAACGCTCCGTTTTGCGTCTTTCGGTAGTGCCCGTTGAAATACCCGCTTGAAATCGGACTCGGGACGGCTCCTTTCAGAGCTGAGACGAGCGCGCGGAGCTTCTCGTCGAGCGGCGCGCAGACGGCATCCAGCGTATCGATCGTCATAGCGGTCTCCTTTCGTGTAAAATAAAAGGCGGGGAGGATATATCTCCCCGCAAAGCTGTTTCGATTATTTGTCGGATTTCTCGTCCTCGTCAAAGTTGAAAGCGCCTTTCGGCATGGCGTTTCCGGATGCATAGGTACGCGCCTTTGCCGCCTTTTCCTTGTCGGTGAACTTGTGGATGACCACAAACAGAAGCGCAATCAAAACGATCGTGAGTCCCATGAACACATATGACAGAATGCGCAGAAGCGTCGGAGAGAGGGCGCCGTACAGCTTGGAAATGAAAGAGCCGTCGTTCGCGTCGGAACGGATATTGCCGATCGTGCTGATGTAGACGGGGTTGCCGTCCGCATCGGTGACAGCGGACTCCTTATAATACTGCAGGATCTTGCTCTGCGCGCCGGAACCGGCACAGCTGAACAGGGAAGCCTGCGTATCGTTTTGGAACTTTTCGGGATGCTTTGCGTTTGCCGCCATCAGAAGCGCGTTCATTTCCTCGGTACTGTGGCGACCTTCGACCGTATAGGTCTGATTGTCATAGGTCACTTTTCCGTCCTGAATGATATCGGCAAAATCGGTCGCGTACGCTTCGGTCGTTTCATAGTAGCGGTCGTCCTGCGAGTACAGCACGGACTGGCCGAAGTTGGTGACCGCCATCAGAAACATCAGCGCCGCGATGGCAAAGTACAGGATGCGCATGTATTTTTTTGCCTGATCGATGCAGTCCTCCTTAATGTTCTCCATGGCGAACAGACGCCCCTTTGCGGTGATCGCGCCGTAGAAAACGTAAACGGCCATGGCCAGAAGCAGGATCGGGAATAAATACGTCATATCGAATCTCCTTTTTTCTTACAGTTTTTTGAGCTTCGCGCCGTCGCGCGTATCTTCGACCGCAAAGCCGAGCGCTTTCAGTTCTTCGCGGATCGCGTCCGCCTTTGCGTAATCTTTCGCTTTTTTCGCCGCCGTGCGCGCCTCCAAAAGCGCCAGCGCTTCTTCGGGGAAGTCTTCCTTCTTCTCCTTGACGACAAGCCCCAAAACGCCGTTCAGTTCGGCATAGCGTGCCTTGACCGCGTCGATCGCGGCTACGGTATGCGCGCCCGTTGCGAAGATGTTGATCCAGCGCGCGAAATCGAACAGCACGCCCAACGCGTCCGCAGTGTTGAGGTCGTCGTCCATCGCGTCGTTGAACCGGTCGCGGAAGCCGTCAAGCGCCGCAGCGACGTCGGAATCGTCGGCGGATTCGTCAACGGGCGTGTCATAGAGCCGGTCGCGCGCGGTGTACAGCCGGTTTAAGGACGTCACGGTCTGATCCATCAGCTCCCGCGAGAAATTGACCGGATTGCGGTAGTTCGCGGTCAGAAGGAACATACGAACCGCTTCGAGATCGTATTCTTTGGCGATGTCGCGCACCGTGAAAAAGTTGCCGAGAGATTTACTCATCTTCTGGTTGTTGATGTTGATATAGCCGTTGTGCATCCAGTAATGCACGAACGGATGCCCGGTTGCGCCTTCGCTCTGCGCGATCTCGTTTTCGTGGTGCGGAAAAATGAGGTCCATGCCGCCGCCGTGGATGTCGAACGTCTCGCCGAGATACTTCATGCTCATGGCGGAGCATTCCACGTGCCATCCGGGACGCCCTTTGCCCCACGGGGAAGGCCAGCTCGGTTCGCCCGGCTTTTCACCTTTCCAAAGCGCAAAGTCCAACGGATCGCGCTTCTGCTCGGTGGGCGAGATGCGCGCGCCGTTTTCCATATCGTCGATGTCCTGACCCTTGAGCTTGCCGTATCCCGGGTCGCTGCGGACGGAAAAATAGACGTCGCCGTTGTCGGTTGCGTAGGCGTGCCCTTTTTCGATCAGTTTTTTGACAAGCTTGATGATGTCGCCGATATGCTCGGTCGCGCGCGGATTGACGGTCGCGCGTTCGATGCCCAGCGCGTCCGCGTCCCTGTAGTACTCCGCGATGAACCGGTCGCCGAGCTCCTTGACCGTCGTGCCTTCCTTGTTGGCGCGGTTGATCATCTTATCGTCGATGTCCGTAAAGTTCTGCACGTACTTGACTTTATAGCCGCGGTATTCGAGATAGCGGCGCATCGTATCGAACACGACGAACGGGCGCGCGTTGCCGATATGGAAATAGTCATACACGGTCGGACCGCACACGTACATGGAGACTTCGCCCTCCTTGATCGGGACGAACGGCTCCTTTTTACGGGTCATGGTATTGTAAATCTGCATGGTTCCTCCAAAGGCGTCCGCAATCTGCGCGGTGCGCCGCATGCCGGAACCCTTCCGGCACGTCTTATTTATCATAAGAAAAAACGGCGGCTTTGTCAATATAGGATTTGACGAAACGCCGCCTTTGTACTATACTGATCGAAAAGGAGGATCGGCTATGAAACGGGTTTTCGCAATCGCTTTGGCGGCGCTTCTGCTGCTGTTCATGCTTCCGCTTCGCACGACAGAAGCCGAAGAGCGCGGTGAGCTTCTGATCACGTCCGAAACCGTTTCGGGCGCGGTCCGGGATGTCGTGAAGGTCAATTTCTATCTGTACCCGAATCTTCCCGCGGACAAGCGGCTTGATTCGATCTCAGGCATACTGTTGTACGACAGCGAGCTTTTGACATTCGGCGCGTTCAATCTTTCGGACGAGGAGCACGGCCTTGATTCGCTGATGAACGGCAAGGCGTCGCTGGTCAATTATAATCCCGCAGAGCCGGGTGTGCTGCGTTTTGCGTTCATTGACGCGTACGGCGTGGAAAAGGACGGGTTCTGGTTCCAGGCGGAGTTCCGCATCGAGAAGGAAGGCGCGAGCGCGTTCGTTTTCAACGGGTTTACCTACAGCTGCATCGATTCGGAGAATACGAGCGAATCGTTCTATATCGATCCGGTCTCCGTGGGCGGGGTGCATACCGAAGGCGAATCCGTGCCGACCGACGCCGCGGATCAAGTGACCTTCGCGCCGCTGTCGCCGCTGATCGAGGAAACACCCGGGTCCGGCGGACAGCCCGTGCCGATTACGTCGGAGCTTCCGGTCTATTCGGGCAACCCGCAGCCGACCGACGCGCCGATCGATACGCCCGAACCGACCGAACAGCCGACTGACACGCCCGAACCGACCGAACAGCCTGCCGATACGCCCGCGCCGACCGTACAACTGACCGACACGCCCGCGCCGATCGAAACGCCGACGGAGGAGCCTGCCGCGCCCGAACCGCAAAACGCGGCGGCGTTCCCGCTCCGGATGGTTCTGATCGCCGGGATCGTTGCGGTGCTCGCGCTTTTGGCGCTTGCGATCGTGCTGATTCTGATCCGCAAGAAACGCATGGAAAACGATGAATAAAATATGCGAAAATCAGGCGTTCGCTGCGAACGCCTTTTTTCTTGCGTTTTGGACGGTTTTGTAGTATGATAGCAAAGATTTGGGGAAAGGAGGGGATCGCATGAAAAAGACTGTGACGCGGAAGCTCACGCTTGCAGCCATGTTTACCGCGCTTGCGGCCATTCTGTCGATCTGGCCGTTCACGTTTTATCTGCCGGACTCGAGCCGGATCACGTTCCGCGAGATTCCGATCTATCTGTGTTCCTTCTCGCTCGGACCAGTCTGGGGCGGACTGTGCGCGTTCGTTTCCGATCTGATCGGCACGTTTATCAGCAATTCAGGAAACGCGTTCAATCCGATGTTCTCGCTGAGCGCAGTCCTCACCGGCGTGATTCCCGGGATTTTGTTCCGCTACGTTTTCAAAAAGCAAAAGCTGACGCTTTCGACCGCGCTGTCGATCGTGCCGACCAATATCGCCGTGTCGCTGTTTCTCACGACGTTCTGGTTCCAGTTGCTCGGCTACACGGGCGGCATGCCGTTTTGGGCATACCTGCTGTTTCGAAGGCTTTGGCTCGTTGCGGTCATGACCGTGATTCAGATTTTGATCGTGCGGCTTCTGTATCCGGTCGTTTACCGCTTTGCGGAAGGGAAAACACGCGGGAAGAAGGGAAAATCCATGACATATGATGAGGCAATCGCATACATCCACAGCCTGTACTGGCGCGGCTCGAAGCTGGGGCTGGTACGCACACGGGAACTGTGCCATCTGCTCGGCGACCCGCAAAACCAACTCAAGTTTATTCACGTCGCGGGCACGAACGGCAAGGGTTCGACCTCGGCAATGCTCTCGCGCGTTCTGACGGCGGCAGGCTACAAGACCGGACTGTTTGTTTCGCCGTACGTCGACCGGTTCAACGAGCGGATTCAGCTCAACAACACGCCGATCCCCGACGATGAGCTTGCCGCGCTGGTCAGCGAGATCGAACCCGTCGTTGAGTCAATGAAAGAACCCGCGACCGAGTTTGAGATCATCGCCGCGCTCGGCTTTCTGTATTACGCGCGGCAGAAATGCGATTATGTGGTGCTCGAAGTGGGATTGGGCGGCGAGCTCGACGCGACGAACGTCATCAATACGCCGCTGCTTAGCGTGATCACCGCGATCGACTATGACCACATGCACATCCTCGGCGACACGATTCCCGAGATCGCGAAGGCGAAAGCAGGCATCATCAAGGACGGCGGAACGGTGCTGTTCTACGGCGAGCATAAAGACGCGCTGCCGGTGATCGAAGCGGCGTCGAACGCGCACAACGCCGCGCTTCATATCGTCGACCGCTCCACTCTTTTTGAGGGCGCGTACGACCTGCACGGACAGACGTTCGACTATCGCGGGTATAAGAACCTGAAACTCGGTCTGCTCGGGCGGTATCAGATGAAGAACGCCGCGACGGTCATCGACGCGGTGGAGCTTTTGCGCAAAAAGGGCGTGGAGATCTCCGACGAAGCGCTGTACCGCGGACTTCGGGAAACGACCTGGCCCGCCAGGTTTGA
>CAJOKM010000066.1 GCA_905235205.1 uncultured Clostridia bacterium | reverse complement strand
GGGTCGGTCGCGCTCGGACAGTACAAGCCGCATTTTGACAAGGTGCCCAAGGAGAACCTGCACGTGCTGTTCATCGTCAATCCGATGCGGCCGACGGCGGCGGACCTTGAGAGCGCGTATGTGACGCTCGAAAAGATCCAGTTCGTGTCGCGGCTCAATGTGACGGGGATCGTGAACAACGGAAACCTTGCGGGCGAAACGGATTACACGCATCTACTGGAGGGCTACAAGCTTGTCAGGGCGCTTTCGGAGCGGACCGGCATCCCCGTGTGGGGGACGGCGGGCACGAAGACTGTGCTCGACGCGTTCGACGCGTACGCGCGCGAAAAGGGACTTTCGGAACGCTTCATCGGCGTGCGGCAGCCGATCGAGGTTCTGATGCACCGGAGCTGGGATAAGTTCTTAACGGAAGGACTTTAATCATACCCCTATAAAACCAAACTGGAAAGAAAGGAACTGCCATGATCAAAGTAACCATCTATGAAGACGCATGCAAGAGCTGCGGGCTCTGCGTGCGTGCATGTCCCAAAGACGTGCTGGCCATCTCGAAGCGCCTCAACAAGAAGGGCTATTACGCCGTTGAGGCCGCGCATCCGGAGGCCTGTATCGCCTGTGCGTCCTGCGCAAAGACCTGCCCGGACGTCGCCATTGAGATCGAGAAATAAGGAGGAACAGTATGGCTAAGAAACTGATGAAGGGCTGCGAAGCGATTGCGGAAGCGGCCATCCAGGCGGGCTGCCGGTATTTCTTCGGCTACCCGATCACGCCGCAGAACGACATTCCCGAATATATGTCGCTGCGTCTCCCGCAGGTGGGCGGATGCTTCCTGCAGGCGGAGAGCGAACTCGCCGCGATCAACATGGTCTACGGCGCGGGCGGCGCGGGCGCGCGCGTGATGACGTCCTCCTCGAGCCCGGGCATCTCCTTAAAGCAGGAAGGCATTTCCACGATCGCGGGCGCGGAGGTTCCGTGCGTGATCGTGAACATGATGCGCGGCGGCCCGGGACTCGGCAACATCCAGGCGTCCCAGGGCGATTATTTCCAGGCGGTCAAGGGCGGCGGACACGGCGATTACCGCTGCGTGGTCTACGCGCCTTCGTCCATTCAGGAGACCGTCGACATGATGCCCAGAGCGTTCGACACCGCGGACAAATACCGCATTCCGGTCATCATCCTGGCCGACGGTCTGATCGGTCAGATGATGGAGCCGGTCGAGCTGCACATGAACCCGAACCCCGAGCTCCCCGAAAAGCCGTGGGCAGCGCAGGGCTGGGATCCGAAGGGCACAAGACCGCGCGCAGTCATCAACTCGCTGTACATCGAGACCGAGGATCTGGACGGTCTTATGACGCGGCTGAACGCGCGCTATGAAGTGATCAAGCAGAACGAGGTCCTGGTCGAGAAGTACCACACCGAAGGCGCGGAATACATTCTGTGCGCATACGGCACGGTCGCGCGCGTCTGCAAGGCGGCGGTGCGCATTCTCGAGGAGAACGGCGTCAAAGCGGGTCTGGTCCGTCCGATCACGCTGTGGCCGTTCCCGACAAAGGACGTGCACGACGTGTTCGCGCAGGACAGCGTCAAGGCGGGTCTGACCGTTGAGATTTCGAACGGCCAGATGGTCGAGGACATCCGTCTTGCGGTCAACGGACTGAAGCCCGTGGAATACATGGGCAAGGGCGGCAGCATCATTCCGTCTGCGGAGGATATTGCCGAGCGCATTATGCAGATGAGGAGGGCGTAACCATGGCAACCGTTTTCAAGAAAACACCCGTTTTAACGGACGTTCCGTTCCATTACTGCCCGGGCTGCGGTCACGGAATCGTGCACCGCATCGTGGCGGAGGTCATCGAGGAGCTGGGCATTCAGGAGAAGACCGCGGGCGTCGCGCCCGTCGGCTGCGCGGTGTTCCTGTACAACTACATGCATCTCGATATGTACGAGGCGGCGCACGGCAGAGCGCCGGCGGTTGCGACGGGCTTCAAGCGCGTGCATCCGGATAAGTACATCTTCACCTACCAGGGCGACGGCGACCTCGCGTCGATCGGCACGGCGGAGATCGTGCACGCGGCGCACCGCGGCGAGAAGATCACGACGATCTTCATCAACAACGCGATCTACGGCATGACCGGCGGTCAGATGGCGCCGACGACGCTCGTCGGTCAGAAGACCACGACCTCGCCGCTGGGCCGCGATCCCGAGCACTGCGGCAAGCCGATCCGCATGGCGGAGATGCTTTCCACGATCGAGGGTTCCGCGTTCATCGCGCGCTGCGCTTTAGACAGCACGCCGCACATCAATCAGACCAAGGCGGCGATCAAGAAGGCGTTCCAGGCGCAGATCGACCGCAAGGGCTTCTCGATGGTCGAGATCCTGTCCCCCTGCCCGACCAACTGGGGCAAGGCGCCCGCGGAGGCGATGGAGTGGCTCAAGGACAACATGATCCCGTACTACCCGCTCGGCACGTTTAAGGAGGTATAACCATGGTTGAGAGAAATATTTTCGCAGGCTTCGGCGGACAGGGCGTCCTGCTGATGGGACAGCTCCTTGCGGCTGCCGGCATGATGGAAGGCAAGAACACCTCCTGGATCCCGTCGTACGGTCCCGAAATGCGCGGCGGCACGGCGAACTGCAGCGTCATGCTCTCCGATCAGGAGATCGACTCGCCGCTCGTGACGCGTCCGACGTCGCTGATCGTGATGAACCGTCCGTCGCTCGAGAAGTTCGAGGACAAGGTCGTTCCGGGCGGCTCGATCTTCGTCAACAGCTCCATGATCGACATCAAGGTCAAGCGCACCGACGTGAACGCGTACTATATCCCCTGCACGGAGATCGCGTCGGAGCTCGGCAACAGCAAGGTCAGTAACATGATCATGCTCGGCGCGTATCTCGGCAAATCGAAGTGCGTCGAGGTCGAGACCGTTCTTGCGGCGCTTTTGGAGAAGCTCGGCGAGAAGAAGGCGAAGCTCATCCCGTTGAACCGTGAAGCGCTGCTGCGCGGCGCGTCCTGCATCGAATAACGGAAACGAAGGGCTTTTTGGCGAAAGCTGAAAAGCCCTTCTTCATCACACCTACAGGAGAAACGAAATGCCACAATTTATTACCGCCGAAGAGGCGGTCAAGCAGATCAAAAACGGCGACTGCGTGATCTACAACAACTTTCTCGGCATGAACAACGCGGAGCAGCTTAGTATCGCGCTGAACGAGCGGTACGAAGCGAGCGGCGAGCCGAAGGATCTGACGCTGTACTGCACGGCGGGGTTAGGCGGCTGGCTTTCCGGACAGCCGTGTGAAAAGATCATTGCGCTGGGCGCGGTGAAAACGGTCATCATGTCGCACTACGGCAGCATGCCGGACACGGCGAAGATGATCTTAGAAAACAAGGTCGAAGCGTACAACCTGCCGTTCGGCGTGATGTCGCACGCGGTGCGCGCGGGCGCGGCGGGACATCCGTACTACATTTCCGACGCGGGACTCAATCTGTTCGTCGATCCGAAGTACAAGGGGTATCAGCTCAACGCGCAGTCGAAGCAGGAGCTCGTCGAGGAGATCAACATCGACGGCAAGCGCCGCTTGAAGTATCGGACGCCGCGGCCCGACGTCGCGCTTTTAAAGGGCTCGAGCGCGGACGCGTTCGGCAACATCTCGTGGGAGGACGAACCGGTCCTCGGCGATCCGCTGTCCATCGCGCAGCTTACTAAGCGCTGCGGCGGCAAGGTCATCGTGCAGGTCAAGCGCAAGCTCGAAACGTCGCGCCGTCCGACCGAGGTCGTGATCCCCTCGGTGCTGGTCGATTACATCTGCGTCTGTCCCGAACAGGATCAGATCCAGGGCATCAAAGGCTGCGATCCGCGCTACGCGGGCGACGTGCCGATGAGCGACGAAGCGCTCGAAGCGTATGTGCGCGACAACGCCAAGGACGACCCGAAGGACCTTCCGAAGCGGCTGATCGCAAAGCGCGCGGCGAAGGAATTGAAGCCCGGGCAGATCGTGAACATCGGCGTGGGCGCGCCGGAGTTCGTCGCGGTCGAAGCGGCGAAAAGCGGGATGCTTTCGAAGGTCGCGCTGACCGTTGAGGCGGGCTCGATGAAGGGGCTGCCCGCGGGCGGGTTCGCGTTCGGCGCGGCGATGGGCGCGCAGGCGTGCTGCACCACCGCCGAGCAGTTCGATCTGTACGACGGCGGCGGCCTTGATATCTGCTTTATCGGCGCACTGGAGATCGACGGCGCGGGCAACGTGAACGGGCATTATCACCCGAAAAAACTTTCCGGCATCGGCGGATTTATCAACATCACGCAGTTCACGCACAAGGTCGTGTTCTGCACGACGTTCTCCGCCGGGGGCTTGGAGATCGAAGAGACCGAAGACGGCTTAAAGATCGTCAAAGAAGGCAAGTTTTTAAAGTTTGCGAAGGACGTGACGGCGCTGTCGTTCTCGGCAGAGAACGCGCACAGTAACGGACAGGAGGTCGTCTACGTGACCGAGCGGTGCGTGTTCCGTCTCGGCGAAAAGGGACTGGTTCTGACCGAAGTCAAAAAGGGCGTAGACGTAAAACAGCAGATCCTCGACCTGCTGCCGTTTACGGTGGACGTCGCGCCGGAGCTGATCGAATACTGATCAGTCCAGCTCGATCGAGAACTCCCGCATGGTGTTGATGATGTGCAGATACATGGCTGCCTTCGCGCCCTCGGGATTGCGATCCTTGAGATACTGCATGAGCACGCGGTGATCGTGCAGGGTCATTTCGGCGACCTGCGGCGCTTCGTTGGCGAGCAGGATGCCGTGATGGATGGCGCGGTTGAAGATCGGCAGCAGCGCGGTGATGAACGGGTTGTGCGTGGCGGAGGCGATCGAGTTGTGGAACTTCTGCTCGGTGTCGTCCCACTGCGGGTCCTTTTTGCGGATCATGCGCTCGTTGAGCGCGCCGTAGCGGAAGATCGCGTCCAGCTCCTCGTCGCCCGCGCGCAGCGCGGCGTAGTACGCGGCCTGCGGTTCGAACATCAGGCGCATTTCGTAGAGATCCTTCGTATTGACGTTGGTGTCGCGGATGCGCAGAAGGTCGTAATCGGCGTGGACGCTGCGGCTCTGCGTCACAAACGTGCCGATGCCGCGGCGCACTTCGACCAGTCCGCGCGTGCTGAGAATGCGCAGCGCTTCGCGCAGCGTGGTGCGGCTGACGTGCAGCCGTTCGGACAGGTCCAGTTCGTTGGGGAGCTTGTCGCCCGGGCGAAACTGCCCCGCGGCGATCCACTCGGTCAATTCGTCCGCGACGCGGACGGACAGCGCATTGGTTCCGTATGCCATCAAAACGCACCTCCGATAATCGGATTATACCGCAAAAAAACGCGGAACACAACTATAAACAGAATCAGAAAAGAGGATGAACAACATGAAAGGTCTTACCATCATCAAAACAGAGCATCCGAAGGCAAAACCCCAAAAGGGTGAGAAGCTCGGGTTCGGGTCCGTCTTTACCGACCACATGCTGATCATGGAATACGACAAAGGACAGGGCTGGCACGACGCGCGCATCGTCCCGTTCGGACCGATCTCGCTGAGCCCGGCAAGCACAGTCCTGCACTACGCGCAGGAGACGTTCGAGGGCATGAAGGCGTACCGCGCCGAGGACGGCAGGGTGCTGCTGTTCCGTCCGGAAGAGAACTTCAAGCGTCTGAACGTCAGCAACGAGCGTCTTTGCATCCCGCAGATGGACGTCGGTTTCTGCGTCGAGAGTCTCAAGGAGCTCGTCATGCTCGAAAAGGACTGGATCCCCTCCGATCCCGGCGCGTCGCTGTATCTGCGTCCGATGGTCATCGGCAACGAGTCGCGGCTCGGCGTCAAGGAAGCGGACAGCTACATCTATATGGTCCTGTGCAGCCCGTCCGGCGCGTACTATGAGAGCGGCTTAAAGCCCGTTCCGATCTACGTCGAGGAGGAATACGTCCGCGCGGTGCGCGGCGGCACCGGGTTCGCGAAGACCGGCGGCAACTACGCGTCCTCGATGCGCGCGCAGGAGATCGCGCATGAAAAGGGCTATTCGCAGGTGCTGTGGCTCGACGGCGTGGAAAGGAAATACGTCGGCGAGGTCGGCGCAATGAACATCTTCTTTGTGATCGACGGCGAGGTCGTCACCCCCGAGCTGGACGGCACGATCCTTTCGGGCATCACGCGTAAATCCATCATCGAAATGCTCCGCAGCGACGGCTACAAGGTCACCGAGCGGAAGATCGAGATCCGGGAGGTCGCGGACGCCTACGACAGAGGGCATCTCAGCGAGATCTTCGGCACCGGCACGGCGGCGGTCATCAGCCCGGTCGGCGAGCTCAAGTGGGGCGACAAGGTCATGGTCGTCAACAACCGCGAGATCGGACCGGTCTCCGCGTACGCGTACAAGAAGCTCACCGACATCCAGTGGGGCAGAGTACCGGATCCTTTGGGCTGGTCGGTCGAGATCGGACATATGTGACGGAAGAATTCGTTTTCCAAGGAGGAAAAAATAATGATACCGAAAATGATGGACGCACTGGTGAAACCGACCGCGGCGCCGGGTCTTGTGCTTACGCAGGTCCCCGTTCCCGAAGTCGGGATCGGCGAAGTGCTGATCAAGATCCACAAGACCGCGATCTGCGGCACCGACGTGCATATCTACAACTGGGATCCGTGGGCGCAGACGCACATTCATCCGGCGATGACGATCGGTCACGAATACGTGGGCGAGATCGCGGCGCTGGGACCGGGCGTGACCGGCTATCACGTGGGGCAGATCGTGTCCGGCGAAGGACACATCGTGTGCGGCCGCTGCCGCAACTGCCGCGCGGGCAACGGGCAGTGGTGCAAGCACACCAAGGGCGTCGGCGTCGATCGCGACGGCGCGTTTGCCGAGTATCTGTGCATTCCGGCGACGAACCTGATCGTCATTCCGGAGGGCATCGACGAGGACGTCGTATCGTTCTTCGACGCGTACGGCAACGCGTTCCACACCGCGACCATGTTCGACGTGATCGGCGAGGACGTGCTGATCACCGGCGCGGGCCCGATCGGCGTTATGGCGGCGGGCATCTGCGCGCACAACGGCGCGAAGCACGTGGTCATCACCGACGTCAACGACTACCGGCTCGATCTCGCCAAAAAGATGGGCGCGACGGCGACGGTCAACCTCAAAAAACAGGACCTCGACGAGACCATGCGGCGCATCGGCATCAAGGAGGGCTTTGACGTCGCCTGCGAAATGAGCGGCAACGGCGCGGCGCTGAATCAGCTTCTTAAGCACATGCGTAACGGCGGCAAAGTGGCTCTCTTGGGCATCTCGGGTCCCGGCACGGTCATCGACTGGAACGACGTCATCTTTAAGGGACTGACCTTACAGGGCATCTACGGCAGAAAGATGTACGAGACCTGGTACAAGATGATGAGCATGGTCGAAGCGGGCTTCGATCTGCATCCGGTCATCACGCACCGCTTCCGCTACACCGACTTTGAAAAGGGCTTTGAGGCGATGAACTCCGGCATGTCCGGCAAGGTCATCCTCTCCTGGGACAAATAAAGGAGGAAGAACCAATGAAGAACGCATATTCGATCTATCGCACCGAGCTTGACGCGATCCGCGAGGCGGGCACGTACAAGGAGGAGCGCATCATCACCACGCCGCAGAAAAGCCGCATCGACACGACCAAAGCGAAGGGCGTCGTGAACATGTGCGCAAACAACTACTTAGGGCTTTCCAGCAATCCCGACCTGATCGCGGCGGCGAAGGCAAGCTACGACGAGTGGGGCTTCGGGCTAAGCTCCGTCCGCTTCATCTGCGGCACGCAGGACATCCATAAACAGCTCGAGGCGCGCATCGCAGCGTTCACGGGCCAGGAGGACGCGATCCTGTACTCCTCCTGCTTCGACGCAAACGGCGGTCTCTTTGAGACGCTTTTGGGACCCGACGACGCGGTCATCTCCGACGAGCTGAATCACGCGTCGATCATCGACGGCGTGCGGCTGTGCAAAGCGAAGCGGCTCCGCTATCACAACAACGACATGGACGACCTCAAAGCAAAGTTAGAGGAGGCAAAGGACTGCCGCATCAAGCTGATCGCGACCGACGGCGTGTTCTCGATGGACGGCTATATCGCAAACCTCAAAGGCATCTGCGACCTTGCCGAGCAGTACGACGCGCTGGTCATGGTCGACGATTCGCACGCGGTCGGCTTCATGGGCGAGCACGGCAGAGGCACCGCGGAGCACTGCGGCGTGATGGGC
>CAJOKM010000065.1 GCA_905235205.1 uncultured Clostridia bacterium | reverse complement strand
CAGATTGACAGCATCGTACAGGTGTTCGAGCTGCCGAAGGAAGAAGAAGAACTGTACGCTCTTACAGACGGAGAGGCGGCATCGGCTCCGGAAGACTATAACGATGCGGACACGGAGCTTGATATGTCAGATATGAGCGTAGATCTTAGAGGTCTGAGCCTTATTCCGTTCTTCGCCTACGGTGTTGCTTACTGGGTGAGAAGTGACAGACTTTCGCCTCTCGGAGATGAGAAGAATTTGTCGTACCACCTACGGAAGGACGGCGAGAAGTGTTCCATCATAGTCAAGAAGGGAATGCTCGTCACTGCGAAAATCGCTCCGACAAGCAGTATGGCTGAAGTGCTGTATGAGAGCTTACGGCTGGGTGACGAGCTGGGGCTTAAAAAGCTATACATCAAGGACGACGGAATCAATCCGACGGCATCGCTGAAGGACCGCGCGAGCGGTGTGGCGGTCGCAAAGGCGATCGAGCTCGGCTACGATACGATCTGCTGCTCCTCCACCGGCAACGCGGCGAGCTCCTGTGCGGGCAACGCTGCGCGGATGGGGTTGAAAACGGTCATCTTCGTGCCGGAGCGCGCGCCGAAAGGCAAGGTCGCGCAGCTGTTGATCTTCGGTGCGAACGTGATCTCGGTGATGGGCGATTACCGCCAGACCTTTGAACTTTCGAAGGCCGCAATCGACAAATGGGGGTTTTACAACCGCAACGCGGGCATCAACCCGATCCTGACCGAGGGCAAAAAGACGGTCGCTTTGGAGATCGCGGAGCAGCTTCATTGGGAGCCGACCGACTGGGTGGCGGTGTCCGTAGGCGACGGCTGCACGATCAGCGGGGTCTACAACGGGTTCCATGATCTCTATGAGATGGGCATGATCGAGCGCATCCCGAAGATCCTCGGCGTGCAGTCCACCGGCTGCTGTCCGTTCGTCGACGCGGCGAACAACAACCGCGACCTTGTGCCGACGCCCGAAAACACGCTTGCGGACAGCATTGCGGTCGGCGTGCCGAGAAACCCGAAGAAGGCGCTGCGTGCGGTGAAAAACAGCGGCGGACGCTGGATCGCCGTCACCGACGACGAAATCCTTGCCGCGATGCGGCTTTTGGGTCGCTCGGAAGGCGTGTTCGGCGAGCCTGCCGGCGTAACCGCGACGGCTGGTGTGGTGCGTGCCGTTCAGGAGGGGATCATCCGTTCGAACGAGACTGTGACGGTCATTTCGACCGGCAGCGGATTGAAAGACGTGAACAACGCGCTGAAAGCCGCGGGCGAGCCGTTCCTTTGCGAGCCGGATCTTGCCGCGCTGGAAGCGAGCGGACGGATCAGATAACGGATCAAAGAAACAAGGCAGACGAGCGTCTGCCTTCTTGTTTTTGTATCATCAGTTGTCGTCCGCCAGGATGCAGCGCACCGCGCAGCGGGTGTTTCCGGCGGAATTGCAGGTGAACAGCGTCAGTTCCCAGCCGTCCGCCGTGATCATCTGATTGATCTGAAACGGATTGAGATTCTCACGGTTGGCGACGGTGTAGTGATAGACGAGTCCGTCCACCGTTGTGAAGTAGACGTCGATGCCGAGCCGGCACGACTTAATGCGGGAGAAATGTTCTCCGTAGTTATGCGCGGCGATGACCAGGTCATCGTCGTAATACGAGCCGGAATAACGGCACGGCGCCGTCTTCAGCCGGGTCAGATCGCACTCCGACATGACCGGGAGATGGATCCGGATATCCGGAATCTCGATCACGCCGATGTATTCATAATCGCCGATCGCAACGGTCGGCATTTCGGCCTGATCCTCGTGAATCTGCTCCTCCGCCGCCGGATCAACCGCAGATGGCGTCACGTCATTTCCTTCCGCCTTGCGGCGATTCACATTTTCCGTGATCCGCGCTGTCAGGACGTCCAGCACTTCGGCGGATTCTTCGCCCGCGCGCACGGAATCCCATTGATTAAACAAAAACAATCCCAGGGCTGCCGCAAGCAGCAGCGCTCCCAGGATTACACAAATCAACCAGCTCTTTTTCATACCATCGCCTAACCATGTTTTCGCAGAATCACAACGCGCCAAGTCTCTAGCGCGCCGTCATCTTTTGTGTACCAAACAAATCCGTTTGAAATCACAAACCGGATATCGCCGAATTTGCCTTTCTCCAAACGGAACCGATCGAATGCCCCTTTCGATGGTATAATTATACAGCGAAGTGAATGAAATGTCAATATATAATTGAAATAACAATATAAAAAAGGAGATAACCTTTCAGCTATCTCCTCAGACTGCCGAAGAATGGGTCAGACTGTTTGCGAAGAACGCGGATTCTGCCTCCCTTCCCGGCAGCCTGCTCTTCGTGCCTGGAAAACCCGGTCCTTACAGATTGAACTGCTTCGTAATCAGATCGACGATCTCCGCGCCGATGCGCTTCTGCGCTTCGACGGTGGTTGCGCCGATGTGCGGCGTGCACGAGACCATCGGATGGCTGTACAGCGCATGATTGTTCGCGGGTTCGACCGCCCACACGTCCAGACCTGCCGCGCGAACCTTGCCGGATTCGAGCGCACGGAGCAGCGCGTCCTCGTCCACGTTCGTGCCGCGGCTGGTGTTGATGATGACGACGCCGTCCTTCATCTTGGCGATCGTTTCGTCGTTGATCAGCGCGCCGCCGTCTACTGCCGGCGCATGGACGCTGACGAAGTCCGCCTGCGCGAGGAGCTCATCCATCTCAACGTACGGGATGCCGAGCTCTTCTTCGATGCCCGGGATATGGAAGATGTCGTATGCGACGACCTTCATGCCGATTGCCTTCGCCATCTTGCCGAGCGCCTGACCGATGCGGCCGTAGCCCACGATACCGAGCGTTTTGCCCTGCAGTTCGATGCCCTTTGCATAGGCTTTCTTTTCCCACTTATCTTCACGCATGGTGTGGCCCGCGATGGAAAGGAAGCGCGCGCAGGCAAACATATGTCCCAGAGCGAGCTCCGCGACCGACTGAGAGGAGGCGCGCGGTGTGTTCTTCACGATCAGACCCTTGCTCTCCGCGTACTTGACGTCGATGTTGTCCACGCCGACGCCGCCGCGAATGATCATCTTGAGGCGACCCGCTTCGACCGCTGCGTCGATGATCGGTTCACGAACCTTGGTTGCCGAGCGAACGACGATCACATCATAGTTTGCAAGCTCTTTTTTGAGGTCTTCCGGCTCATAGAACTGGGAAACGACCTCGCAGCCTTTTGCTTCAAGCGCGGCGATCGCGCTCTTGTCCATACCGTCAGATGCTAAAATGCGTACCATATTCATTCTCCTTATGCGTTTTCCGCTTCGTACTTTTTGAGGAACTCCACCAGCGCTTCCACGCCCTCTTTCGGCATGGCGTTGTAGATGGATGCGCGAAGTCCGCCGACGCTCTTGTGACCCTTGAGGTTGTCAAAGCCCGCCGCCTTGGTCGCCGCAACGACCGCCGCGTCCTTATCCTTGTCACCGGTGACAAACGGGATGTTCATCAGAGAACGGTCCTTCTTTTCAACGGTGCCCCTGAACATCTTGGAGGAATCGAGGAAATCATACATGACTTTCGCCTTGTCCTCGTTTCTCTTCGCCATCGCTTCGAGACCGCCGTTACGGAGGAGGTACTTGAAGACCTTGCCGCAAACGTAAATCGCCCAGCAGTTCGGCGTGTTGTACATGGAACCGTTGTTCGCATGCGTGTCATAACGCAGATAGACCGGCGTCTTGGGATCGATGTCTTCGCGGATCAGATCCTCGCGGATGATCACGATCGCAAGACCCGCGGGACCGACGTTCTTCTGTACGCCGCCGTAGATCATGCCGTAATCGGACACGTTGCAGGGCTTCGAAAGGAACATCGAGCTCTGGTCGGACACAAGGATCTTGCCCTTGGTGTTCGGAAGCACGGGATAGGTCGTGCCGTGGATCGTTTCGTTTTCGCAGATGTAGACGTAGTCGGCGTCATCGTCGATCGGCAGATCGGAGCAGTCCGGAATATAGCTGTAGTTTCTGTCCTCACTGGACGCAATTACGTTGACCTTGCCGTACTTCTTTGCTTCGGTCGCGGCCTTCTTGGACCAGTTTCCGGTTACGATATAATCAAATACACCGTTCTTGCAGAGGTTCAGCGGGATCGCCGCAAACTGCAGTGTCGCGCCGCCTTGGATGAACAGGACCTTGTAGTTATCCGGGATGTTCATTAGAGTGCGCAGATCCGCTTCCGCTTCGTCAATGATCTGCTGATAGACCTTGCTGCGGTGCGACATTTCCATGACGCACATGCCGCTGCCCTTGTAGTTGAGCATTTCGTCACGGATCTCTTCGAGCACCTCAACGGGCATCGTGGCGGGACCTGCGGAGAAATTGTAAACGCGATCGTACTTCATTTGCATACTCCTTTTTCTTTTGGCAAAAATGCCATATTTTTACGATATCATTGTAGCCCATTCGATTCGGAAAAGCAACCGCAGGAAAGTCGAAATATAAATATATTTTTATGCAAACGACCGCTGCGAAAAACGCAGCGGCCGCCGGATCGATTCCGGATTCTACGCGTCGAAAACGCCCAGGATGATGATACCGATCACCGCAAGCGCGATCGATACATAATGCTTCCACGAAAGCTTTTCTTTCAGGAAAATGCGGCTCCACAGAACCGACGCCGCGCAGTAAGCGGAGATGATCGCCGCCGCAAAACCAACATGCGCCGTATCACCGATCGCATAGACGTATGCAAACTGCCCCGCCGTTTCAAACACGCCGCCGATCAGCTTCGGACCGTCCGCCTTCACGTGCAGCTTATCCCGCTTGATCGCCAGCACATAGACCGCCGCAACGGCGCCGACCGCAAGCCAGGTAAGCTCATACGCGACATTGGCGACTCCTTCCTCCAAAACGTGCGGAAACACGGTATCAAGGAACGTTCCGGTTGCCTCTTCCCGCAAAAGCACCGAGTCGACAAACGTACCGGACGCGTCGATCAGGCAGTACAGGATCGGAAACAGCAGCGCGATCCAGCTCTTGTCGTATTTGACCTTGCTGTTTCTTTGCCGCATCTCGCGCGCATAGTCGCTTTCGGTCAGTTCCGCCGCGCCGAGCGCAACGACGCCGACCGCCACACACGCGACGCCGATCCACTGCCAGGCGTTCGGCATCTCCTGCAAGAAGATGAAGCACAGGATCGCGGCAATCGCGCCGGACGAGTTGCAGATCGGAGACGAAACGGACAGTTCGATGTAGCGCAGTCCCACATACCCGAGGATCATCGACAGCACGTACAGCGCGCTCGCCGGCATGTACGTCCAGATATCGTTCCAAGTAATCTTCACGCCACCGAACAGAAGTTCATACGCGGCATGAAGCCCCATCACGAGACCGACCGCCATCGCCATCTTCCAATGGCTCAGCTTATCGTTCGGTTTGGAACCGATCTTGGAAAACAGATCCGAGCCGCTCCAGCAGAGCAGCGCGACAATCGACAACAAAAACCACATTGTATTCCCCTTCTCCTCTCAGAAAAGCGACTCCGCATTTTGGGAGTCGCAGAATCGTTTATCCGTTTTGCTCCGTTCCGTTCGGCGCGTTGTTCGGCTTGCGTTTCGGGCGACGCCGTCTGCGGCGGTTGCTGTTCTTCTGTGCCGCTTCACCGTTCTCCGTTCCGTTTTCCTGCTTCTGCTTCGGCAGGTTCTGCCCCGCGCGTCCTTCCTGTTTCTTCGGCTCGTTTTTCTGCTCCGGTTTGGACGCATCCGCCGGCTTTTTATCCGGCTGATGTCCGTTCTGCCGTTTCGCGTCGCCGTTCTTCCCTTCCGGCTTCCGCTCTTCGGTCAGCCTTCCGTTTCCGCGTCCGTTTCGGCGGCTGTTGCTCGCCGCTTCTCTGCGGAAAGACAGATTTGTGTCCTTTTCGGACGTGTCGCTCCTTTTTGCGGCAAGCGCTTCCTCGGGCAGAGGTTCGCCCGGCTGGGACAGATGTGTGTACGGATATTCGCGAATATCGATCGAACCGTCTTCCATCGTCAGCCGTACCTTGGTGCGCTCGGTCACGGCGTTGTTCTCGACCACCACGCCGACGCCGTCGACCGTGTTGACTTCCCGCCCGGGCTTCGGCATGACGCTGCGGATCGCTTCGTACGCGTTCTGCTCGTATTGCAGACAGCACATCAGCCGGCCGCACAGCCCCGAGATTTTGGTCGGGCTCAGCGACAGGTTCTGCTCCTTCGCCATCTTGATCGAAACGGGACGGAAGTCGTCCAAAAATGCCTTGCAGCATACCTGCCGCCCGCACGGGCCCAGTCCGCCGAGCATTTTCGCCTCATCACGCACGCCGATCTGCCTGAGCTCAATCCGCGTCTTCAGTGAATATGCAAGATCTTTGACAAGTTCGCGGAAGTCCACGCGCTCGTCCGCCGTAAAGTAGAACACAACCTTGCTGCCGTTGAACGTGTATTCCACGTCCACCAGTTTCATATCCAGCTGATGCGCCGCAATCTTTTCGACGCAGATATCGTATGCATCCTTTTCCTTCGCCGCATACTGCGCGCGCAGGCGCTTGTCCTCGTCCGTCGCAATGCGAACCACGGGTTTCAGCGGCGCAACGATCTCGCGCTCCTCCACTTCCTTTGGATCGCCCGTCACGTCGCCGTATTCCATTCCGCGCGCCGTTTCCACGATCACGCCGTCACCCGCTTTCACAGGCAGATCGAGCGGATCAAAATAATAGACGCGTCCGCTGTTTTTAAATTTGACTCCGATAACTTTGATCATAGTTTCCCCTTACGGCAGTTTTGCCAGAATCCAATCGACGGTCATCGCGGGGCTCGCCTTATACCGCAGCATTTCCTTTGCTTCCGTCGCAATGTGTATCATACCTTGAATTTGCGAAATTGTAAAGGTCGAAGCGTAATTCTTTTCCAAATCGGCGCAATCCGTATTCCGGATTTCCCGAATCCCGTTCTGCAGCCGCAGTACGTCGCCGAGAACCGAAAGAAAGACGTCCAGGAACGCGTCGAGCGCATCGGCGCCGACCTTTTTCGCCTTTTTGGACGCGCCGTCGTCCGAATCCTCCTCGACCGTCTCCGTACACAACGCGGCAAGCGCCGCATACGGTTTTGCCGGGCGAAGAAGACCGCGGATGCAGTCGATCGCACCGGTTCGGAACGCCATCCGCTCCTCCTGCAAAAACGCCTCCGCGCGTCCGGCGATCCCGTCAGACAGCTTTGCCGCGCGTTCGGCAAGCGTTCGATCCGTTCCGTTCCGCGCCAGACGTTCGGCGATCGTTTCCCACGGCTCTGTTTCCGCGCGCAGAATCATGCACCGCGAGAGGATCGTCGGGCGGAATCCGGACTCCGTCCCCGTCAGCAGCAAAAGCGTATCCTTCGGCGGCTCCTCCAGCGTTTTCAAAAGCACATCCTGCGCCGCTTCGCTCATCGTGTGCGCCTCGGCGAACAGGATACAGTGTCTTCCGCGCTCGTACGCCTCGGCGTTGACCATTGCAAGCGCGTCGCGGACCGCTTTGACCTGAAAATCTGCCGGTTCCTGATAGAACGGACATCCCAAAAGCGCGTCCGTGTCATCCGAATGCAGCAGAAACCGCGCCGCCGCCCGCCGCGCAAGCGCCGCCTGTCCGCTTTCCTTCGGTCCGGCAAACAGGATCGCGTGCGGAACGTTCCCGGCCTCGATTCTGTTCAGCCAATCCGTTTCCCGCATGATACGACCTCCGCCAGTTTCTCCTTTAATGTGTCCGAAGCACGCAGCAGCACGATCCGATCCTCGTTTTCCCGTTCAAACCGGATCGCCGTTGTGAACGCTCTCCGCCCGTGGTATGTGCGCGGCTCCCGCTTCACTTCCGTCTGCAAATATGGACCGATTTCCCTGATTGCGGAGAACGGGACCGATACGAGCACCCTCTGCCGTTTCCCGACCGCCTGCTGTATGATCAGCGTGTCTTCGGTCAGCTCATATACATACTCGGTGAGCCGCACCCGATAGATCAGATACCCGATGCCGAGCAGCGCCGCGTACAGCCCGATCTGTACATACAGTCGGTTGATCCCAAGCCGTGCCGTGAGCCGGTACGCAAGCACGATCATCAAAAACGTGCCCAGCAGCAGCACCGCGTACAGCGCGCCGTCCGAGCGGATGACGACCCGCTTCGGCGTGTTTCGCTCCGTATAGATGACGCGCGGCTCTGTTTGCTCCATGCGGCTATTGTACATCAAAAAAGTAAAACCGTCAATCAAACCGCAAAATAAAGAGCATTTCAAAGAAAATAAGCAAATTTTTAATGTATTTGTTTAAAATAACGATATTTAACCTTTGCGCTTTTCCGATCGTACTGTTATGATATCGCTTGCAACATTCCTCAGTAGCTCAATGGCAGAGCATTCGGCTGTTAACCGAAGGGTTGTAAGTTCGAGTCTTACCTGGGGAGCCA
>CAJOKM010000064.1 GCA_905235205.1 uncultured Clostridia bacterium | reverse complement strand
CCGCAGTACGCCTCATAGAGCTGCGCGTAGCCGATCGCCTGCATCGCCGTGTATCTGTCCGGGGTCAGTCCCTGCTCAAAGAGCGCATATGCTTCGGATAAAAGACCGTTCTCGATCATTCGATCCACGCGCTGTTCAATGCGTTCATAGAGGTGCGCGCGCTCCATTTGCAGCCCGATCCGCACGATCCGGTATGTCCCGTCCCCCGCCTGCGCCGCCAAAAACGAGCGGTTCAGCTCGGAAAACGGCGTGTTTGTGATCTCAAACACCTCCAGCGCGCGCACGATCCGTTTTTGATCGTTCGGATGCAATCGCGCGGCTGTTGCAGGATCGACGCGCTGTAAACGCGAAAATACGGCGTTTTTATCCCGATCGTAATCCGTTTCGATCGCAAGGCGAATCGCCGGATCTGACGGCGCTGAGAATGTCATATCGGAAAAGATCGCGTCAAGGTACAGTCCGCTTCCGCCGACGACGATCGGTAGGGCGCCTTTTAAAAGGATCGCGTCGATCGCGTCCCGCGCCATGGAACGAAACACGGAAACGGTAAAGTCGTTGTCCGTGATCTCGGCGCAGTCGATCATGTGGTGCAAAACGCCCTCCCGCTCCGCTTCGGTCGGTTTTGCGGAGCCGATGTCGAGTCCGCGGTAGACCGCGACGGCGTCCGCCGAAACGATCTCGCCGTTCAGACGTTTCGCAAGCGCAACCGAAAGCGACGTCTTTCCGGACGCGGTCGGACCGACGATGCAAAGCACCGTTCTGTCGGAGCTCATACGATCCTCCGGAACATCTTCTCGATCTCCTGCTCGGTGATGCGCACAACGACCGGTCGTCCGTGCGGACAGGTCAGCGGGACTTCACCCGAGAGGAACGTTTCCAAAAGCGCCGCGATCTCTTCCTCGCGCACGGGTTCTCCTCCCTTGATCGCATGCTTGCACGCGGACTGCATCAACCGTTCGCGCAAAAGCTCCTCCTGCGGCTGTTTTCCCTGTTCGGACAGGATCGAAAGGACCTGATGCAAATACAGTTCGCCGAGCGTCTGTCCGTTCAGCACCGGCACGGCGTCCATCGACAGCGTCATCGCGCCGCTTCTATCAAGACCGAACCCGAGCTCCGAAATCCGCGCCCTGTTCGCGTCCCAAAGCTCCAGCTCGGACGGCGTCAGCGTTACTTCGAGCGGAACGAGAAGCTGCTGCTTGATGAGTTCCGTTTTGCGGCTTCTCAGCTCCTCATAGAGCTTTCGTTCGTGCGCGGCATGCTGATCGATCAAAAACAGGTTCTCCCCGCGCTCCACGATCCAGTACGTTAAAAACGCGCAGCCGATGATCCGGATCGGTTCACCCGGGATCAGCGATTGCGTCTGCTCCACGGTTCGCACTTGCAGCGCACGGTCCGTTTCGATCGAAAAGTGTTTGACGGTTCCGGTCGATCCGCTGCTCGGGAACGAATTGTATCCGCGCTCACGATAGGTGTACGCGCTCTTTGCGCTGTCGTTCGGGAACCGGAAATCCGCGCGCGGCACAGGCGTCTGAACGGGACGGTACGAATCGTTCGGCATTGGAGGCTGCTTCGGCGTACTATTGTCAAACGCGGACTCGACGTGCTGCGCGGACGCGGTCAACGCAAGCTTTGCGGCTGCCGAAACGCAGGTGAACACGCGGTTCTCGTCGGCAAAGCGCACCTCCGCCTTGGTCGGATGCACGTTGACGTCGACCTCCTGCGGCGCAAGCGCGAGATTCAGCACAAAAAACGGGAAGCGACCGATCATCAGCCGCGTATCATACGCCTGCGCAACTGCGGCGGACACCGACAAAGACCGGATCGAACGGCCGTTTACGAACACCGTTTGAAAGCTGCGGTTGCTGCGCGAGATCTCGGGGAGGCCTAAAAATCCCGAAATGCGCATGTATCCGTTGTCGTACTCGACCGGGACGAGCTTGTCCGCGACGGTTTTTCCGTACACGCAGAACACGGCGTTGAACAGCGAGCCGTCGCCGTAGGTCTCATACACGGTCTTGCCGTCGGACTCGTAACGGAACGAGATATCCGGCTTACACAGGATCATCTTCCCGAGATAATCGCCGATGTATCCTGCCTCGGTGCGCGCCGATTTTAAGAACTTCAGCCGCGCCGGAACCGAAGCGAACAGTTCTTCGACGACGAACGTCGTTCCAAACACGCATGACGCGTCCTCTTCCGAGAGCACGGCGCCGTTGTCGATCAGAAGCTTCGTTCCGACCTCGGCGTCGTTGGGGCGCGTGGTCATGGTGACGCGGGAAACCGACGCGATCGACGCAAGCGCTTCGCCGCGGAAGCCGAGCGTCAGAACGCGCGAGAGATCGTCGGCGGTGCTGATTTTACTGGTTGCGTGCCGCAAAAACGCGTTCTTGCAGTCCTCGCGCGCGATGCCGCAGCCGTTATCGGTGACCGTGATGCTGCGCATGCCGCCGTTCTCGATACGAACCGTGATCGCCGTTGCGCCGGCGTCGATCGCGTTTTCGACAAGCTCCTTTACCACCGACGCCGGGCGTTCCACGACTTCGCCCGCCGCGATCTGATTGGCGACGTGCGGTTTGAGAACGTGAATGATCGACATGCGTTATTCCCCCTTCAGGATTTCTACGTAGGAATGCAGTTTCATGAACGCCTCGACCGGCGTAAAGTGATTGAGGTCAAGCTTTTTGAGATCGTTCAGGATCGACATATGGATCTGTGACTCGACCGAAGGCTCAGGCACGTTCTGCGCCTTCGGTTCGCGCACCAGAAGATCGGACTGCTCAAGCTCGCTCAAGATTTCCTTTGCGCGGTTTAAGATCGAGTCCGGAAGCCCCGCAAGCTTTGCGACCTGGATCCCGAAGCTCTTGTCCGCGCTGCCGCGCACGATCTTGCGCAGAAACAGCACGTCGTCGCCGACCTCCTTGACCGTAATGCGGTAGTTTACCACGCCTTCAAGCTTGCCTTCGAGCTCGGACAGTTCGTGATAATGCGTGGCGAACAGCGTTTTCGCGCCGCACAGGATCGGGTTCGCGATGTGTTCAAGCACCGACCACGCGATGCTCAGTCCGTCGAACGTGCTTGTGCCGCGTCCGATCTCGTCGAGGATCAGAAGGCTGTCTCTTGTCGCATTGTTGATGATGTTCGCCATCTCACTCATCTCGACCATGAACGTGCTCTGCCCCGACGCGAGATCGTCGCTTGCGCCGATACGCGTAAAGATGCGGTCGACGATCCCGATCTCCGCCTCGTCGGCGGGCACAAACGAACCGATGTGCGCCATCAGCGTGATCAGAGCGACCTGCCGCATATAGGTCGACTTTCCCGCCATGTTCGGTCCGGTTACGATGAGCAGCCGATTCTGTTCGAGGTCGAGCGACACGTCGTTCGGAATAAACCCGGTTTTCTGCGTGCGCTCCACGATCGGATGCCTGCCGTTTACGACGCGGATCACGGACTCGTCCGAGATCACCGGTTTCACATACCGGTTCGAAACAGCAACCTCGGCAAGCGACTGGTACGCGTCAAGCGCGGCTAAAAGCTTCGCGTCCTGCTGCATCCGTTCCGTCGTTAAAAGAAGCGCTTCACGCACTTCGCGGAACAGTTCCGTCTCGAGCTCTAAAAGACGGTCCGCGGCGTTCAGGATCTTTTGCTCGAGCTCCTTGAGCTCCGGCGTAATGTAGCGTTCCGCGTTGGCGAGCGTTTGTTTGCGCTCATAGTAGTACGGCACGTTCTGCGTGAACGATTTGGTGACTTCGATGTAATACCCGAACACACGGTTGTACCCGATGCGCAGGGTCTTGATCCCGGTCGCTTCCCGCTCGCGCGCTTCGATCCGGTCAAGCATCGTCCGGCTGTCGCCGGAGATCGCGCGCAGGTCGTCGACCTCCGCGTTGTAGCCGGGGCGAATCAGTCCCCCGTCCTTGATGTTGACCGGCGGGTTCGGATCGATCGCGGCGTCTAAGAGCCCGATCACGTCGTCCATCGGATCGAGCTCCCGCACGATCGAATCGATCGCTTTCGCGGGGATGCCCGCAAGCAGCATTGTGATCGGCGTGATCTGACGGAGCGAGTTCAACAGCGCAATGCAGTCGCGTCCGTTGATCGTGCCGTACGCGATCTTGCTCGTGAGACGTTCGATGTCGTATACGCCGTTCAGGTACTCGCGTAGGCTCTTGCGCGTGCGAAGGTCCTTATAGAACGTTTCGACAGCGTCGAGACGGCGGTTGATCTCGTCATTCCTCTGCAGCGGACAGTCGATCCATGTGCGCAAAAGCCGCGCGCCCATGCTGGTCTCGGTCTGATCGAGCAGATACAAAAGCGTGCTCTTTCTGCTGCCGTTGTAGGAAAGCGGCTGCGTCAGCTCGAGGTTTCTGCGCGTCGAGGAATCCAGCTGCATGAACGCGGAACGGTTCAAAAGCCGGATGGTATGGATATGCGAAAGCGCGTTCTTCTGCGTTTCCTCAAGATACGACAAAAGCGCCCCCGCCGCGCCCGCGGCAAGCCGTTTTCCGTCGAATCCGAATCCCGAAAGCGACGCGACCGAAAAATGCTCCTTGAGCCGCTTTTCCGCCTGATCGGGATGGAACCGGACGTCGGGCAGTTTTTCAAGATAGTACGACGCGCGGATGCGCTTTACAGAGTATTCCTCGGAAAAGAACGCTTCGTTTGCCACGATCTCGGACGGCGTCAGTCTTGAAAGCTCGTCGAAGATCGTCTGCATCGCATCCGATCCGTACACTTCACAGGCGTAGAACGCGCCCGTGGACACGTCGGCGTACGCGTATCCGACTCCGTTTTGTGCGAAATGGATCGCAAACAGGTAATTGTTCTTCGATCCGTCGAGCATCTTCTCTTCGATCACGGTACCGGGCGTGATCACGCGCGTCACCGAACGCGTAACGAGACCCTTTGCAAGCGCCGGATCCTCCATCTGCTCGCAGATAGCGACCTTGTGACCCAAGGAGATCAGTTTGTTGACGTATGTGTCGACCGCATGATACGGAACGCCGCACATCGGCGCGCGTTCAGATAGACCGCAGTCGCGGCCGGTCAGCGTCAGCTCAAGGATCTTGGATCCCTCGATCGCGTCTTCAAAGAACATCTCGTAGAAGTCTCCGAGACGATAGAAGAGAAAGCAGTCCGGATACTGCTGCTTCACTTCCATATACTGACGCATCATCGGGGTCAGTTCGCTCATGCCTTCTTCTCCTTCGACGGACAGTCGCTTGCGCACGTGCTGCAGTTGCAATCGCACGGCATGGACAGGGCGGCCTTCTCGCGCAGCACGTTTTCAAGCGCGTCCTTCGCCGCTACATAAGATTGATAAAGCGCGTTGTTCGAGATCTGCTCCGACATATACTCAACGTCGTTCGTGAGCCGGATCGCTTCCTGCGCGTCGTAGTCCGGATTCTGAATTAGGTCCATCAGCTGCTTGGTTTCCGCTTCGTAGGCGTCGATGAGCTCGACAAGCGCCTTGTCCGCGCGGATCTGTTCGCCGAGTTCCAAATATGTTTTCAGTTCATGCATCGATCATCTCTCCCATCAGTGAATTCTTATTGATTCCGGTGACCCGAACGGTCACGTATTGGTTCAAAAGCGCCGGATTTCCCGGGAAATACACCATCTTAAAGTTCGAATACTTTCCGTACAGCATCGTCACGTCCGCTCGCTCGTCAAACCCTTCGATCAGCACTTCCCCGACGTGTCCGATGTACGTTTGATTGTTCTCGACCGTCTTTCTTGCTTGCAATTCGTTCAGTTCCCTGAGCCGCCGTTTTTTGACCGGTTCCGGGATCTGCTCCTCCATGCGCGCGGCGACCGTGCCGGCGCGCGGCGAGTACGCAAACGTGAACGCGGCGGCAAACCCGACCGAATCCACCAGCGACAGCGTATCGGAAAATGCCTCCTCCGTCTCTCCGGGGAACCCGACGATGATATCCGTCGTGAACTCGATGTCGGGGACCAGTTCACGCAAACGCTTCACGATCGAAAGATACGCCTCGCGCGTATATCTGCGGTTCATGCGTTTTAGAATTTCGTCGTTTCCCGACTGCACCGGCAGATGCACATGATGACAGACGTTCGGAAGCGTTGCGATCGCCTGCATCACGTCCTCGCTGAGATCCTTCGGATGTGAGGACATGAACCGAAGGCGCTTTAGCCCCGGCACGTCGGCTACGCAGTGAAGAAGCTCCGAAAACGTCATGCCGGTCGAGCCGTCGTTGCCGTAGGAATTGACGTTCTGCCCGAGCAGCGTGATCTCCGTGATCCCGCTTTTGCAAAGCGAAACGATCTCGTTTCGAATGTCTTTCGGCGCGCGCGAACGCTCACGACCGCGCACGTACGGCACGATGCAGTAGGAACAGTAGTTGTCGCACCCGTACATGATATTCACAAACGCGCTTCTCGGATTGTCGCGAAGCTGCGGCAGGTCCTCTGCGATCGCGTCGAAGGAACGGTCGGTCAGAATCACGCGTTCGCCGTTTCGGACGGCTTCGAGCAGTTCGGGAAGACGATGCAGTACGTTCGTGCCGAAGATCAGACTGACGTGCGAAAACCGCTTCAAAAGCTTTTTTGCCATGCCCTCCTGCTGCATCATGCAGCCGCAGATGCCGATGATCAGACCGGGCTTTTGCTCTTTGAGCTCTTTCAGCGCGCCGATATTGCCCATCAGCCGCTTTTCGGCATGATCGCGCACGCAGCAGGTGTTGTATAGGATCAGATCGGCGTCGGATTTGTCGAACGTCTCCGTGTATCCCATTTCGTTGAGCTCGCCTTTGATCGTCTCGCTGTCACGCACGTTCATCTGACAGCCGAACGTTTCCACAACGTACTTAAGATCGAGCCCTTCGTTTTCTTTTGCGATGGCTTCGGCGATCGCCTGTTCGGATTGCAGTTCTTCTTTTGAAATAAACGTCGTTTGCCGCATTGCTTCATTCTCCATAATTCATCAGTTTATTTTACTACAAAAACACGATTCGCACAAGATTCATTTTCGAATCGCGACGGTTACAAAAATTGGTTCTCATACCGATGCGAAATTTGCAGAAAGTAATAGCAACAATCAACAAGGAGGTGAAATACATGGCACGTAACGGCGCACTGGTTCCCGAATCCAAGAGCAAACTTCAGTCGTTCAAGAGCGAAGTCGCTTCCTCACTGAACATCGACCTGAAGCAGGGTTATAACGGCGATCTCAGCTCTCGTGAAGCTGGCAGCATCGGCGGTGAAATGGTTAAGCGTATGATCGCTTATGCCGAGAAGAATCTTCACTAACGAACAATACTTTTCAAGAAGGAAAGGAGAAAAACGATGAGTCGTAACGGAACACTGGTTCCCGAAAGCAAGCAGGCGCTTCAGAACTTGAAGTATGAAGTCGCGAATTCTCTGAACGTGGATCTCAAGCAGGGCTATAACGGCGACCTCACCTCCCGCGAAGCGGGCTCGGTCGGCGGCGAGATGGTAAAGCGTATGATCGCATACGCGCAAAATAACATGAACGGATCCTCGTCCATGATGAGATAAAACGCAACAAGACCCGAACGATAAAATCGCCTCAACGAAGGCGATTTTATCATTTCAACGGGTATTTAGTTTCGCGCGATCTCATGGAACCTGCCGAAGCGCTCGGCGGCTCTCTCCAGCAGCGCGTTATGGATCGCGTCGGGAAGCGACATCACTTCCTCCGCGGCAAGCGACGCGGTTTCAATGATCTCCACGGAGGCGCCTTCAAGAACGCTTCCGAGCTCCCCCTCGCCGCTTTG
Source organism: uncultured Clostridia bacterium (assembly GCA_905235205.1). Lineage (GTDB taxonomy): Bacteria > Bacillota > Clostridia > Christensenellales > CAG-138 > UBA3792. The sequence goes on along the minus strand of CAJOKM010000064.1, from coordinate 771 downwards.
GCGCACGCCGAACAGATCGCCCATGCCGCGCATTTCAAGGTCGTGCTGCGCAATCAAAAATCCGTCGCTAAAGTCGAGCATCGCCTGGATGCGGGATTTCGCGAGCTCGGACGGATGCGCGCACAGCAGATAACAGTACGACTGCAGATCGCTTCTGCCGACGCGTCCCCGAAGCTGATGCAGCGTCGCAAGACCGAAATGGTCCGCTCCCTCGATCACCATCGCCGTCGCTTCCGGCACGTCGACGCCGACCTCCACGACCGTCGTGGACAGCAGGATCGAAACGCTGCCGGTTCGAAACGCCTGCATGACCGCGTGTTTTTCACCGTCCTTCAGCTGTCCGTGCAGAATCCCGATCTTCACGTCCGGGAGCAGAGCGGTAAGCTCTTTTGAAAGCTCCTCCAGCGAGAGTCCGTCGTAGCCGTCGGTCTTTTCGATCAGCGGACACACGACGTACGCGCGCTCGCCCTTCTTTGCGCAGTCGGACAGATGCCGGTACAGCGCTTTTCGCTTTTCGGCGGGAACAAACCGGGTCTTGACCGGCTTGCGGCCTTTCGGGAGCTCATCGATAACGGACAGATCCAGGTCCGCGTATAAGAGCAGGGCAAGCGTTCTCGGAATCGGCGTGGCGGACATCACAAGTACGTCCGGGCGCACGCCTTTCGCTTCGATGCGGGCGCGCTCGAGCGAGAAAAGCTCCTCGAGCGAGAGTCCGTCGTAGCCGTCGGTCTTTTCGATCAGCGGACACACGACGTACGCGCGCTCGCCCTT